>NZ_JAMYNR010000005.1:0-297296 GCF_040319155.1 Mesorhizobium sp. M0954 | reverse complement strand
TTTGTTAATCTTTTCTTCTTTCTTCGGGGGGGGGGGGGGCCTTAAAACCCATCAACGCTACAACCCGCACATTTTACTTCCCACAAACCCGCGCGGCCCCAGCCCCCCCGCTCTTGTCTCTCGCATGGCGGAAGAATGCCTGCTTCAAGCCGCCTTTGCTTCTGCTTCATGGAGCGCGAAAGAGCGCCCGTCCGCGTCGAAAATATGCAGGTCTCCGGCGTCCGCCGTCAGCCGCAGTGTCGCTCCGCGCTTGACCTCGACATTGCCCGGCAGCTTGGTCACCAGCGGCAGGTCGGCGCGGCCGATGTCGACATAGACGAGCTGGACCTCGCCGAGCTGCTCGACGTAATCGACCGTCCCTTCGAACAAATAGTCGGCGCCGGTGGCAATCATCAGATCCTCCGGCCGCACCCCGAAGCTCACCGCTGCGCCTTTCGCCGACGCAGGCGTTGCGATCGGCACCGTTGCCTTGCGGCCGCCGACATGGCTGACGACCGTCGGGTTGCCGGTCTTGTCGATCGTCGCCGGCAGGATGTTCATCGCCGGCGAGCCGATGAACTGGGCGACGAACAGATTGCCGGGCCGCTTGTAGAGCTCCATCGGCGTGCCGACCTGTTCGATATGGCCTTCCTTCAGCACCACGATGCGGTCGGCCAGCGTCATCGCCTCGACCTGGTCGTGAGTGACATAGATCATCGTTGTGGCCGGCATCGATTCCTTGAGCTTGGCGATCTCGATGCGGGTGGCGACACGCAGCGCCGCGTCGAGGTTGGACAGCGGTTCGTCGAACAGAAAAACCTTGGGATTGCGCACGATGGCGCGACCGATGGCGACGCGCTGGCGCTGGCCGCCCGACATCGCCTTGGGCAGACGGTCGAGATATTTGGTCAGCTGCAGGATCTCGGCCGCCTGGCGCACCCGCTTGTCGATCTCGGCCTTGCTTTCCTTGCCGATCTTCATCGAGAAGGCCATGTTGTCGTAGACGGTCATGTGCGGATAGAGCGCATAGGACTGGAACACCATGGCGATGCCGCGCTTTGACGGCGGCACGTCGTTGACGATCTCGCCGTCGATCTTGAGCTCGCCCGAGGTGATCTCCTCCAGCCCGGCGATGCAGCGCAGCAAGGTCGACTTGCCGCAACCAGAGGGACCGACGAAGACGATGAATTCGCCCGACTTTATGTCGAGGTCGACGCCGTGCAGAATGTTGAGATTGCCATATGATTTCCTCACTTGCCTTAGCGTGACATCGGCCATGGTACCCTCCAGTTCTTCCTTGAATTCAGTCGATACGCCCGAACCAGGCGCCGTAGCCGCCGAGGCGGATAGTGCCGGCGCCAGTCTGTCCCGAAAACCCGTGTCCCGGCAAGGGCTGCAATGAGCGGCCGCCAAGATCGACCTCGGCCGGCTTTGCTCCGAGATTGAAGGCGCAGACGATCTGCTCGTTGCCTTCGCGGCGCGTGAAGGCGACGGTGTCGCCCTCGCTTTCGATGAACTCGATATCACCCTTGGCCAGTGCCGGATGGGCGCGGCGGAAAGCCAGGAAGCGCCGGTAGTGCTCGAGCAGCGAGCCGTCGTCGCCTTGCTGCACATTGACGGCTTGCGCAAGGTGCTTGCTGGGCACCGGCAGCCAGGGCTTTGCCGTCGAGAAGCCGCCATTGCGGGCAGCGCCGTCCCAAACCATCGGCGTACGGCAGCCGTCGCGTCCCTTGAATTCAGGCCAGAAGCGGATGCCGTATGGGTCCTGCAGATCCTCGAAGCTGAGCTCGGCCTCGCTGAGCCCGAGCTCCTCGCCCTGATAGATGCAGACCGAGCCGCGCAACGACATCAGCAGCGCCGAGATGACCTTGAGGTAGGCGGTCGGGTCGGGCTCGCCGGCTGCCCAGCGCGAGGCAGGGCGCATCACGTCATGGTTGGAGAAGGCCCAGCACGACCAGCCGTCGCTGGCCACCTTGCCGAAGGTTTCCAGCACCGAGCGTGCCTTTGCCGCGCTGATCTTCTCCGGCGCCAGGAAGTCGAAGGAGTAACACATATGCACGCGCTTGCCGCCGGCCGTATAGGCCGCCACCACTTCCAGCCCACGCTGCGAATCGCCGACCTCGCCAACCGCGGCCGTCGCCGGGTATTCGTCGAGCAAGGCGCGGAAGCGTTCGAGGAAGCCGAGGTTTTCAGGCCGGCTCTTGTCGTAGAGATGGTCCTGGTAGTTGTAGGGGTTGACGGCCGGCGCCGTCTGGTCGTTGCGCTGCTCGGGCGGCAGCGGCGGATTGTTTTCCAGGCCCTGGCTGTGGAAATAGAAATTGATGGTATCGAGGCGAAAACCGTCGACGCCGCGCTCCAGCCAGAAGCGGGTGACGTCGAGCAGCGCGTCCTGGACCGCGCGGCTGTGGAAGTTGAGGTCAGGCTGCTCGGCCAGGAAATTATGAAGATAATATTGCTGGCGGCTGGTGTCCCACTGCCAGGCCGAGCCGCCGAAGATAGACAGCCAGTTGTTGGGCGGCGTGCCGTCCGGCTTGGCATCCGCCCAGACATACCAGTCGGCTTTTGGATTGCTGCGGCTCGACCGGCTTTCCTTGAACCACGGATGGATGTCGGCGGTGTGCGAGAGCACCTCGTCGATCATCACCTTGAGGCCAAGCCGGTGTGCCTCTGCGGTCAGCGCGTCGAAGTCGGCCAGCGTGCCGAACATCGGATCGACGTCGCAATAATCCGACACGTCGTAGCCAAAATCCTTCATCGGCGATTTGAAGAATGGCGAGATCCAGATGGCGTCGACACCGAGCGAGGCGATGTAGGGCAGCCGGCCGATCATGCCCCTGAGGTCGCCGATGCCGTCGCCGTTCGAATCCTGGTAGCTGCGCGGGTAGATCTGGTAGATCACGGCACCTCGCCACCAGTCGCGATCGATAGCGAGATCGGGCTTCGGGGTCGCCTTCAAAGCGGATTGCATGATCTCAACCTCCTTTCACCGAGCCGGCAAGCAGCCCGCGGACGAAATAGCGCTGCAGCGAGAAGAACACGATCAGCGGCACGATGATGGTGACGAAGGCCGATGTCGTCAGGATCTCCCAGTCGCCGCCGCGCGAGCCGAGCAATGCATTGAGCTTGGCGGTCAGTACGATCTGGTCGCCCTCGGTACCGAGGAAAACCATCGCCACCAGCAGATCGTTCCACACCCAGAGAAACTGGAAGATGGCGAACGAGGCCAGCACCGGGAACGACAGGGGCAGCACGATCTTGACGAAGATTTCGAAATCGCTGGCCCCGTCGATGCGTGCCGACTCCATGATCTCGCGTGGCAGGCCGGCGATATAGCTCCTCAACAGATAGATGGCGAAAGGCAGACCGAAGCCGGTATGCGCCAGCCAGATGCCGAGATAGGTCTTCGACGGCACGCCGAAGAAGCTGCCGACGCCGTTATAGAGCTTCAATAGCGGGATCAGCGACATCTGCAGCGGCACCACCAGGAGGCCGATGATGACGGCGATGAGCAGGGCCCGGCCGGGAAAGCGCATCCAGGCCAGCGCGTAAGCGGCGAACGCGGCGATCAGGATCGGGATGACGGTCGCCGGAATGGTGACGGTCAGCGAGTTCATGAAGGAGCGGCCGATGCCTTCCGAAAACAGCACCGTGTCGTAATTGTCGGTGGTGAATTTCGGCGGCGCCGACGAGGCGTAATAGACACGCTGGCCGCGCTCGCCTTCGAAAGCCTTCGGCGAGGTCATGACGAAACTGCCGTCGGCATTGAGCTGCAGGGTCACGCCGTCGCCGAGATCGGCTGTCGTGCCGGCGGGATATTGCGTCGGCGCGGCCGACTTGACGCCGAAGGCGCTGATGTTGCGGGCCGGGCCGTCGCCGAAAATATTGCCTTGCAGGATGAACTTGCCGTCCTTCTCGACTTGCGCCGAGGCGGGCGGCAGCCGTCCGGCCTCCGTCTGGCTGGAACTGGTGAACGAGTTCCACCAGCCCGAAGCGATGATCTGGTCCTTGTCGCGCAGCGACGAGACCAGAATACCGAGCGTCGGGATCGTCCAGATCGCAACGAAGATGAAGACGGCGATATGGACGCCGAAACGGCTGACAAAGGACTTTCCGGTCGCCACGGCCATCTCAATGCCCTTCCGTCTCTTTGTTTGCCTGGCGGATGTTCCAGACCATGATCGGAATGACCGCTATCATGATGATGATGGCGATGGTGGCGCCGCGGCCAAAATCGCCGCCACCGCGGAACATCCAGTCGAACATCAGATTGGCCAGCACCTGGCTGTTCCACTGGCCGTTGGTCATGGTCAGCACGATGTCGAAAACCTTCAGCACCAGGATGGTGATGGTGGTCCAGACGACGGCGATGGTGCCCCAGATCTGCGGCACCATGATCTTCCAGAAGATCTGGAAAGGGTTGGCGCCGTCGATGACGGCGGCTTCCAGCGTCTCTTCCGGAATGCCGCGCAAGGCCGACGACAGGATGACCATGGCAAAGCCGGTCTGGATCCAGATCAGGATGACCATCAGGAAGAAGTTGTTCCAGAACGGCAGCGAGATCCAGACCTGCGGCTGACCGCCGAAATACTGGATGATGGCATTGAGCAGGCCGATCTGCGTCTGGCCCTCGCCGCGATATTCGTAGATGAATTTCCAGATGACGCTGGCGCCGACGAACGAGATGGCGAGCGGCAGGAAGATCAGGCTTTTTGCGATGGTGCCCCACCAGATCTTGTCGGTGAGCACGGCGATGATCAGCCCGAGGAAGGTGCAGGCGGCCGGCACCACCGCCAGCCAGATGATGTTGTTGAGGATCGAGTTGCGGAACTCGCGGTCGCCGAACGCCCATTGATAGTTGGCCAAGCCGACGAAATGGGCGCCGCCGCGATCGAGGAACGACAGCCTCAGCGTCTCCACTACCGGGTAGATCAGGTAGATCGTGAGGATGATCATCGCCGGGCCGACGAACAGCCAGGGTCGGATCACCCCCTGCCGGCGCAGATTGTTGATCGCCGCCTTGCCGGAAACGCCGCGTGCCGGAAAGATCGTGTCGAGTGCCTTGTTGGCGCCCCAGAAATAGGCGACGCAGCCGCCCACGCCGATGATGATGACGAATATCGCCGAGAAAATCTGAGCCGCCATGGGTCCCTCCCCCTGCGCACGGATCCGCCAGTCGAGAATGGCTTTGGCGACGGGATCATGCGCCGATTCAGTTGTCTGGAGCGCGACCAGCCGGAAAGCAGGTCACTGGGCGCGCGTCATGCCGGAATGCGTTGTGCTCACGACAATCGACGCGACGCCAAGCACCGGATAAGGTCCGGGCCGTTTGAGGCCCGGACCACATCACATTTGGAACTCAAGCCGGCCGCTTACTTGATCGCGTCCCAGCTTTTCTGGATGTCGGTGGCGACGTCCTGGGCGGACTTGCCGCCGACCAGGTCGATCATGCCGGTCCAGAACGCACCGGCGCCGATCTTGCCCGGCATCAGGTCGGACCCGTCGAAGCGGAAGGTCGAGGCGTTGGCCAGGATCTCGCCCTGCTTCTTCAGCGCGTCGCTGGCATAGGCGTCCTTGTTGACCGACTTGAACGGCGTCACGAAGCCGCCCTGCGCCATCCAGATCTCATGAGCGAGCGGCAGCTTCAGGAATTCGATGAACGCGCGGGCACTCTTGCTGTCTTTGGTGATCATGGCGAGCGTGCCGGCGCCGAGCACCGGAGTGCCGAGCTCGGGCTTGGAAGCGTAAGGCGGGAAGTAGAAGAAGTCGGCATCCTCGCCCATCTTGGTGCCTTGCGGGAAGAAGGTCGGGATGAACGATGCCTGATGGTGCAGATAACATTTCGGCGGCACCGAGAAGAGGCCCTTCGGGCTGTCACGGAAATCGGTCGCCGCAACCGCCTTGGCGCCGCCCTCGACCATCTTGTCGTCGGTGGCGATCTTGCCGAAAATGTCGATGGCGTTGACCACTGCCGGATCGTTGAACGGAATTTCGTTCTTCACCCATTTGTCGTAGGTCTCGGGCGTCTGGGTACGCAGCATGATGTCTTCGACCCAGTCGGTCGCCGGCCAGCCGGTGGCGCCGCCCGAACCAAGCCCGATGCACCATGGCGTGCCGCCGTCGGCGATGATCTTCTTTTCGAGCTCGGCAAGCTCTTCCTGCGTCTTCGGCACCTTGTAGCCGGCTTCCTCGAAATTGTCCGGCGAGTACCAGACCAGCGACTTCACGTCGGCCTTGTACGGAAAGGCGAAGAAGCCGGGCTTGCCGTCCTTGTCCTTGAAGGTGCCGAGGTCGACCCAGGATTGGCCGGCGCCGTAATTGTCCTTGACCCAGTTGGCCGTATCGTCGCCGAGCGGCGTCAAAAGGCCCTTCGATGCCAGATCCTGGATCAGGCCCGGCTGCGGCAGCACGGCAATGTTGGGCGGGCTGCCGGCCTGCGTGTCGATGACGATCTGCTGCTCGTAATTCTCCGACGAGGAGTACTTGATCTCGGCGCCGGTGGCTTCGGAGAAGTAATCGAGGACGGTGCGGATAAGCCCTTCGTCCTCGCCGCGCCACGGCCCGAAGATCGTCAGCGTCTCGCCCTTGAGGTCGACTTTCTTGAGCTCTTCGTAGTTCGCCCAGTTGAAACGGGGATCTTCGCCCGGCTTGAACTTCAGTTCGGCTTGCGCCGGCATGGCGAGCGCAAGCGTGGCAAACGCAGCGCCCAGCAGAAGCATTTTCTTCATCGGTATTCCCTCCCAGTGGTGACAAACACCGAACGAAACCTCCATTCCGTCCGCCGGCGCTGCAGGACTGTGACTCAGTCGGAAAGGAACTGCAACCTTTCGTAGAGTCTTCCAAAGCGCTTTGGTGATTTTGATCACGCCACTGAATTGGTCCGGAGTCAAGAGAAAGCCAGATTAATCGATTTAATTTCTGCGGCCGGGTGCCGGCGAAAGTGCGCTGCAGCACAGTTTTCTGGCGGTGCAGCAGCAAATTCGGCTTCAAACCGGTCCGAACCGTGCGTATGGTCAGTGCGCTCGGCAACGCGGTTCGTAGCGGCTAGCTCGATTCAGATTAAAAGCGCTTTGAGGTTGGAGGCCTCCGGTGAACCTCAAGCAGCTCTCCCACATGCTGGCGCTTTCGCAGACTACGGTGAGCCGCGCATTGAACGGCTACCCGGAAGTCAACGAGGAAACGCGCCGGCGGGTGGTCGATGCCGCCAAGCGTCACGGCTATCGCCCCAATCCGAGCGCCCGCCGGCTGGCGACCGGCAAGACCGGCATGATCGGCTATGTGCTGCCGACGGGAACGACCGTCGACATCGACCCGCATTTCGTCGAGTTCCTGTCCGGCCTCGGCGACTATGCGCGTTCGCACGAGCTCGACCTGGTGCTGTCACCGGCCGATGCCGACGACCAGGAGACGACCTACCGCCGCATTGTCGCCAACCGGCAGGTCGACGCGGTCTATATCTCGTCGCCGAGGCCGGCCGACCGGCGGGTGGCACTCGTCAACACGCTCGGCATTCCCTTCATCGTCCATGGCCGCAGCGAAGGCTTCGATTTCGACTATCCGTTCACCGACATCGACAATGAGGGCGCCTTCCACGAGGCGGCGCGGCTACTCGTTCAGCTCGGTCATAGGCGTCTGGCGCTGATCAACGGCGACGATCGCGAGACCTTCGCCATCCATCGCGAGCGCGGCGTGCGCCGCGCGCTTGCGGCGAACGGCCTGGTGCTTCGAGATCAGCATGTCTGTTCCCTCACCATGACCGAGGAGAACGGCTACCGCGCCGCCAGGCGTCTGCTGGAACAAAGCGACGCGCCGACGGCAATCGCCTGCTCCAGCCTGATCATGGCGCTCGGCGTGGTGCGCGCGGTGCGCGATCTCGGCCTGACCATTCCGGGCGACCTGTCGCTGATCGCCCATGACGACGTCTTTCCCTGGCTGAAGCCGGAAAATTTTTCGGTGCCATTGTCGACGACGCGTTCGTCGATCCGCCTCGCCGGCGCGCGCATCGCCGAACGGCTGGCGGCGCGAATTTCCGGCCTGGAGGAGGGCGCTCACGGCGAAGTCTGGCCGGTCGACCTGGTGGTCAGGGGATCGGTCGCCGGCGCGCCGGCCTAGAGGCAATCACTCTGAACGGCCGAGGTCGACTCTTGGCGGCTGTTGGCCAGCACCAGCGGGTGCGTCCTGGCCTCAGGTCGCGGATTTGAGGTGATCGATGAAGGCGCGCAGCTTCGGCAGGACTTGGCGCTTGCCGGGATGATAAAGGAAGACACCCGGCGTCGTCGTGGCGACGCTGTCCAGCACCGACTGGAGTTTTCCTTCGGCTATCGGACCTTCGGCGAGTGGTCGCGGCGTCTGCGCCAGCCCGACGCCCCGCATCGCGGCCCCGACCAATGTCGAATAGTCGTGCGCGATCAGCGGGCCTGAGACGATCGCTTCGATTGCACCGTTGCCGTCGATGAACGACCAGGGCGCGATGGCGCCATTCGAGCGACGCAAGCGTAAGCAGGCGTGGTGGCGCAAGTCGTCGACACGCTCGGGACGGCCGTAGCGCTCGAGATAGTCAGGGCTGCCGACGACTACGAACGAGAACGGCGGGGTCAACCGCACCGCCACCATGTCGGCGGCGATGAGTTGCCCGAGGCGGATGCCGGCATCGAACCCACCGGTCGCGAGATCGACCATCTGGTCGCTCACGGCGATCTCCAGTTCGATCTCAGGATAGGCTTGGCAGAACGACGCGAGCACCGGCTCCAACATCAGCGGCACGATAGCGCGAGGCACAGACAGACGTAGCAGACCGGTCGGCCGCTGGCCGATATCGCGAGCAGCCTCGCCGGCCGCAACGAGCTCCTCGAATGCCGGGCCGGCACGGTCGAGGAACCGCTGGCCAGGTTCGGTTAAGCCAACGCTCCGCGTCGTGCGGACGAACAGCGCCGTGCCCAGGCGAGCTTCCAGCGCGCGCACCGCCTGGCTCACGGCCGATGGCGTCACCCCGAGATCGGCGGCGGCCCGGCGGAAGTTACGCCGCCTGGCGACGGCCAGGAACGCCTCGACGCCCTCCAGCGCACCATGTCGGACTGTGTAGTTCTGCTTCATGGGTTGTTGTGATTACACCGGATAGTCGAATTACGGTAGCGGGCTTAAAGCCGCGTGAACCAACTATTGAGAGTAGGCCAAATGTCCACGGAAATGGTGTTCCAAACCCATCTTGTTCTCGGCTATGTCGCGTGGCTGCTTTGCTTCGGCGCGTACGGTTTGCCGTTGCTCAGGTCGATGGACCGGGTCGCAGCGCAACGCGCTATCGCTATGCTGCACAGCTTCCGCTTCTTCGGGCTCGTCTTCCTGGTTCCGGGCGTCGTAAGCCCCAATCTGCCCGCTGATTTCGCCGTGTTCGCCGCCTACGGCGATTTCGCGACTGGCGTGCTGGCCATGCTGGCGCTGCTCACGGTGAGGATACGTCCGCTCTTCTGGCCGTTGGTCGTCGCCTTCAACGTCGCAGGGACGGTTGACCTCATCGTCGACTATTACCACGCCATTCAGATCGGCCTTCCTGCACGCGCAGGCGAACTGGGCGCCACCTACGCGATCCCGATCATCTACGTACCGCTGCTGATGATAACGCATATCGCCGCATTCTATTTTCTCCTACGTCCTCAGCAAAACGCGACCTGAGCGGGCTATTCCTTCGCCGCCTCGGCCGCCTTGGTGTTCAGAAGCCCGTAGCCGAAGTCATTGTCCCGCCCCTTCGCGCCGAGATCCTTTGCCGTGGCGGCAAGTGCTTTCTCGACCCAGTCGGCAGAGCGGTCGGGCGCGGCATGCAACAGATTGGCGACGGCGCCGGTCACGATCGCCGCGGCGAAGGACGTCCCGGTCACCACGTCCGAGCCGGCGCCGCTCGGCGCCACCATCTCAACGCCGGGAGCGGAGATGAAGACATAGGCGCCGCGATTGGCCTGCGGCATCAGCCCGTCCTTGGCATCGGTGGCCGTCACCGCGATCACGCCGTCGAAGGCGGCCGGATAACCATAGGGCGCCTTCGGTCCGTTATTGCCGGCGGCCGCAACCAGCACGATGCCAAGCGCACGCGCATTGCGGCAGGCGATGCCGAGCAGGTCGTTCTTCGGGCCGACGAAGCTCATATTGATGATGCGGACATCCTGCTCCGCCGCCCAGTCGAGCGCCGAAAGGATGACGTCCATGGTCGACTTGCCGCCCTCGAAGGCGCGGGCATGATAGATCCTGGCGCCCGGCGCCATGCCTTTGAACGCGCCGGTGCCGGCGATCAGTCCATCGACCGAAGTGCCGTGGTCGCGCGCCTCGATCGGCACGTCGGGCATGGCATCGAACTGCCCGGCGATGACGCCGGAGAGCGCCGGATTGCCGTCGTCGATGCCGGTGTCGATGACGCCGACGCGCACATTCTCGCCGCTGGCTTTGTCGGCATCGAGCGCGATGCGCTCGAACGCATAATTGGCGATGCTGGCCGCCTGCTGCAGCGAGTAGACATGGTTGGCCTCACGCCGCAAAGTGCGGCCGTCGGCGGCGAGCTGCGCCAGCACGACGCCGACCGGGCGGCCATCGGGAATGCCGAAGCGCACCAGCGTGTTGCCGAGCAGCCGCGACTGCCGCTGCGAGCGTATCTCGAGGCCGAACGAGGCCGCGATCTGCTGGACCGCGCCGGCATCGCCATTGACGGTGACCAGCACCTCGTCGGGCACGAAATCGCCGGTCACGGCGCGCGGCGGCTCGGTTGCCACAAGATCGGTCGGCGCAACCACCGCACCGCCCGGCACCGCAGCCTGTATTGCCGGCGCGACGGCGGGTGGGGTTGCAGTATTGCCAGGAGGTATCGGCGCCTCGGTGACTACGGCAGGATTGGGGAACAGGTCGACAATCAAGCCCGGAAGAAACACCGCGCCCGTCGTTCCATGAGCCGGCGCTTTGCCGCCATCCTTCACGCCGCCGCCATCCTTGGCGCAGTCGGCGTTGGCAGCATTTCCCCGGTTCAGGCAGTCGATCTCAGCCTGGGTGAGGTTAGGATCGTTGGTTTGTGCAACGGCAGACGCGGCGAAGATTGTCATCGCCGCCGTCAATCGAATGACCGCCTCAGCCGCCATCAGCCGGTTTCCTTCCCTCCAGGGCAGCTTCGGTGAAAGGCTGGGCGGCGATAAGGCCAAGCAGCTTCTGATAGTCGGCGGCGGTCTCGGCCGGGACGCCGACGCGGAAGACGCCGTCGGCGGTCGGCCCGCCAGCGATCTTCAACTGGTTCTGGTCGAGAAAAGCGACGATATCGGACAGCTTCGCATCCGGTTTGAACTTCACCAGTGCAAACGGCATTTTGGCCAGATCGTCCTCCGATCCGGCAATCTCGAAATCGCCACCTCTGTTGCCGGTCTGCACAAAGGATTGCGCGACGACCAGGGCCAGCAGCACCGCGGCCGCGGCCCAGGCGACGCCGGCGGGCACCGCCATGAAGCGGCTCCAGGCTTGCGCCAGCCAGGACGATGCCGCCGGCGCGCGGGACGGGCCGGCCTCGGCGTCGAGCGCCTTGGCAAAGCGGCTGAGCGCATCGGCCGGCGGGCGGATTGCCTCGTTTGCGGCAGCGGTGCCGGAGAATTCGGCCTCGGCCTCGCCTAGTGCGGCCATCGCCGCCGGATCGCTCGTCAGCCATTCCTCGATGGCTTCGAGCTCGGTGCCCTCCAGCGAGCCGTTCAGATAAAACGGCAGCAGCATTTCCATTTCGTCGCGGCGTGACATCTTTTCAGCGGCGCTCATGGCCACCCCCTGTCGTAACCGGCGGCCTTGAGGGCTTCGCCGAGTTTCTTGCGGGCGTAGAACATCCTGGTCTTGACCGTTGCGACCGGGATGCCGAGTACCTCGCCGATCTCGCTCACCGATTGCCCGTGATAATAGGCAAGGTCGATCACCGTGCGGTGCTCTTCCGGCATGGCATCGATAAAGCGTCGCAAGGCGGCGGCCTTGTCTTCCTTCATCGTCACGACTTCCGGCGTGTCGGCGCCGTCGGCGACCTGGGCCGCGTCATGGTCGTCGATCCAGTCTTCCTTCCTCTTGCGCAGCAGGGACAGCGCCTTGAAGCGGGCAATGCCGAGCAGCCATGTCGAGACCTCCGAGCGCCCCTCGAAGGCCGGTGCCTGCCGCCAGAGTTCGAGGAACACCTCGTTCGCGATATCGTCGGCCATCTGTTCCGATCCCGTCTGGCGTGCCACGAAGCGGTAGACCCGCGCGTGGTGGCGCATGAACAGGAGCCGCACGGCGGCACGGTCGCCTTTCGCGACCCGCTCGACAAGCGCGCGATCGGTCTCCGCGGCCGTCATCGCCGGTCGAGCCGCCTGGCTCCTGCCTGCTCTGTCGCTGATCAGCCCAAAAAGGTTCACCGCATCCGCCCGTATATCTGCGGAGGCTAACTGAAGAGCGGGAGCGTTGCCAGAGGGAGAAGAGGGCGCGCGCTCAACTCAGGAACGGTTTTGCCTTCATCGTCGCCGGCACCGGCACGCCGAGGCGCGCAAGCACCGTCGGCGCGAGCTGCAACTGATCGAGCAGCGTATTGGCTTCCGGACCCTCGCCGGATCCGAAGTAGTAAAGTGCGAAATTCTGCATCTCCTCGTCGTGGCCGCCATGATGGCCGCGATCGGTCTGGCCATGATCGGCGGTGACGATCACCTCGTAGCCGGCTTCCCGCCAGCGCGGCAGGAAGCCGGCGAGCATGGCGTCCATTGCATAGACGGCATGATCCATCTCGTGGCAGTCATGGCCGAAGCGGTGGCCCATCGAGTCCAGAGTACAGCGGTGCAGGATGCCGTAGTCGATGCCGTAGCGCCTGGTCAGCATGGTCAACGTCGCGAACAGGTCGACGTCGCTCGGTGTCATCTGGTTCCTGGCATTGTAGCCGGTCATGGTGTGAAACCGGCCATGGCTGATCGGCCTGCCCGGCTGGTCGAACTCCATGTCCTCGACCAGATCGAACGGATAGGCCCGGAAGAATTCGGACCAGTAGGAGTGGGTGACCGCACCGGTCTTGCCGCCGGCCCTGCTGACTTCGGAAAAGATGTCCGGCTGTTCGACGCGAAACCGGTTCTCGTTCGACAGGATACCGTGCATTTGGGGCGGCACGCCGGTGTGGATCGAGGCATAGCAGGATGCCGAGGTCGACGGCAGCACGGAGCGCATTTTCCATACGCGGGCTTCGCCTGATTGCACCCAGCCTTCGAGATTGCCCATCAGCCGACGCCAGTTCCGGTAAGGCACGCCGTCGAGGATGATGAGCAATAGTTTTGTGTTGAGCGCCAAGGGCGCCTCCATGCGGCTTAATCGGAAAAGTCAGGGCCGGCCTGCCGTTCAATCCACGCCCGGACAGGATCGTCGGGCGCAAAGTGCGGCCCGCTAGTTCCCCGCGCTGGCCATGCGCCGTCCCTTGATCGCCTTCTCTAGCCAGCCGATCTCCATTTCTGGCACCGACGATAGCAAAAGATCGGTGTAGGCATCGAATGGTGGCGTCAGCACGGTGCTCTTGGCGCCGTAGCGCACCACTTCGCCGCGATACATCACGGCGATTGAATCGGCGATCGACTTGACCGTGGCCAGGTCGTGGGTGATGAACAGATAGGCGACGTTTTCCTCTTTCTGCAGCCCGAGGAGCAGCTCCAGTATGCCGTGGGCGACCAGCGGATCGAGCGCCGAGGTCACCTCGTCGCAGATGATTAGCTTCGGCTTTGCGGCGAGCGAGCGGGCGATGCAGACGCGCTGCTTCTGGCCGCCCGAAAGCTCGGCCGGATAGCGGTCGACATAGCCTTTGCCCATTTCGATCTTGTCGAGCAGTTCCGCGACACGGGCGTCACGTTGCCTTCCGCGCAGACCGAAATAGAATTCCAGCGGCCGACCGATGATGGTGCCGACCGTCTGGCGCGGGTTCATCGCCACGTCGGCCATCTGGTAGATCATCTGCAGTTGGCGAAGATCCTCTTTCGGCCGGTCGGCAAGCCGGTTGGCGAGCGGCCGTCCGTCGAAGGTGACGGTGCCTTGTTCGGGCGGCAAGAGGCCGGTGATGGCGCGCGCCAGTGTCGATTTGCCGGAGCCGGACTCGCCGACCACCGCCAGCGTCTGGCCGGGGAAAATATCGACCGAGACGTTCTTCAGCACCTTGATGTGACTGCGGCCATAGGCGGCGGTGATGTTCTTGACCGACAGGAACGGGCTCGTGCCGGGCTTCTGCTCCTGGTGTTCGATCTCATGCACCGAAACCAGCGCGTTGGTGTATTCTTGGCGCGGCTCCTTGATGATCTGGCGGGTGCCGCCCCATTCGACCAGCCGGCCGTGGCGCAACACCATGATCTCGTCCGAGACCTGGGCGACGACGGCAAGGTCGTGAGTGATGTAGAGTGCCGCGACATGCGTGTCGCGGATGGCATCCTTGATCGCCGCCAAGACGTCGATCTGCGTCGTCACGTCCAGCGCCGTGGTCGGCTCGTCGAAGACGATCAGGTCGGGCTCCGAGCACAGCGCCATTGCCGTCATCACGCGCTGCAGCTGACCGCCCGACACCTGGTGGGGAAAGCGCTCGCCGATGCTTTCGGGGTTCGGCAGGCTGAGCTTCTTGAACAGCGCCACGGCGCGCTTTTCGGCTTCGGCCCGCGTCGCCGTGCCGTGCAGGAGTGCTGCCTCGACCACCTGGTCCATCAGCCTGTGCGCCGGATTGAAGGCGGCTGCCGCCGATTGCGCGACATAGCAGACCTCGCGGCCGCGCAATTTGCGAAACCCTTCGTTGCCGCCCTTCAGGATGTCGCGGCCATTGAGGATGACCTCGCCGCCGGTGATGCGCACGCCGCCGCGGCCGTAGCCCATCGACGACAGGCCGATGGTCGATTTGCCGGCGCCGGACTCGCCGATCAATCCGAGCACCTTGCCCTTTTCGAGCGTCAGCGAGACATCGTGCACCAGCACGATGTTCTTCGGCGCCTCACCCGGCGGATATACCGTGGCCTCGATGCGCAGATTGCGGATGTCGAGCAGCACGCCGGACTTTGGTTGCCCGGGCTTCGGTTGCCCGGGCTTCGGTTGCTTGTCAGCCATTACCCGCGTCCTCCCTTCAGGCTTGTCGTACGGTTGAGCACCCAGTCGGCGACGAGATTGACGGAAATCGCCAGCGCTGCGATCGCCGCCGCCGGAATGAGGGCGGCGCCTATGCCGAAGACGATGCCATCCTTGTTTTCCTTGACCATGCCGCCCCAATCGGCGTCCGGCGGCTGCACGCCAAGCCCGAGGAAGGACAGCGTCGACAGGAACAGTACGGCATAGATGAAGCGCAGGCCGAGTTCCGAAACCAGCGGCGACAGCGCATTGGGCAGGATTTCCCGGAAGATGATCCAGCCGCTGCCTTCGCCGCGCAATTTGGCCGCCTCGACATAGTCCATGACGTTGATATCGACGGCGACCGCCCTCGACAGGCGGTAGACGCGGGTCGAGTCGAGAACGCCCATGACCAGGATCAGCGTCACCAGATTGGATGGCAGCACCGACAGCACCACAAGCGCCATGATCAGCGTCGGGATCGACATCAGGAGATCGACGAGACGCGACAGAAGCGTGTCGAACCAGCCGCCGAAAACCGCCGCCGAGAAGCCGAGGATGGCGCCGAGCGAGAACGACAGCGCGGTCGCCAGCACCGCGATGAACAGGGTGATGCGGGCGCCATAGATCATGCGCGACAACAGATCGCGGCCGAGATTGTCGGTGCCCAGCCAATGCGCCGCCGACATCGGTTCCCAAGGGACGTCGCTGACGATCTCGGCATTGCCATGCGGCGCGATCCACGGCGCAAAGATCGCTGCCAGCACGAACAGCGCCGTCAGCACGATGCCGACCAATGCCGGGATGGGGATGCGTTTGATGACGAGCATACCCGCCCCCCTCATTTCGGATGTCTGAGGCGCGGATTGGCGACGATCGCCGCTATGTCCGCGATGATGTTCAGGCTGATGTAGACAGCGGCGAAGATCAGCCCGACCGCCTGCACCACCGGCACGTCACGCTTGGTGACGTGGTCGACGAGGTATTGGCCCATGCCTGGATAGACAAAGATAACTTCGACCACGACGACGCCGACGATCAGGTAAGCGAGATTGAGCATCACGACGTTGATGATCGGCGCGATGGCATTGGGGAAGGCATGCCTGCGGATGACCGCGAAGGCCGAAAGCCCCTTGAGTTCGGCGGTCTCGACATAGGCGGACTGCATCACATTGAGGATCGCAGCGCGCGTCATGCGCATCATATGCGCGAGCACCACCAGGGTCAGCGCTGCCGCCGGCAGTGCTATGGCCTGAATGCGTTCGCCGAAAGGCATCCCGTCATAGACCGTGGAAATGGCGGGAAACCATTGATGTTGCACCGCGAAGAAAAAGACGAGCACATAGCCGATGAAGAATTCCGGAAACGAGGTCGAGGCGAGCGCTAACCCGGAGATCAGCTTGTCGACCCAGCCATTGCGGTAGCGCACCGCGATCAGGCCGAGGATGATCGCCAGCGGCACCGCGACGATCGCCGCCCAGAAGGCGAGGAACAGCGTGTTCCACAGCCTTCCCTTGATCGAGGTTGCGATATCCTGACCGCTCGACATAGCCGTGCCGAGATCACCGGTCAGGATGCCGCCGAGCCAACGAAAATAACGGATGTAAGCGGGATCATTGAGGCCGAGCTGCTCGCGCAGATTGGCGAGCGACTCCGGTGTCGCCGACTGTCCGAGGATGGCTTGCGCGACGTCGCCGGGCAGGACCTGGGTGCCGGCGAAGATCAGGACCGAAACGGCCAACAGCAGCAGAATGCCCAGCGCAATGCGCTGGGCCACCAGTTTCACGATGGGTGAGGACATATCCGCAAGGCCGGGCTCAGGCTTCGAGCCAGCACTTCGCCAGAGCATATCCGTTCATCAACTCCTGATGCGGATCATCCACCCAGCCGGCGACCTTGGCGCCCGTCGCGTCGATGAACTGATTGAACATCGGCAGGATCAAGCCGCCCTCGTCGCGCACCATCACAGCCATGTCGTGGTACATTGCCTTGCGCTTGGCCTCGTCGAGCTCGGCGCGAGCCGCCAGCACCATCTTGTCGAAATCCGGACGCTTGAAACGTGTGTCGTTCCAGTCGGCCGTCGACAGATAGGCGGTAGAGTACATCTGGTCCTGCGTCGACCGGCCGCCCCAGTAGGAGGCGCAGAAGGGCTGCTTGTTCCAGACTTCCGACCAGTAGCCGTCGCCCGGTTCGCGTTTGATCTCCAGCTTGATGCCGGCCTTGGCCGCGCTTTGCTGGAACAGCTGTGCGGCATCGACGGCACCGGGGAAGGCGACGTCCGACGTCCGGAGCAGGACGGCACCGTCATGGCCCGATTTCTTGTAGTGGAACTTGGCCTTGTCGGGATCGTATTTGCGCTGCTCGATCTCGGTGAATAGCGGGTACGATGCATTGATCGGGAAGTCGTTGCCGAGCGAGCCATAGCCACGCAGCACCTTGTTCAGCATCTCCTCGCGGTCGATCGCCAGCTTCAACGCCATCCGCAAGTCGTTGTTGTCGAACGGCGCCGTGTCGCAATGCATGATGAAGACGTAGTGGCCGGGTCCCGAATGGTTGCGGATGGTGACGCCGGGCACGCGCTTGATCAGATCGACGATCTTCGGCTCGACCCGGTTGATCATGTTGACCTGGCCGCCCTGCAGTGCCGCCGTGCGGGCCGTGGCGTCGTTGATGACGATGATCTCTATCTGGTCGGCATGGCCCATCTTGTCGCCCTGCCAGTAATTGGCGAAGCGCTCGCCGCCATGGCGCACGCCGGGCTCGTTGGTGGTGACCTTGTAAGGACCCGCCGAGATACCGGCATCGGCCTTGTCCTTGCCGCCGTTCGGCTGAATGATCAGGTGATAGTCGCTAAGCAGGTAGGGCAGGTCGGCATTCGGCTCCTTCAGCGTCAGCACCACTTCCTTGCCGCTGGCCTTTATGCTCTCGATGCCTTTCATGTAACCGAGCGCGCCGGACTTCGACTTCTCGTCCGAATGGCGTTCGAGGGTGGCGGCCACGTCCTCTGCGGTCACGTTCTTGCCGTTGTGAAACTCGACGCCATCGCGGATCTTCAGCGTCCAGGTCTTGGCGTCGTCCGACGAGCCGATCTCCTCGGCAATGCGGTTCTCGAGCTTGCCTTCGGGAGACAGTTCGACGATCAGTTCGCCCCACATCTTGCCGAAGGCGAACGGCACCTGCGTCATGAACAGCGCCGGATCGAGACTGTTGGTGGACTCGCCACCGACCAGGCCAGCCTTGAGCGTCCCGCCCTTGACCGGACCCGCCGCGCGTGCTGCACCGGAAAGCAGCGAATTGGCGAAGGTTACGGTGACGCCGAGCGCTGCTGCCCGGCCGAGAAAATCGCGACGGCTCAGCTTGCCGGACGCAACGCGCCGGCTCAGATATTCCAGTTCGTTCGACATGTTGAGTTCCTCACTCTGTTGGTCCGACCTTATGGTCGTTTTTTCTCATTTCAATCGGGAGAATAATGACCGTAAGGGAAAGCGGTAAGCAAGACCGAATGCGACATGCCGTGGCGTAAATCGTGCGTCGCAATTGGACCAATCGCTATAAGCGCTCAAAGCAGCACGCGCGGGATTTTCTCCTCGAAATTGCGCTCGAAGACGAGTTTCTCGCCTTCATAGGCTTCAATTCTGGCGCTAACCACGAAGCTTTGCGCGTCGGACCGCATTTCGGCGAAGGTTTCGGTGCGCACCGACCATCCATTTCGCGACAGCGTCTGGCTCCAATGCGTCTTGCCCGAGGCTGATAGCGGATTGTCAGGATGGATCACCCATGTCTCCCTGGCGAGGCTCCCGTGGGCGAGGCCATGCTCCAGGTCGCGCACCTCACCGAAATCGTCGACGATGGAAACCGTAATCATTCCGGTCTTTTCGTCGCGATCGACATGACGCTCGGAATTGGCGGGCCGAAGCGTCTCCGTTGCCCAGGGCGCAGCACCTTCGGGAGCGGGGAAGGTGACCTCGTCGCCTGTCGCTGGCGGGCGTACCGGCAGCATCAATGTCGCGGCCGACAATTCGAGCCGGACCGGCTCCGGCGACGGCCAGATCATCGGCCAGTAGGCGTTCGAAACGGCAACGCGCAGGCGATGGCCGACCGGCACGCGATAGGCGCATTGGTCGAGCACCACCCGGGCGCTGACGGTTTCGCCGGGCACCAGCGCTTCGGGAAATTCGTGCGAGTTGCGATGCGTCAGGTTGAGCACGCCGTACGAGATCAGCTCCGATGCCCCGTCCGGATGGACGTCGCACAGCCGAACCGCGATGTTCGCCTGGCGCCGGTCCGACGAGACCCTGACCACAACTTCGGGAGCACCGACAATGTCGACCGTTTCGGTCAGCACCGGCTGGTCGAAGCACACCGACAGCGCATCGTCGGGGCGCTGGTCACCCGGCAGTTCCGGGCCGAAGGTGAAGGGGAAATATTCGCCGCCGGCGAGGCCGCAGCTTTGCGGCGAAGCGACGATAGCGTGGTTGCCTTCAGCGATAAGCTCAACCTCTTGGGTCTCGATGTTGGGTGATGGCCATTCCGATTCAGCGACCCAGCGGCCCGGCCGCTCGGGATGCCAGCGCGCCGGACGCACGCTGTCCATGACATAGGCGCGGTAGGCGGGGTCGGCCTCGACGCCGGTGTCGATGTCCTTCAGCCAGCGGTCCCACCAGCGCAAGGCCTCCTGCAGGAAGCCGATGCGCGGTTCGGGCGCGGCGTAATGCGGGTATTTGTGGATCCACGGGCCGACGATGCCCTTGACCGGCGCCTCGATATTGACGGCGAGATGGGAAATCGTATTGCGATAGCCATCATGCCAGCCGCCGATCGACAGCACTGCGGCATGGATGGCGGAATAGTCCTCGCAGATCGAGCCGCGCTTCCAATAGGCATCGCGATGCTGGTGCTTCAGCCACAGCGGTGCCAGGAAGGGCTGGTTCTCCAGCCTGGTCAGCCACAGGTCGCGCCATCTGTTGTCGCCGGCCAGCAACGGATCCGGCGGCCTTGACGAATAGGACAGCATGGTCGAGGCCCAGCCGAAATTCTCGATCAGCAGGCAGCCGCCCTTGTAGTGGATGTCGTCGGCATAGCGGTCGACCGTCGAACAGAGACTGATGACCGCCTTCAGCGCCGGCGGCTGCTTGGCTGCTACCTGCAGGCAGTTGAAGCCGCCCCACGAAATGCCCATCATGCCGACATTGCCGTTGCACCAGGGCTGGTCCGCCGCCCAGGCGATGACGTCGCAAGCGTCCTGCAATTCCTGCTCGGAATATTCGTCGTCCATCAGCCCTTCGGAATCGCCATTGCCGCGCATGTCGACGCGGATCGAGGCGTAGCCGTGGCCGGCAAAATAGGGATGCGTCAGCTGATCACGATAGATCGTGCCGTCGCGCTTGCGATAGGGCAGGTGTTCGAGGATTGCCGGCACTGGATCGTCGGCAGCATCGGCCGGCATCCACACCCGCGCCGACAGCCGGCAGCCGTCCGGCATGATGATCCCCATATCCGGAAATTCGACGATCTTTCGTGGGAATTCAGTGACGATTTTCATGCGGGCGAACTCCAGGAGCGCCAGATGATGGAGCCCGTGAGAGCGCGTCATGGGCCAGTCAACGAATTCGGCTGGTCAATCCGCGTCAATTCAGCGGTATGTCGTTTTCGGCCTTGCTTGCTTGATAGGCGGCGGACAATTCGTCATAGCGCGCTGATATTGCGCCGATACGCGCTTCCAGCCGCTCGCGCTCGGCATCGGGCAGCGAGCGCACCAATTTGCGGATCGAAAAGCTCTTCCAATAGGCATTCTCGGCATTGTAGCCGCCGGGATCGAGGGTGAAGACCTCTTTCAGGATCTTCAAATCGTGCGGGATGTCGAAGCTGTCGCGCGAGTCCTCGTGGCTGAACAGATAGAAGAAATTGTCGAAGCCGGTCCAGGTGATCGCCGACAGGCAGAGCGAGCAGGGTTCGTGCGTGGCAAGAAAGATCGCGTCCTTGGTGTCGACGCGTTCGGCTTTAGGCATTTCGTAGAAGCGCTTCAGGCAATGCACCTCGCCGTGCCAGAGCGGGTTTTCGGTCTCGTTGTTGGTTTCGGCAAGCACCAGCGAGCGGTCGTCCTTGCGCAGAATGGCCGCGCCGAACAGCTTATTGCCGTGCGCGACGCCTTCGACGGTCTTCGGCACGATGTCGTGCTCGATGACGTCGAGCAGTCGGTCGATCAGCGAAATGTCGGTCATCATCTAATCCCGTCGGGAAGATCGATCTCGTAGGCGTGCGAGAAATGGCACTCTTCGAGATTGGAGCCGTCGCCGCCGCGGTCGACGACCACAAAATCCTGGACATCGCCGATCGGCGTCAGCACTCCGTGCCACAGATTGCGCGGATAGTTGATGCCTTGCCCGGGCGCGGTGATGAAGGCATGCGGCTCGCCCGGGCCCTCTTCGCCGTCATGGCAGACGACGACCAGGAACGGCCGTGGTGACAGCGGGATGAAAGCCTGGCTGCCAAACGGATGGCGCTCCACCATGGTAAGCTTCAACGGCAGCTCATAGGGCGTGCCACGCACCATCGAGATCAGCACGCGCGCATTCGGCCCTCGTGCTTCCGCCGTGGCGAGGTCATGGTAGCGCTCAGCCTTGCCGCCATTGATCGGATAATGGTTGTCGCCGCCCATATCGATGACGTCGCCGAATTCGGCGAAATCCTCGCGGGTCAGCGGCCGCGCGACGATGCGGGTCATGGTGTAGGTCTCACGACGCCGGCGCTGCCAAGCTTGGCGTGGCGGTTGACGTCCTTATAGAGGAGATAGCGGAATTTGCCCGGCCCGCCGGCATAACAAGCCTGCGGGCAGAAGGCGCGCAGCCACATATAGTCGCCGGCTTCGACTTCGACCCAATCCTGGTTGAGACGGTAGACCGCCTTGCCCTCCAGCACATAGAGCCCGTGTTCCATGACGTGCGTCTCGGCGAAGGGAATGACCGCGCCAGGCTCGAGCGTGACGATGGTGACATGCATGTCGTGGCGCATGTCGGCCGGATCGACGAAGCGCGTCGTCGTCCATCGGCCTTCGGTACCCGGCATTGGCGTCGGCGCGATTTCCTGTTCGTTGGCGAAGAACGCTTGCGGCTGGTCGATGCCGTCGACTGCGTCATAAGTCTTGCGGATCCAGTGAAAGCGGACGGCGGCACCGCTTTCATTGCGCACCGTCCACCCGCTCGCCGGCGGCAGGTAGGCAAAGCCGCCCGGCCTTAAGCTATGTTTCTTGTCGGCAAGCGAAACGCATAGCTCGCCTTCGACTACGAACAGGGCACCTTCGGCGGCGGCGTCAAGCTCAGGGCGGTCGCTGCCGCCGCCGGGCGCGAGCTCGACAATGTATTGCGAAAACGTCTCGGCAAAACCCGATAGCGGCCGCGACAGCACCCAGACGCGTGTCCTATCCCAGAACGGCAAGGCGCTGGTGACGATGTCCTGCATCACACCCTTGGGGATGACCGCATAGGCCTGTGTGAACACAGCGCGGCCGGTCAGCAATTCACTCTGGCCGGGATGTCCGCCCTGCGGCGCATAATAGGTTCGCTCGGCCATTTTCATCATATCCATAAATTCAAGCCTGTTGCGGAAGCCAGGGCCCATGGCGGCAGCCAAAGCCTATTGCGGAAGCATGTCCTTGAGACGAAGCAGCGCGATGCACTCGACCTGTCTGCAGGCGGTTTCGAATTCGACGTCGTGGCTGTTGCCGATACGCGCCTCGAACTCGGCCAGGATCTCCGCCTTGGTCTTTCCTTTCACCGCAATAATGAAGGGGAAACCGAAACTGGTGACGTAGGCGGCATTGAGTTTTGCGAACAGCTCGCGCTCCTTCTCGGTCAGCGCGTCGAGCCCTGCCGAAGCCTGTTCCCTCGACGATTCCGCCGTCAGCCGCTTGGCCTGTGCCAGTTTTCCGGCAAGATCGGGGTGGGCATTGAGCACAGCAAACCGCTCGGCCTCGCTTGCCGCGCGAAAGACGCGGCAGAGCGCATTGTGCAGGCCGCCGGCACTGTCATGGGCCGGGCCGAGCTCCAGCTCATAAGCGCGCTCGGCAACCCACGGCGAATGCTCGAAGACGCCGCCGAATGTGTGGACGAAGGCCTCGAATTCCATTTTCGACGGGCGCAGCGCCGGCAACCGGAACGGATGCGTCTCCTGCCAGTGTTTTGCAATGTCGATGCGTCGTGCCAGCCAGACCTTGTCATGCGATTTGACGTAGTCGATGAAGCGCTTCAGTGCCGCGACCCGGCCCGGCCGGCCGACCAGGCGGCAGTGCAGGCCGATGTTCATCATACGCGGCCGCCCTGCCTTGCCCTCGACATAGAGCGTATCGAAACTATCCCTGAGATAGGCAAAAAACTGGTCGCCCGAATTGAAGCCCTGCGGCGTGGCAAAGCGCATGTCGTTGGCGTCGAGCGTGTAGGGTATGATCAGCTGCGGTTTCGCCGTGCCATCCGGCACCACGTGCTCGAACCAGTAGGGCAGCTCGTCGTCATAGGTATCCGACACATAGTCGAAGCCGCCCTCTTCCGCCGCCAGCCGCACCGTGTTGATCGAGGTGCGGCCGGTGTACCAGCCGGTCGGCCGCGCCCCTGTCACCTCATAATGCAGCCGGATCGCCGCCTCCATGTCGCGGCGCTCGTCTTCCGGGGTATGGTCGCGGTAGTCGATCCATTTCAGCCCGTGCGAAGCGATCTCCCAGCCGGCCTCCTGCATCGCCGCAACCTGGTCGGGCGAACGTGCCAGGGCCGTGGCGACGCCATAGCAGGTGATCGGCACCTGTGCCTCGCTGAACAGGCGCAGTAATCGCCAGAAGCCGGCTCGGGCGCCGTATTCGTAGATCGATTCCATGTTCCAGTGGCGCTGGCCGGGCCAGGGCGCGGCGCCGACGATCTCCGACAGGAAAGCCTCCGAAGCCTTGTCGCCGTGCAGGACGCAATTCTCGCCGCCCTCTTCGTAATTGACGACGAACTGCACCGCGACATGCGCCCCGCCGGGCCATTTCGGATCCGGCGGATTGGCTCCGTAGCCGCGCATGTCTCGTTCGTAACGCATTCTCGCTCCTGCCGGAAATTGTAATCAGGATAGTCGAAAGGAGTGCCTGCGCATTCCCTCGAAATTTTTGAAAGTGTTTTTGTCGCGCTCCGCTCGACCGGGACTTATGCATCGCCTTTAATTGGCGCACAATTCATGAATAGTGTTCGACCGTTCAGGGAATGGAGCAGCCAGTGGCGGAAACGTCGAAAGCCGAAGGCGGGCGCCTGACGACCCACGTCCTCGACACTGCGGCCGGCAAACCGGCGGCCGGTCTGTCGATCGAGCTCTATCATCTTGACGGTCAGGCCCGGACGCATCTGAAAACGGTCGTCACCAATCAAGACGGCCGTTGCGATGCTCCGCTGCTTGCCGGCGCTGAATTCCGCACCGGCGAATACGAGCTGGTCTTTGCGGCCGGCGATTATCTGCGCGGGCAAGGGACAAAACTGGCGGAACCGGCCTTCCTCGACCATGTGCCGATCCGCTTCGGTATGGCCGAGCCGATGCACTATCATGTGCCGCTGCTTCTGTCGCCGTACGGCTATTCGACCTACCGGGGAAGCTGAGATGGCAGGGATCAAGACACGCAACGAAATCCGCTTCATCCTCAATGGCGAGGACGTCGCGCTCGGCACGGTTGCACCGGACCAGACCCTGCTCGACTGGCTGCGGCTCGACCGCTCGCTGCGCGGCACCAAGGAAGGTTGCGCCGAGGGCGACTGTGGCGCCTGCACGGTGCTGGTCGGCAGGCTCTCCGGTGGAACACTGGTCTATGAAAGCGTCAATGCCTGCATCCGCTTCCTTGGCTCGCTAGACGGCACGCATATCGTGACCGTCGAGCATCTGCGCGGCGACGCAGGAAAACTGCATCCCGTGCAGCAGGCCATGGTCGATTTCCACGGCTCGCAATGCGGCTTCTGTACACCGGGTTTCGTCATGTCGCTTTATGCTCTGTGGATGCGGGCGCCGGAGCCGTCGGACGCCGCCATCGAAAAGGCGCTGCAAGGCAATCTCTGCCGCTGCACCGGCTACGAGGCGATCATGCGCGCCGCACGTGCCATCTCCAGCTACGGCACGGCGGCAAAGGATCCGTTGGCGGCGGAGCGCAAGGCAGTCACGGCCAAGCTCGAAGCGATGAAGGACGGTTCGCGCATCGAGATCGGCTCCGGCAACAAGCGGCTGATCGTGCCGGCCAATGCCGACGATCTGGCCAGCGTACTCGTCAAGGAGCCGGGCGCCACTATCGTCGCGGGTTCGACCGATGTCGGCCTTTGGGTGACCAAGCACATGCGCGATATTGCGCCGGCGGTTTTCATCGGCAATCTCGATGGTCTGTGCGGGATTTCCGAGGACAAGGGCGTCATCTCGATCGGCGCCGGTGTCACCTATAGCGAAGCCTTCTCGACGCTGGCGAAACGCATCCCGGCGCTCGGCCCGCTGTTCGACCGCATCGGCGGCGATCAGGTGCGCAACATGGGCACCATCGGCGGCAATATCGCCAACGGTTCGCCGATCGGCGACACGCCGCCGCCGCTGATCGCACTCGGTGCCCGCCTGACGTTGCGCCGCGGCGACAAGCGTCGAACGATCCCGCTCGAGGAGTTTTTCATCGCCTATGGCAAGCAGGACCGGCAGCCCGGCGAATTCGTCGAGGCCGTGCATGTTCCGGTGCCGGGCAGCGAGACGAAATTTGCCGTCTACAAGATCACCAAGCGCCGCGACGAAGATATCACAGCAGCGCTAGGCGCGTTTTTCCTGAAGCTCGCCGAGCATGGCACGGTGGCGGATGTGCGCATCGCCTATGGCGGCATGGCGGCAAGGCCGAAGCGAGCCTTTGGCGTCGAAAAGGCATTGCTTGGCAAGCCCTGGACGGAAGCGACGGTCGAGGCGGCGATGGCCGCGTATGCCGGCGATTTCACGCCGCTAACCGACATGCGGGCAAGCGCCGAATACCGGGCGCTGGCGGCGCGCAACCTGCTGCTGCGCTTCTTTGCCGAAACCACCGGCACCCGGGCGCCGATCCAGGTATCACGGCACGAGGCGGCATGATGAACAAGCACGCCACGCCAAACCTGAAGGCGCAAAAAATCGCCGGCGGCGTCGCCACCGACCAGCGCCATGATTCCGCGCACAAGCATGTCAGTGGCACGGCCGTCTATATCGACGACATGCCGGAACCGGCCGGCACGCTGCACGGCTGCCTTGGGCTTTCGACGGCGACGCATGCCACCATCACCAGCATGGACCTGTCGGCGGTGCGCGCCGCACCCGGCGTCATCGACGTGCTGACGGCGAGCGACGTGCCAGGCGAGAACGACATTTCGCCGACCGGCCGTCACGACGAGCCGGTGCTGGCCGACGGCAAGGTGCAATTCTTTGGCCAACCGATCTTCTGCGTCATTGCCGAAACCCGCGAGCAGGCGCGCCGTGCAACGAGGCTGGCCAAGGTCGAATACAAGGAATTGCCGTTCGTCGCCGATGTCGGTGAGCTCGATCCCCGGAAAGATAAGCTGGTCACGCCGCCGCTGACGCTGAAGCGCGGTGATGCAGCGGCTGCGATCAATGCGGCGCCGCGCCGGCTGAAGGGAAAAATGCGCATAGGCGGCCAGGAGCATTTCTATCTCGAAGGTCATATCGCCTTGGCCATCCCTGGCGAGGACCACGACGTCACCATCTATTCCTCGACCCAGCACCCGAGCGAAATCCAGCACATGGTCAGCCACGCGCTCGGTGTTCCGAGCCATGCGGTGACGGTGGAAATCCGCCGGATGGGCGGCGCTTTCGGCGGTAAGGAAACGCAAGGCAATCAGTTTGCGGCATTGGCCGCTATCGCCGCGAAGAAACATCATCGGGCCGTGAAAATCCGGCCTGACCGCGACGACGACATGATCGCCACCGGCAAACGCCACGATTTCCTCGTCGACTACGAGGTCGGCTTCGACGACCAGGGCAATATTCTGGGCGTAGATTTCATGTTCGCGGCGCGCTGCGGCTTCTCGGCCGACCTCTCCGGCCCGGTCACTGACCGCGCGCTGTTCCATTGCGACAACACCTATTTCTGGCCGGCGGTGCACGCGCAATCGGCGCCGCTCTACACCAACACGGTATCGAACACTGCCTTTCGCGGCTTCGGCGGCCCGCAAGGCATGGTCGGCGCCGAGCGCGTCATCGACGAAGTCGCGTTTGCCGTCGGCAAGGACCCGCTCGAAATCCGCAAGAAGAATTTCTACGGCACCAGCGACCGCAACATCACGCCCTATCACCAGATAGTCGAGGACAACATCATCCACCGCATCGTCGCCGAGCTGGAGGCGAGTTCCGACTATGCGAGGCGCCGCCGCACCATCGATGCTTTCAATGCCAACAGCCGCTTCATCAAGCGCGGACTGGCGCTGACGCCGGTCAAGTTCGGCATCTCGTTCACCGCCACCCACTACAACCAGGCCGGCGCGCTGGTGCATGTCTATACCGACGGTTCGGTGCATCTGAACCACGGCGGCACCGAGATGGGGCAGGGCCTCTATGTCAAGGTGGCGCAGGTTGTGGCGGAAGAGTTCCAGATCGACCTCGATCAGGTCAAGATCACCGCGACGACGACCGGCAAGGTGCCGAATACCTCGGCCACCGCCGCGTCTTCCGGCTCCGATCTCAACGGCATGGCGGCGCAGAATGCCGCCCGCCAGATCAAGGACCGGTTGACCAATTTTGCCGTCGAGAGATACCAGGTGCCGCGCGACCAGGTGCTGTTCCTGCCCAACCGCGTGCGCATCGGCAACCAGGAGATCGCCTTCGCCGATCTCGTCAGGCAGGCTTATATGGCGCGCATCCAGCTTTCGGCGGCGGGTTTCTACAAGACGCCGAAAATCCATTGGGACCGCGACAAGGGCGAGGGCCATCCCTTCTACTATTTCGCTTACGGCGCCGCGTGCTCGGAAGTGTCTGTCGACACGCTGACCGGCGAATATATCGTCGAGCGCACCGACATCCTGCACGAAACCGGCCGCTCGCTGAACCGCGCCATCGACCTCGGCCAGATCGAGGGCGGCTTCATCCAGGGCATGGGCTGGCTGACAACGGAGGAACTGTGGTGGGACGACAAGGGGCGGCTGCGCACCCATGCGCCATCGACCTACAAGATCCCGCTCGCGTCGGACCGGCCGAAGATTTTTAATGTGACTTTGGCCGACTGGGCGCAAGCAGGCGAGCCGACGGTGTACCGCTCCAAGGCGGTCGGCGAGCCGCCCTTTCCGCTCGCAATGTCGGTGCTGCATGCGCTGTCGGACGCAGTGGCGAGCGTTGCCAGCCACAAGATCTGCCCGCGCCTCGACCCGCCGGCCACGCCGGAGCGTGTGCTGATGGCGATCGAACGGCTGAAGCGGGAAGCCAAAACCGGCACTTGAATCCCGGAAAACGTGCAATTCAGGCCGAAAAACTCTATATTTCCCGATAGGGAACGCAAATGATGAACGCGAAAGTGCAGAGCCTGAAAGCCTTTCTTGCCGGCGCCGGCCGGGTCGCCTTCGTTGAGGTGGCCCGGACAAAAGGTTCGACGCCGCGCGAGACGGGTGCCTTCATGCTCGTCTCAGGATCGGCCACTTTCGGTACGATCGGCGGCGGCCAGCTCGAATACATGGCGATCGACAAAGCGCGACAGATGCTTTTCTCCCCCCTTGAGGGGGAGATGGCCGCGGAGCGGCCAGAGGGGGTCGTCTCAGAAGGTACCGCCAGCGCGTCGAGCACTGCCGCGGCGACCCCACCCGGCGGCTTCGCCGCCACCCTCCCCTCATGGGGGAGGGATATCCGCGCCACCCTCGACATCGCGCTCGGCCCGGACATCGGGCAGTGCTGCGGCGGCAGGGTCGAGCTGCTGATCCAGCTAGTCGACCCCACGCTTGAAGCCAAGCTGGTTGCGGCGGCGGAAACCGAGGAAGCGCAGCGACCGCATGTCTACATCCTCGGCGGCGGCCATGTCGGCCAGGCGCTGGCCTCCGCGATGGCCTTGCTGCCGGTGCATGTCGTCGTTGTCGAGACGCGAGCCGAGGCGCTCAAAGGCATGCCGGAAGCGGTCGAAACCAAGCTGACGCCGATGCCTGAGGCGATGGTGCGCGAAGCCCCGGCTGGATCCGCCTTCGTCGTCCTTACACATGACCACGCGCTGGACTTCCTGATCGTCGCCGAGGCTCTGAAACGCCGGGATGCCGCCTATGTCGGCATGATCGGCTCCAGAACCAAGAAGGCGACGTTCCGGAACTGGTTCCTGAAATCGGCGGACGGAAGCGAGGCGGAATTTGCCCGCCTCGTCTCGCCGATCGGCGGCGATGCGGTGAAAGACAAGCGCCCGCAAGTCATTGCAGCGCTCGCCGCGGCCGAGATTATGACGGCGTTGGCCGGCCATGCGGCGGCACCGTCCGCTCAGTCCAAAGCCCCTCACCGCAAGGCGATGGCCGGCTGACGTTTTGGCTATTCGTTCTCCTGCGTGTGCGCCTCAAGGAACCACAGCAATTTGTCGAGCGAGCGTGAATAGGCTGTGAAGATGTCGGCGGTGTCGGCATCGCCCGCGCCGGCCGCCTCGTCGATCGCCGCGCGTGCCCGCTTGGCGGTTGCGGCATAGCGGTCGATCAGCGCCGCCAGATGATCCCGGGTCTTGTGGATGTCGGTCGGATAGGCCTCGAGCATAGTCGCCTTCGACACCTCTTGCGATGTGCCGAGCGCCGTCCCGCCGAGCTGTACGGCGCGCTCGGCAATGGTGTCGACATGGCCGTCGAGCTCCTCGCGGAACGTGTCGAGCATCTCGTGGATGGCGATGAATTGCGGTCCCTTGACGTTCCAGTGCGCCTGCTTGGTGATCAAGGCCAGATCGATGGCGTCGGCGAGGCGGGCATTGAGAAGATCGATACACTCTTTCTTGGCATTGGATTGCAGGTCATTGCGGGTGGCGATGGCATCCATGATCGGCTCCTGTGGCGGTTGCGTCCGCGTGGTTTGAAAAGAGGGCGAAGTTTGGGATGGTCAATCGAATATGCGCGCAGACGCCCTCATCGCCGCGGCACAGCATCCCAAAACGGCGATCTCCGACTTTCGTTCCGCTCGTCGTTTACGCCGGCGTTTTCAAGCCCAGATGGTCGCGCAGAGTGCTGCCTTCATAATCCTTCCGGAAAAGCCCGCGCCGCTGCAGCTCTGGCACGACAAGCGTGGCAAAGGCTTCGAGTTGGCCGGGAAAATAGGATGGCATGACGTTGAAACCGTCTGCCGCGCCGCCCTCGAAGCGTGCCTCGAGCTGGTCGGCGATCTGGGCCGGAGTTCCGACGACGCGCCAATGACCGCGCGCGCCGGCGAAATGACGGGCAAGCTGGCGAATGGACAGCTTGTCGCGGCGGGATTGCTCGATGACGAGCGCCTGCCGGCTCTGCATGCCTTCGCTGGCCGGCAGCTCGGGCAGCGGTCCGTCGATGGGATAGCGCGCGAGATCGGATATGCTGAGATAGCTGGAAAGCAGCGCGACACCGATATCGTCCGGTATCAGCTCCTGCAGTTCGTCATGTTTTGCCCGGGCTTCCGCTTCGCTTGCCGCAACCACCGGCGCGACGCCAGGCATGATCTTGAGGTCGTCCGGCTCGCGCCCATAGGCCGCCAGCCGTCCCCTGAGGTCGTCGTAGAAAGCCTTCCCCTCCTCGAATGTCTGCGCCGCAGTGAACACCACATCGGCGGTCCGGGCGGCGAGATCGCGGCCTTCGTCCGACGCTCCCGCCTGAACCTTGACCGGCGCACCTTGGGGCGAGCGCGGCAGATCGAGGGGGTCGCGCACCGAAAAGCTTCTGCCTTCGTGTCCGCCCTGGCCTTGCCAAAGGCCAGCAACCACGGCAGCGAATTCGCGCGCGCGTTCGTAGCGGTCGGCATGCGGGCGCAGACCGGTCGAGCCGAAATTGGCGGCCTCGATCTGGCTGGCGGAAGTGACAAGGTTCCAGCCGGCACGGCCGCCGCTCAGGTGGTCGAGCGACAGGAAGGTTCGCGCCAGCCCGTAAGGCTCGTTATAGCTCGTCGACGCCGTTGAGACGAGGCCGATGCGCTCCGTCTGCACCGCGAGCGCGGCAAGCAGGCTGATCGGCTCGAAGCCGATCGAGCGTGAGGTCTGGCTGGCGATATCGACATTGGCCTCACGCACGCCGGCGGCGTCCTCGCAGAAGATCATGTCGAACTTCGCCGCTTCCGCCGTCCGCGCCAGCTGGATGTAGTGATCGATGTCGATGCCGGCCGTGACATGCGCCTGCCGATGGCGCCAGGCGGCGATGTGGTGGCCTGTCGCCCACAGGAAGGCGCCGAGCTTCATCTGCCGTAGACCGGTACTCATTGCCGATCCTCCCCGGCAAGTCCGAGATGGGAGCGAAGTGTCGCCCCGCGGTAACCAGGCCTAACGAGGCCGCGGCGGCGAAGGCCCGGCAGCACGCAATCAACGAAATTGTCGAGCGCTACCATCCGCGGCATGAGAATGTTAAAACCGTCACAAGCTGTGGAGCGAAAGCACTCTTCGAGCCGATCCGCAAACATGTCCGGGGCGGCGGCTATTTCGGCAACCGCGACAACGTTCATCAGCACTTTCAGCGCCTCCGGCCTGCGCCCGAACGCAAGCGCACGGCGCTTCAGATCGTCAGCCTTCGCCGGCTCGATCGATGGCTCATCCAGCAGGACGACATCGGCGGTGCGGGCGGCGATATACATGGCGGGCTCGGACAGGCCGGACATGACCAGCACCGGCGTGTCCTGCGGCGACCGCGCCACGTTGAGCGGCCCGCGCACGGAAAAGTATTCGCCCTTGTGGTCGAGAAGGTGCATCTTCTCGGGATCGAAGAAGCGGCCGCCAACTTTGTCGAACAGCAGCGCGTCTGCGTCCCAGCCTTTCCACAAGCCTTGCACGATGCCGATGAATTCATCGGCGCGCAGGCGGAAATCGTCGCAGGAAAACCCTTCCGGCCGGCTGAAATTGGCGGCCTCGCGCGGGTCGGGCATCATGCTCGCGTTCCAGCCGGTGCGGCCATGGCTGATGATATCGAGCGAGGCGAAACGGCGCGCGAGATTATAGGGCCGGTGGGCGACCGTCGACGCGGCAGCGACGAGGCCGATCCTGCTTGTCACCGTCGCCAGGGCCGCCACCAAGGTCGTTGCTTCGAAGCGCATTTGCCGGTTCAGCCCGCCTGCAACCGGCGCGGAATCGCCGAGCAACACCATGTCCAGACCGGCCGCTTCGGCTTCTTGCACGAACCGCGTCAGCAGACTGAAGTCCGGGCCGGCGTCGGGCGGATGGGAAGGAGCGGCTTCCGGAGACAGTGAAACGGCGAGACACATTGTGGCGCCGTTGGCCATCGCTTTTCCCTGTTGAGCGAGATTCCTTGAGAATTATCTCGCCGGCTGGACGGAAAGCAACCGGCCAGCCAGCGATCATTTGCCGGCCAGAATATCCCTGATCAGCCGCTGGCAGCGCTCGGCCATGAAATCGAGCAGCAGCCGCACCTTCGGATCCTGCAGCTTCTTGTGCGGGTAGACGGCGGCGAACTGCACCGGCGTCGGCGGCGTGTTGCTCAGGATCACCTTCAGCCGCTGGTCGCGGATAAACGGCTCGACCTCGAAGCGCGGCTTGTTGATGATACCGCGGCCGGACAGCGCCCAGCCGGTCAGCACGTCGCCATCATCGGTATCGTAGGGGCCGTGCACCTCGAACTTTTGCGGCCCATTCGGCGTCTGCAGCGTCCAGACATATTCGCGCGCGCCGGAATAGCGCAGCATCAGGCAATCGTGTTTCTTGCCGATCAACTCCTGCGGCTCGGTCGGCTCGCCGCGCACGTCCAGATATTGCGGAGCCGCTACCAGCACGCGTTCGCAGTCCATGATGCCGCGCATCCTGAGGCTGGAATCCTCGATGATGCCCAGCCGGAACGCAACGTCGATGCCTTCCTTCATGATATCGACATTGTGATCGGAAAGCCGGAGCCGCACCTCGATATCTGGGTACCTGTCGTGGAAATCCGGGATTCCGGATGCTACCAGCCGCCGCCCGAGGCCGAGCGGCGCTGTCACCTTTATGGTGCCGCGCGGCTGGCCGGATAGCGCGCTGACCGCCGCTTCCGCCTCGGTGACCGCCTCCAGCACCTGCTTGGCGCCAGAGTAGAACACGGTGCCGTGCTCGGTCGGCATCAATTGTCGCGTCGTGCGGTTGAACAGCCTGACGCCCAGGTGCTTCTCGAGCTCCTTGATCCGGTTAGAGGCGACCGCGGGCGAAATGCGCATGTCGCGCCCAGCCGCCGACAAATTGCCGAGCTCGACGACGCGGACGAAAACGGCGATGTTGTCGAGATAGGCCATGCGGCTTCCGTGGCTCTCATGTGGCTGCGTATGATCAGCCTAGTATTTTCCAATTTTTTTTGAAAGTCATCGTGCAGCTCGGCCCTTTCCGTTTGCGCTCCAGTCCGTAAAGTCAGTGGATCGGCAGGGACGATTTTTTCATGATGGATTTCGCGATATTCTGGGATTGGCTGAGTTTCGCCGTGCGCTGGCTGCACGTCGTCACCGGTATCGCCTGGATTGGATCGTCCTTTTATTTCGTCGCGCTCGATCTCGGGCTGCGCCAGCGTCCGGGCATGCCTACCGGAGCCTTCGGCGAGGAATGGCAGGTGCATGGCGGCGGCTTCTACCATGTGCAGAAATATCTGGTGGCGCCGGCTGAGATGCCCGAGCATCTGACCTGGTTCAAGTGGGAATCCTACGCCACCTGGCTGTCGGGCTTCGCCATGCTGTGCGTCGTCTACTATGCCGGGGCGGACCTGTTCCTGATCGATCCGAATGTCCTTGCCATGTCGGTGCCTACAGGCATCTTGCTGTCGCTGGCGACGATCGGCGTCGGCTGGGTGGTCTACGATCTCTTGTGCCGTTCGCCGCTCGGCAACAGCGACACCGGCCTGATGCTGGTGCTGTATGGGGTGCTGGTATTCATGGCCTGGGGACTGACCCACCTGTTCACCGGCCGCGCCGCCTTCCTGCATCTCGGCGCCATCACCGCGACGATCATGTCGGCCAACGTTTTCATGGTCATCATCCCAAACCAGAAGATCGTCGTCGCCGACCTGATCGCCGGCCGTAAGCCCGATCCGAAATACGGCAAGATCGCCAAACAGCGCTCGCTGCACAACAATTACCTGACGCTGCCGGTTTTGTTCCTGATGCTGTCGAACCATTATCCGCTGGCGTTCGGCACAGAGTTCAACTGGGTCATTGCCTCGCTGGTGTTCATCATCGGCGTGCTGATCCGGCACTATTTCAATACCAGGCACGCGCGCAAAGGCAATCCGACCTGGACCTGGCTGGCCGCCGCCGTCCTGTTCGTCGTCATCATCTGGCTGTCGACGGCACCGAAGCTGCTGACCGGCGAGGTCAAAACGTCCTCGGCGGCACAGGTCTACGTCGCCTCGGCGCATTTTCCCGCCGTGCGTGATACAGTGCTTGGCCGCTGTTCGATGTGCCATGCGGCGGAGCCGTCCTACGAGGGCATTTACCACGCGCCTAAGGGCGTGATGCTCGATACCGATGCCGGCATCGCCGAGCACGCCGGCGAGATCTACCTGCAGGCCGGACGCAGCCACGCCATGCCGCCCGCCAACGTCACCCAGATCACCGACAAGGAACGGGCACTGCTGGTAGCCTGGTTCGAAGGCGCGGGGAAATAGCATGACCAGCACGCTGCTGCGCGGCCGCACGCTGTCGTTTTTGCGCTGGCCAGAAACCATCGACGACCATTCCGCCTGGCGCTACGAGCAAGATGGCGGCCTGCTGATGCGCGACGGAAGGATCGTTGCCGCTGGCGCCTATGCCGAGGTCGAGAAAAAGGCGGGCGAGGGAACAAAAAAGATCGACCACAGGCCACATCTGCTGCTGCCCGGGTTCATCGATGCGCATGCACATTTTCCGCAGATGCAGGTCATCGCTTCCTTCGGCGCCGAACTGCTCGACTGGCTGAACACCTACACTTTTCCGGAAGAGACCAAATTCCAGAACGCCCAGCATGGCCGCCGTATCGCCAGGCTGTTCCTGGATGAAGTGTTGCGCCACGGCACCACGACAGTCGCGGCCTATTGCTCGGTACACAAGGAATCTGCCGAAGCGTTCTTTGCAGAGTCGCACGACCGCAACATGCTCAACATCGCCGGCAAGGTGATGATGGACCGCAACGCGCCGGACGGCGTGCTCGACACGCCGCAATCGGGCTATGACGACAGCAAGGCGTTGATCGATGAGTGGCACGGCAAGGGGCGCCAGCACTATGCCATCACGCCGCGCTTCGCCATCACCTCGTCGCCCGAGCAATTGGAGATGGCGGGCGCGCTCTGCCGCGAATATCCTGATCTGCACATGCAGACGCATCTGTCGGAAAACCACGCCGAGATCGCCTTCACGCAGCAATTATACCCGCAGACGCGGGACTACACCGACATCTACGAACACTATGGGCTGCTCGGGCGCAGAAGCCTGTTCGGCCATTGCATCCACCTGTCGGAGCGCGAGGCGGATGCGCTTTCGGATAGCGGCTCGGTGGCGGTGTTCTGCCCGACCTCCAACCTGTTTCTCGGCTCGGGCCTGTTCGATTATCAGCGCTATAGCCGCCGCGAGAAGCCGCTTCGCATCGCCGCCGCCACCGATGTCGGCGGTGGCACCAACTATTCGATGCTGCGCACCATGGACGAGGGCTACAAGGTGATCGCGCTGAACGGCGAGAAGCTCAATCCGTTCCAGTCCTTCTGGCAGCTGACCCGCGGCAATGCCGAGGCGCTGTCGCTTGCGGAAAGGATCGGCACCCTGGAGGAAGGCAGCGACGCCGATATCATCGTGCTCGACGCCCGCGCCACGCCGGCGATGCGGCTGCGGGTGGAGACGGCGGACACGCTCGCCGAGGAATTGTTTCTGCTGCAGACGCTCGGCGATGACCGCGCCGTGCGCGAGGTCTATGTCGCCGGCCGGGCGGCCAAGGCGGATATAGCGGTTTAGCCGTCGTATGCGGCCGGCTTGACCGGGCGGCAGCCATCCGCCAAAGCAACAGGCGAGATCGACAGGGGAACGACATGGCCGTTGCGGACGACATCGCTCTGATCAAGAAACAGGAAGCCACGCTTGTCTTTTCGGCCTTCGACGAAGCCGTCGCTTTCGAGATCGGCTCGGCGATCCGCGACCGGGCTCTCAAGGAAAACCTGCCGATCATCGTCGATATCAGAACTTTCGACCGGCCGCTGTTCTATGCGGCAATGCCCGGCTCGAACGCCTCCAATCCGGACTGGGCGCGGCGCAAGATCAACGTCGTGCGGCGGTTCCTGAAAAGCACCTACCGCATTGTGCTGGAGCAGCAGCGCCCCGACCGCAGCTTCAAGCCCGGCGAAGGGCTGGACGTTGCCGACTATGTGCTGGCCGGTGGCGGCTTTCCCATCACTGTCAAGGGCGCTGGCGTCATCGGCGTGATCGCCGTCTCCGGCCTACCGGAGCGCGAGGACCACGGAGTGGTCGTCGATACGCTGTGTAGCTACTTGGGCGTCGATAGCCAGGAGTTGGTCCTGCCGCCGGAAGCAACATCGTGACGTTGGCGCTGCCCCTCATCCGCCTGCCGGCACCTTCTCCCCGCGTAGTGACGGGGAGAAGGGAAACGCTCCAACGCTGGCGATCCCCTCTCCCCGTCTCTATACGGGGAGAGGGTAAGGGTGAGGGGCAGCGCAAACGCCGCAGAAGCTCGCACAGCGTCCGTGGTAGCTCAGTATGACCGCGCTCGATCCCAAGTCCTTTCTCATTTCGATCTTCAACGCCGCCGTTGCCGCCGCCGATCCCCAGAGGACGATCAAGGATCATTTGCCCGCAAGGCCGAAGGGACGGACCATCGTCATCGGTGCAGGAAAAGGCTCGGCGCAGATGGCGGCGGCTTTCGAGAAAGTGTGGGACCGGCCGATCGAAGGGCTGGTCGTCACCCGCTACGGCTATGGCGCGGCCTGCCGGCGCATCGAGATCATCGAGGCGGCGCATCCGGTGCCGGATGCCGCGGGGCTAGAAGCTTCCCGGCGGCTGCTCGAAAAGGTCCAGGGACTGACTGCGGACGACCTCGTCGTGGCGCTCATTTCGGGCGGCGGCTCGGCGCTGCTGCCGTCACCTGCCGAAGGTCTGACGCTGGCCGATGAGATCGCCGTCAACGAGGCGCTGCTCGCCTCCGGCGCGCCGATCGCCGCGATGAACACCATCCGTAAACATGTTTCCACGATCAAGGGCGGCAGGCTGGCGGCCGCTGCCTATCCAGCCAAGGTGGTGTCGCTGGTGGTCTCCGACATTCCGGGCGATAACCCGGCGCTGGTCGCTTCCGGCCCGACCGTTCCCGATTCCGGCAGCCGCGAAGATGCATTAGCGTCGATCGCCGCCTATGACATGAAACTACCGGCTTCAGTGATGGCGCACATCAATTCGCCGGCCGCCGATGCACCGCGCGTCGATGATCCGCGTTTTTCGCGCAACGAGGTACATCTGATCGCCTCGGCCGGCGTATCGCTGGAAGCGGCTGCGGCCGAAGCCAGGTACCAAGGTATCGAAGCGGTCATTCTCTCCGATTCCATCGAGGGCGAGGCACGTGAGGTCGGCGGCGTCCACGCTGCAATCGCGCGCGAAGTGGCGAGGCGCAACCGGCCATTCGCAAAACCGGTGCTGATCCTGTCGGGCGGCGAGACGACCGTGACCTTGCGCGCGGAAGGCAAAGGCGGCCGCAACTCGGAATTCCTGCTCGCCTTCGCCATTGGGATCAGCGGCATGGCGGGCGTCCACGCACTGGCCGCCGACACCGACGGCATAGACGGTTCGGAAGACAATGCCGGCGCCTTCGCCGACGGCTCGACAGTGTCGCGGATGCATAAGGCGGGCATCGATGCCAAGGCCATGCTTGCCGGCAACAACGCCTGGACGGCATTCAATGCCGTAGATGACCTTTTCGCACCCGGTCCGACCGGCACAAACGTCAACGATCTCCGGGCGATATTGATCAAATAGCTCAGGCGGCCATCAGCTTTTTCACCGCTCTCATATCCTGCAGGAACCGGTCGCGTTCTGCCTGCCTGTCCGCCGGCTCGCGAATGCGCAGGATGAAGGACGGGTGGATGGTGACGAAGACACGCAAGCCATCGTCACGCTCCACGACGGCCCCGCGCATCTTCATGATCGGCACCACCTTGCCAAGCAGCGCCTGCGCCGCCGTTGCGCCGAGCGCCACCGCCAGATTGGGCTTGATCAGATCGATTTCCTTGTCGAGCCACCAGCGGCAAGCCTGCACCTCGCCGGCGTTCGGCTTGGAGTGGATGCGCCGCTTGCCGCGCGGCTCGAACTTGAAATGCTTGACCGCGTTGGTGACGTAGACTTTCAGCCGATCGACGCCGGCATCATCCAGGATCGCGTCGAACACCTTGCCCGCCGGACCGACGAAGGGCTTGCCTGCCAGGTCCTCCTGGTCGCCCGGCTGTTCGCCGACGAAGATCACCTTAGCTTTATCAGGGCCCTCACCGAACACGGTCTGCGTGGCGTCGTGCCATAGCGGACAGCGGCGGCAGATCTTGGCCGTTTCGCGCAGTTCAGGAATCGTCCTGGCGTCGATTTCTGTCGTTTCCGGAGACTTGCTTGCAGGCAAGCGTCTTGCCTGCACTTTGGCATGGTGCGGCGTCGGGGTTGTCTGCATCCTGGCGATCATAACTAAGGCGGCCTTGCTCGCTCCTGCAAATCAGACACGCAATGAGCAAAGCCCGCCGAAGGTTCCGTTGAAATTATTCCGCATGGGCCTTCACCGGCGGATGGCTGACGATGTGATGCCTACACCTCGTGCAGATAGAGGTGATAATCCAGTTCGCTGACCGTGCGCGCCACGCGCAGATATTCCGACTGCTTGATCGCCACGAACGTCCGGTGCAGGTCTTCGCCTAATGCGCCCTTGAGGAAGGTCGACGCCCTTGCCGCCTCGATCGCGGCACGCCAGTCGACCGGCATCGTCGTGCGCGTGACGGCCGATTCGTAGCCATTGCCGGTGGTTTCGGGACCGGGATCGAGGCCTTCGTCGAGGCCCTTGACGACACCGGCCAGCACCGTTGCTGCCACTAGGTAAGGATTCGCGTCGACGCCCGATGGCCGGTGCTCGATGCGGCGGTTCCTGGCATCGCCGGCCGGCACACGCAGTGCCACCGAACGGTTGTTGACGCCCCAGGTCGGCGCCACCGGCGCATAGGACTGCGAGACGAAGCGCCGCCATGAATTGGCATGCGGCGCGAAGACCAGCATCGATTCCGCCATCGTCTGGATCAGTCCGCCGAGGCCGCGCAGCAGCGGCAGCGACCAGCTTTCGCCGCCGGTTTCGGCAAAGACATTCTTGCCGGCATCGTCTAGCAGCGAGACGTGAAAATGCATGCCCGAGCCGGCATATTTCTCGATCGGCTTGGCCATGAAGCAAGCGGTGACACCATGACGGCGCGCCTGCGCCCGCACCAGTCGCTTGAGCATGACGAGATCGTCGGCCGCCCGCATCACATCCTTGCGGTAGTTGAGCGTCAGCTCGTACTGGCCGGGCGCATATTCCGAGATGACCGTCTCGGCCGGGATGCCTTGCACCTTGGCTGCGGCGTAGATGTCGGAAAACAGCGGCTCCATGCCGTGCAGATGGTCGACGGAATAGACCTCAGTCTTGGCCGAGCGGCGTCCGTCAAGCACCGCGTGCGCCGGCTGCACCTTGCCTTCGGCGTCGCGCTCGTTGGCGAGCAGGAAGAATTCGAGCTCGAAGGCGCCGGCCGGATGCAGGCCCTGGGCCGCGAGGATGTCTACCTGGCGGGCGAGTGCCAGCCGCGGGTCGGACGACATCGGCTGGCCATCGAGATGGTACATCGCCATCAGCACCTGACCGCGCGGCGGCTGGGTGCCGAACAGCGGCACCAGTGTGCCGGGGATCGGCCACGCCCGCAGGTCGCCGTCGCCCGTCGTCCAGATCAGCCCGGTCTCGTGAACATCCTCGCCGGTGATGTCGAGGCCGAGGATCGAGATCGGCATGTGCCGGCCCCCCTCGAAGATGCTCATCAACTCATGCCGGCGCACGATCTTGCCGCGCCCGACGCCATTGGCGTCGGTCAGCACGATGTCGAACGCTTCGATCTCGGGATGAGCGTCGAGAAAGGCCAGCGCCTCGGCGGGCGTCGAGCCCGAAGGGGATGCCGTGACCAGGTTCAAACTTTGCTTGGGCGCTTGTTTCATGCCGCAAGCTTGTCTCACGCCGTAAGCTTTGCCGCAACCGCGCCGAAGGCAGTGATCAGCCGGTTCACCTGGGCGGCGCTGGTCGCAGGAGAGATCAGCATCATGTTGTGGAAGGGTGCGATCAGCACGCCGCGATTGACCAGCGCGACATGGATTGCCGCCTCGAGCTCCGGCACGTGCGCAGCCTCCGCTTCGCCGCCGTTCCTCAGCGGGCCCGGCGCGCAGATGAACTCGACACGGGCACCGACGCGAGCAACATGCCAGGGCAGACGATAGCGATCGATGACGGCGGTCAGCCCGGCGTCGAGCCGCCGCGCCAGATTGTCCATATGGCTGTAGTTCTCGTCGGTCATGACATATTGGAGCGTGGCGCGCATCGCTGCGAATTGCAGCGGATTGGCCGACAGCGTTGTCCCCATGCCGGAGTAGCCGGGCTCTTTCCGGCTGATATAAGCGGCATAGCGGGCCGCAACGTCTTCGCTCATGCCCCAGACGCTCGCCGGTACGCCGCCGGCAATCGGCTTGCCCAGCACGAACAGGTCCGGCTCCAGCCCGTATTTGCTTGTATAGCCGCCGGGACCGGTCGAGATTGTATGCGTCTCGTCGATTAGAAGCAGCGTGCCGGTCGCACGGGTGAGACGCCGCAAGCCATCATGAAAGCCGGCTTCGGGCAGCACCATGCAGGAATTGGTCAGCACCGGCTCGGCGATGACGCAGGCGACATCGTTGCCCCGGAGTGCTGCGTCGAGCGCCGGCAGATCGTTGAACTCGACGACATCAGTCGCCCGCGTCAGGTCGCGGAACTCGCCGGCCAGTCCCGGTCGATTCACCGCTTTCCCGGCGACCAGCCGCACCATCGTCTCGTCGACCGAGCCATGATAGCAGCCGTTGAAGACCAGTATCTTCTCCCGGCCGGTAACGGCGCGGGCAACCCGCAGCGCGAAGCGGTTGGCATCGGTCGCCGTCGTCGCGATCTGCCACGACAGCAAACCGAAGCGCTGCTGCAGCAACGGCCCGATGGCGAGCGCGTTCTCGGCAGGCAGCATGTAGGTCAGGCCGCGTCCGGCCTGCCGGCGGATGGCGCGGGCGACGGGCGGCGGCGAATGACCGAACATCGAACCGGTGTCGCCAAGACAGAAATCGTCGAGCCGGTTGCCGTCGATATCTCTGATGGTGGCGCCCCTGGCACTATCGACGAGGATCGGGAACGGCGTCGGCCAGTCGTTCATCCAATGCATCGGCACGCCACCGAAGAAGCCAGGCAGGCCGTTGCCGATTTTCGCCATCGATTTCGGCCGCGCCCGGCGGAAGGCTTCTGCCTCGGTCTCGCGCAACTCGGCGATCCGGGCCGGGCCGATGCCGCCGATGGAAGTCTTTGAATGGTTCATGACGTTCATGGCGGCCCTCTCAGTCGCACATTAGACAATCGGCGGCCGCTACCGCAATTGGCCGGGCGGCTGCCCTGTGTTGGGTCAGCGTCATTTGCATGAAAACAGGCGCTTGACCGCGAGCCGCCTTCGGGCGCCAATGGTACTTCGGCTGGAGGGGATAAGATGGTGCGGGCGATCGTCTGCGCAACAACGCTGCTGTCGTCGGTTGGTGCGGCTCTGGCGTCCGGCGGCATCTGGTGTTCCGCCGAGGATGCAGCCGTCAAATTTCAGGTCGGTGCCGGGGTCACCAGAGGCATGGGCGGGCCGACCTTCAATTTTAGCGGTGAGCTCGAGATTCTGGGCAGGCCGGCTGCCGACAGTCTGCGCAAGACGGTGTTCGAGGATCAGAACCTCACGCAATATTGGCTCGACAACAAGGAATTGCGGCTGCTCGTCTACCACGAACGGCAGGTCGAAAACGCCTACGGCTATGTCGAACTGGCGATCCTGACCAAGGCCAGCGACGAAGGCGTCTATGACGGTCGCTATTTGCTCTCAATCCATGATGTAACGGCCGATGCCGAAAAGGACGGCAAGCAGGCTGAATTGACCGGCAAAGTATCTTGCGGAGCCGAGTAAGTAACAGGCTACGCCGAAATATCGATGACGCCGCAGTCGCCCGCAGCGCTGCCAAAGGCGACGCGGCGCTCTTCCTTGTCCCACATCATCGAAGTGACGGCGCCCTTGCCCGGCCGGCGCAACAGCACTTCCTTGGCGTCGGCGAAGCGCACCGCCATCACCATCCCGTCATCATAGCCGATAGCAACGACGTCCTGGCTCGGGTGACAGGCGACGGAGGTGACCATCGCATTGCCGCGCGTGCCGAGTTCCAGCGGCGCCTTGCCCATCGGCCCGTCTTTGCCGGAAAACGGCCAGACGATCGCCGCCGGTGCGCCGGAACTCGCCAGCCATTTGCCCTTGGCGCTCCACGACAGGCTTTTCACCTTGCCGGGGTAGCCGGACATGCGCATGTGCTTGCCGTCGGCGAGCTTCCAGCCATGCAGCGCGTTTTCCTGCATGGAGGTGACGACGAAGCCGCCGTCCGGCGAGAAGGTGATGCCGGTGTGGGCGCCGGCCCATTCGAGCTCGACCGGCTTGCCGTCGGCAGCCGGGAAGTGCAGCGTCGCGCCATTGTAGCGGGCAACGCCGAAGCGCATGCCTTTGGGCGAGAAGGCCAGCCCCTCGACCGAGCGCGGATGCGAGAATTCCCTGGTCTTGCCGTCGGCAAAACGCACATAGGCAATCTTGCCCGAAGCATAGGCAACAGCGCCTTGCGGCCCGGCGGCGACGCTGGTTATCCATTTTTTGCCTGCGGTCGCCAATTCCGTTGTATTGCCGCCTGGGGTCACGGCAAAGATCCTGCCGTCCTCACCACCGGTGATCAGTCGGTCGTTTGCCGCATCATGGAAGGCGGCGAGCATTCCGTCATTGGCCTGCACCGTCTTGTGGCCGTGGTCGAGCCGATGGATTGTGCCGTCGGCCAGCGCAAAATGCGGCACGTCGCCGAGAAACACGGCGGCGAGGCAGTGGCCTTCGAGATCGAGCGGGGCGACTGTCGGCATGAGAGATCATTCCGTTCGAGATTTCTGCTGCCTCACCCTTAAGGGGTTGAGCTGCGGGTCTCAACCCGTGCTTCGGATCGTGGTGAGGAGAGACCGCCAGCGTTTAGGCTGCACTTCTCCCAGAAGGAAGAAAGGGCAGCTAAATCAAGCGGCCTGGCAGGCCTCGAAGCTTGTCTTCAGTCGCTCGGCGTCGAGTTCGCGGCCGATGAACACCAGCCGGCTCTCGTGCTTCTCGTTGTCCTTCCAGGCGCGCTGGTGGTCGCCCTCGATGATCATGTGCACACCCTGGATGACATAGCGCTCGTCATCGCCTTTCAGCGCAATGATCCCTTTCAGCCGCAGGATGTTCGGGCCTTCCATTTGGGTGACCTTCTCGATCCACGGGAAGAACTTTTTCGGGTCCATCTCGCCGCCGCGCAGCGACACCGACTGCACAGTCACGTCATGGATGTCGGAAGGGTGCGCATGATGATGCCCGTCATGATCGTGGTGATCATGGCCGTCGTGATCATGGTGATGGTGGTCATGATCATGATCATGATCATGATGGTCGTGATCGTCATGCGCCTCGAGGAAGTGCGGATCGTTCTCCAGCGCCCGGGACAGGTCGAACGCACCGCGATCGAGCACCTCGGACAGCGCCACGCTGGCGCGCGTGGTGCGATGGATTCGTGCCGCCGGGTTGATGGCGCGGATCGTCGCCTCCACCTTGCTCAGCTCTTCGGGGGTGACCAGATCGGTCTTGTTGAGCACGACGACATCGGCAAAGGCGATCTGGTCCTCGGCCTCGCGGGAATCCTTGAGGCGCAGCGGCAAGTGCTTGGCGTCGACCAGCGCCACCACCGCATCGAGCCTGGTCTTCGAACGCACGTCGTCGTCCATGAAGAAGGTCTGCGCCACCGGCACGGGATCGGCGAGGCCTGTGGTCTCGACGAGGATGGCGTCGAAGCGGCCAGGCCTGCGCATCAGGCCTTCGACGACGCGGATCAGGTCGCCGCGCACGGTGCAGCAGACGCAGCCATTGTTCATCTCGTAGATTTCCTCGTCGGATTCCACGATCAGCTCGTTGTCGATGCCGATCTCGCCGAATTCATTGACGATGACGGCGTAGCGCTTGCCATGGTTTTCCGAAAGGATGCGGTTGAGCAGTGTCGTCTTGCCGGCGCCGAGATAGCCGGTGAGGACGGTTACGGGGATCTGCGTCTGTGCGTCGCTCATATTGTGCCTCGAATAGGGATTGTCGGCTCCATATAGGATGTGTGCTCGGCTTTTGCACGAGGCAAACCGGTGGGCCAAAGAGGGGCTGGTATTGCCGAACTTTCCTCACATTACCGAACTTTCATTGGCGCCGCCTGACAGCGGGCCCTAGATAGGCGGGGTCATTTACGGAGCTGTTCGCGTTGAAGAGGCGCCAGATGTCCGACAAGTCCTTGCCACTAAGCCGTCGGCAGGCGCTCGGTCTCGTTGCGGTTACCGCTGGCGGCATATTCCTGCCCGCCGGTGCAAGGGCCGGGCAGGTTTCGCCCTATGCCGGGCTTGCTTTGTTCGAGGCCGGTGCCGGCGTCTGCGCCATCACGCCCGAGGTCACCGAAGGGCCGTTCTATTTCGACCCGAAGCTCGAACGCGCCGACATCACCGAGGGCAAGAAGGGCATCGCCCTCAATGTGCGGCTGCAAATCGTCGACGCCGCCTGCCGCCCGCTTCCCGGCGCACGCGTCGATATCTGGCATTGCGATGCCCAGGGCGCCTATTCCGGATATCCCGGACAGGGCGACGGGCAGGATATCGACACGTCCGGCCAGAGCTTTCTCCGCGGCTGGCAGAGAACCGATGAAAGCGGCATCGCTTCTTTCGCCACCATCTATCCCGGCTGGTATCGTGGCCGCACCACCCACATCCATTTCAAGATCTTCCCCGACGACCGCTCGGTGATGACCGGCCAGATGTTCTTCCCCGACAGCCTCAGCGAGCAGATATTCGCCACCGTCGCGCCCTATAAAGATCGCCCCGGCAAACGCGATACATCGAACGCGCGGGACGGCATTGCGCGGCAGGCCGGGCCGCTGTCGCAGGCAGCGCTGCGGGAAATGGCGGACGCCTATCAGGCGTTGATGGTGGTCGCGGTGAAACCTGGTTGAGAACACCTCGTCACGTCCCCATCCAGCCATTGCGGAAAGTCGTTTGTCATCTAACTGAAATAAACATCTGGCATTAGCCACGGCGAACACCGCGAAGCTTGCCGGCAAAGCTATTTTCCGAGCCGGAATGTTTCGATCGTCATTGCCAATCGGCGGCCTGCTTCTATGCTGGCCGTTCCGGTTCGGCCGAGGAGGGATGAGCATGGCCAAGGCGGACAAGACTGCAACAATGAGCCGGCTGCATTCGGCGGCGCGGCTGGCGCGCACGGCGCTCGCCGCCCGGCTTCTGGCGCATGGTTTCTATGCCGGCCAGGACCAGATCATGCTGGCGCTCGACCGCGAGGATGGGCAGACGCCCGGCAACCTTGCCGGCCGCCTCGGCGTGCGGCCGCCAACCATCACCAAGACCATCAACCGGCTGCAGGCGCAGGGCTTTCTGGAGAAGCGGGCCTCGTCCGCCGATGCCCGCCAGGCGCATATTTTCCTCACCGACACCGGCCGCGAAATCATCCACGCCATCGAGAAGTCGGTGAAGAAGACCGAAAAGCAGGCATTGAAGGGTCTCGACAAGAAGGACCAGAAAGCGCTGTTCAAGCTGCTTGCCCGCGTCGAGGCGAACCTGTCGAACGGCGAAATGGTGCTCCCGGATGACGAACTGGATATCGAAGACAAGATGCTTGAATAGCTCACGCGTTCGCCGCTGACGGCCGCCGCGTCAGTGCCGACCAACGTCCCGGTGTGACACCGAACGCCTTCTTGAAATGCCGATTGAAATGGCCTTGATCACTGAAGCCGGCTGCGATGGCGATTTGCGCCAGCGGCTCGTCGGCTTCGATCATCCGACGGGCCCGCTGAAGCCGGCGCATCACCAGGAACCGGTGCGGGCTGGTGGAGAAGGTGGCGCGGAAATGCCGCGAAAGGGCATAACGGTCCAATCCGGTTATCGCCTCCAATTCATCTGAACGTACAATCCGCGCGACATTTTCCTCCAGATAGTCGCGCGCCAGGCTGGCGGCGCGCCACGCCGTTTTCGCTACCGGTTTCGCCGGCTGACCGGCGTGCCGGGCCAGGCTTTGCATAAGCTGCGTCATGAAATCGACGACAAACAGCTCGTCCAGTTCCTGATCCAGCGGCCCGAGCGCCGAAAGCAGCGTCGCGCGGAGATCGCGGTCTGTCACCACGGCATTCCCGACGAATGGCAGTGATCCGCCGCCGAGACAATCGAGCATCAGGGACGGCTCCAAATAGAGCATTCTGTATCGCAAGCCGTCTTCGGTGCCGGCACCGCCATCGTGCAGTTCGTCGGGATGAAGGATAATTATCTGGCCGGGCAAGCTCTTGTGCATTTGGCCGCGATAGCGGAAGCGCTGCACGCCATAAAGCGTCACCCCGATCGCATAGGTGTCGTGGCGATGGAGATCGAAGGCATTGCCGTGGAACCGGGCCTCGATGCGTTCCATCCCGGCAGCACCGGGTGCCGGTACGATGCAGTTCTCGGCTGCATCCACGCACAAACGTCCAAGACCCTGAAAGGCTTCCCGGTCTAGATCGTGCGCCATAACTTCACTCGCAGCCTCGGATTGGCCCCCTTTTCGGATTGGAAACTGTCGCATGTTCGATACGAAATTTGCAATCGTCCTCAAGGATGATCTTCCCGTCTGGCAAAAGCTCAATGTCACCGCCTTTCTGACCAGCGGCATCGTCGCGCAATTTCCCGACATTATCGGCGACCCCTACCGTGATCGCGCCGGCAATATCTACAACCCGCTGTCGATCCAGCCGGTCATCGTGCTTTCGGCGGACGGCCAGACGCTCGTCGCGATCCAGAGGCGGGCGCTGGAGCGTGGTGTGACGGTTTCGCTCTATGTCGAGGAAATGTTTTCGACCGGGTATGATCTGGCCAACCGCGCCGTCTTTGCCGAATTTGCGCCGGAGGATGCCAAGGTGGTCGGCATCGCGCTTCGCGCCGAAAAGAAGCTCGTCGACAAGATCACCAAGGGCGCCCGCATGCACGCCTGAGTCGTCGGCCACTAGGTCGGCCACTGGGAAACAAACTGAGCCTGTCGGCGGCTGTCGTTGTGCCAGCCTGTTTTGGCTTGCCCGCAGGCGACAATTACCGCATTGGTGAGGGACCGCCTTGCTTCCCGTCCGGCCTGAAATTGAATGCTCCCCCAAGACATGACGAAAGCGCGACATCGCCAGCGGCGATCGTGTGCATGCTTTCCGTCTATGTGTTTTTCACCTTCCTCGACACCAGCAGCAAGTACCTTGTGCTGGCCGGCGTCTCGGCGCTGATCGTCGCCTGGACCCGCTTCGCGGTCCATGTGCTGATCGTCGGCGTCTTTCTGCGCGGATGGCGCGAGCCGCTGCGCTTTCGTCCCGCCAACCTGCCGGCGCACATCACGCGCGGTCTGCTCCTGTTCGGATCGACGATGTTCAACATTCTGGCGCTGCGGACGCTGCAACTGGCGGAAACCACCTCGATCTACTTCTTCGGCCCGATGGTGATCACCGCGCTTGCCGGTCCGTTGCTCGGCGAATGGGCTGGCTGGCGGCGCTGGCTGGCCATCATGAGCGGCTTTGTCGGCGTCCTCATCATCACCCGGCCGGGCGTCGGCGTTTTTGGCGTCGGCCATCTCTTTGCGCTCGGCTCGATGCTATCGAACAGTTTCTACGTCATCATGACGCGCCGCATGTCGGCTACGGAAACCTCGGAAAGCCTGATCCTGTTTTCGGCGCTGGCGCCGGCCGTGCTGCTGCTGCCGACACTGCCGTTTTCGCCTTCGCTGCCGCAGGATGGCTGGCACTGGTTCATATTGCTGATGCTTGGCGTCTTCGGCGCCATCGGTCATTGGCTTCTTGTGCAGGCCTATCGCCTTGCCACCACCACGGCCCTGGCTCCCTATCCCTATTCGCAGATGATCTGGATGATCATCTCCGGCCTGATCGTCTTCAACCAGTTTCCCGATCGCTGGACGCTGGCCGGTGCCACAGTCATCGTCGCCAGCGGCCTCTACATCGTTCACCGCGAGCACCGGCTCCGCTTGCGCAACCGCGCAACGCTGGGCGCGGAGGCGGAAGCGCTGGCAAAAAAACTTTGATTTGCTCGGAATCGATGGCATAAGAGCCGGCCTTTAAACAGTTTAAATTGCTTCGGGAGCGCAGGGCGCTGGCACAGAAGATCAAGCTTTCGACCATCGCGGATGCGCTCGGCGTGTCCACGGCCACGGTCTCGCTGGCCTTGCGCGACAGCCCGCTGGTCGCCGGCGGCACCCGCGATCGCATCAAGGAACATGCACGCGCCATCGGCTATATCTACAACCGCCGCGCCGCCAGCCTGCGCACCTCGCGCTCGGGCATAGTCGGCGTCGTCGTCCACGACATCATGAACCCGTTCTTTGCCGAGATATTGCGTTCGATAGAGAGCGAGCTCGACCGCAGCCGGCAAACCTTCATCCTGTCGAACCACTACGACCAGCTCGAGAAACAACGCACTTTCATAGACACGCTTCTGCAGCTTGGCGCTGACGGGGTCATCATGTCGCCGGCCATCGGCACGCCGCCCGAAGACATAATCTTGGCCGAGGAGAACGGTCTCCCGGCAGTGCTGATTGCACGCACCGTCGAAGGTGCCGACGTGCCGGTGTTTCGCGGCGACGACGCCTATGGCACCGGGCTTGCCACCAACCATCTGATCTCGCTTGGCCACAAGCGCATCGCCATGATCGGCGGTACCGACCAGACGTCGACCGGCCGCGACCGCTATCAGGGATATGTCAACGCCATGGAGGCGGCAGGGCTTGAGGTCAGGCCGTCCTGGCGCATCCCCGGCCCGCGCACCAAGCAGGCCGGCTTCGAGGCGGCCGGGCAGTTCCTGGCGCTGAAGGACAGGCCGACCGCGGCCTGCTGCTGGAACGACCTCGTCGCCATCGGCCTGATGAATGGCATTGCCCGCGCCGGGCTGGTGCCGGGCATCGACATCTCGGTTACCGGCTACGACGACCTCGAGGAAGCGGCGATCGCCACGCCGGCGCTGACTACCGTGTGGAACGGCCAGCGCGAGGTTGGCCGCCGCGCCGCCAGCGCGCTGCTCGACAAACTCAACGGACAGACGGTGCGGCCGTCGCAGGAACTGATCAAGCCGGAACTGCATGTGCGCCAGTCGACCGGCAAACCGGTGGAACGTGCATGACAAAAACCGAACAGCAAGCTGTTACCATTCTGGTGCCGGGCCAGTTCAACGACCATGCGGTCGGCCGCATCGACGGGGCGTTCAGCCGCGTCCGGATCGAACGCGCCGATCCGTCGCTGGTCACCGACGAGATGCGTCATACGGTGCGCGGCATAGCCGCCTTTGGCGGCATAAGCGCCGCGTTGATGGACGCGCTGCCAAAGCTCGAGATTATCGCCAATTTCGGCGTCGGCTATGATTCGGTCGACATCCGCCACGCCGCACGGCGCGGCATCATGGTCACCAACACACCGGATGTGCTGACCGAAGAGGTCGCCGATACGGCGCTCGGCCTGTTGATCAATGCCGTCCGCGAACTGCCGCGCGCCGAGGCCTGGCTGCGCGACGGAAGCTGGCTGAGCAACGGCAACTATCCGCTGAGCCGGCTGACTTTGCGCGGTCGCCATGTCGGCATCTTCGGCATGGGCCGCATCGGCCTCGCCATTGCCCGGCGGCTCGATGCTTTCGGACTGCCCATCGCCTATCACAACCGGCGCCGCGTCGAAGGCCTGTCCTATGACTATCACCCGACGCTGAAAGGTCTCGCCGAGGCGGTCGACACGCTGATCTCGGTGGCGCCCGGCGGGGCCTCGACGGAAAAGGCCGTCAATGCCGAAATTCTCTCGGCTCTTGGGCCGAACGGCGTCTTCGTCAATATCGGCCGGGGCAGCACGGTCGACGAACCAGCCCTTGCCGCCGCACTTGCCAGCGGCAGCATCGCCGCTGCCGGGCTAGACGTCTTTGCCGACGAGCCGAATGTGCCAGCGGCGTTGCTTGCCGCGCCCAACACCTCGCTTTTGCCGCATGTCGGCTCGGCGTCCGAGCATACGCGCCGCGCCATGGCCGACCTTTGCGTCGACAATCTGGTCTCGTGGTTTTCGCAGCGCAAGGCGCTGACGCCGGTGCCGGAGACGGCAAATGTCAAGGCAAGGCCGTAAGCGGGCTGCCATATCTATTAACTTCAGCTTAACCCTTCGGAATCATTCTGGTCCCCTCGCAGTGTATGTCCGCCTGACAGGACATGACAGCAAGATGAAGCGCGCCTCCCTGATCTCTTCGAACCGGCGCGCTTGAAATGCGCGGAGAACCAGGATGAAGACGCTTCCTGCATTGATGGCAGTCGCTGTGCTGTTCGGCAGCGCCCAGCTGTTTTACGCCGGCAGCGGTGAAAGCCGTGCGGCCAGTGAGTCACCGCTTTCATCCGGCAACTACAGGCTGGTAGCCCATGGCAACGAGGGGTCTTGTGCGGTCAGCCGCGGCGCCGAGATTTCGCAAGGCCTGTCGCTGTTGACGGTCGCAGCAAATTGCCGCCGGGTGTTGCCCGGCGTCGAGCAGGCGAAGTTCTGGCGAGAGCAGGATGACGGCACGGTCACCTTCAGCGCCAACGGCACCGATCCGATCGTCATGTTCTCAGTCGCCGACGGCGATGGTTACGAATCCTACGCGCCGGCGCTGCCGCTGCTGACGCTGGCGTCAGCCGGCAACTAGCGAGCGCGGCAGGACTATTCCGCGGCTGCGCGCACACCCGATTTCGCCGCCTGATGCAGGCGCACCGCATCGCCGAATGCGCGAAATATCTTTACCGAGATACTGTCCGATTTGACCCAGTATTCGGGATGCCACTGGACGCCGACAGCGAAAGCCCGTGCATCGCGCACCGAAACCGCCTCGACAGTGCCGTCGGCGGCGACCGCTTCGACCTGCAGCTTTGGGCCAAGCCGGTCGATGGCCTGGCGATGCACCGAATTGACCATGATATCGCCGGCGCCGAAGACCCCGGCCAGGCAGCTGCCGGGTTTTATCGCCACGCTCTGGCGGATGGCGAAGCGTTCGTCCTGATTGTCGCTTGCCGGCGCACGATGATCGAGCGAACCGGCGCGTTCCTGGATTTCGGTGGCCAACGTGCCACCCAGCGCCACATTCATCTCCTGGATGCCGCGGCAGATGGCGAGCAATGGCACCCCGCGCTCCACCGCCCGGCGGATCAGCGGCAACGTCGTCGCGTCGCGGGCGGAGTCGTAAGGACCATTGGCTTCGCTGGCGTCACCGCCATAGAGCGAGGGATGAACGTTCGATTTGGAGCCGGTGACCATGACGCCGTCGACGGCGGAAAGCAGTTCGTCGAAGTCGAGCCGGTCGCCGAAGGACGGTACCAGCAGCGGGAACACGCCTGCACCCGAAAGCGCCGCTTCGAGATATTGCTGTGGCGCGGCATGCCAGGTGTAATTGTCGAACTGGCGGACATCGGTCGATACGGCGACGAGCGGCTGGTGCATTTGGTCCGGATCCCATCGGGTGCAACGAATTATCTGCCTGCAAAATAGGCGATCCGAAGGCGCATTTCCATGGCAAGTTTCGGCGTGTCGCGTAGGCCAGTTAATCGACCTTAGACTATAGTTGCAAGATCTGCCCCAACGCCGTGAATTTCCCCGAAATGCGCCACTCAAACCGGGCTGCCGTGCTGGACTCGACTCCTTGCCTGTGTATTGTCGGCTCGAAGCCGATCCGGGCGCCGAAGTGTCCCGAATGTCGGTCAGTGGATCCAAAAGGGAGGAACTTCATGGATCGTCGTTCGTTCATCCGCAAGGCCGGCACCACCGGTTTCGGCGCTGCGGCCGCTGCCGCGACACTTGCTGCGCCGGCCATCGCCCAGTCCAATCCGAAAGTGACCTGGCGACTGGCGTCGTCCTTCCCGAAGTCGCTCGATACGATCTATGGCGGCGCCGAAGTGTTTTCCAAGATGCTGTCGGAGGCGACCGACGGCAACTTCCAGGTCCAGGTCTTCGCCTCCGGCGAACTCGTTCCCGGCCTGCAGGCCGCCGATGCCACCACAGCCGGCACGGTCGAGGCCTGCCATACCGTGGCATATTATTACTGGGGCAAGGACCCGACGTGGGCGCTGGGAGCGGCGGTTCCGTTTTCGCTCAACGCGCGCGGCATCAACGCCTGGCACTATCATGGCGGCGGCATCGATCTGTTCAACGAGTTCCTGGCGACGCAAGGTCTGTTCGGGCTGCCGGGCGGCAATACCGGCGTGCAGATGGGTGGCTGGTTCCGCAAGGAGATCAAAACGGTCGCCGACCTTTCCGGCCTCAAGATGCGTATCGGTGGTTTTGCCGGCAAAGTGGTGCAAAGGCTCGGGGTGGTTCCGCAGCAGATCGCCGGTGGCGACATTTATCCGGCGTTGGAAAAAGGCACGATCGACGCCGCCGAATGGGTCGGCCCTTACGACGACGAGAAGCTCGGCTTCTACAAGGTTGCGCCCTATTACTACTATCCCGGCTGGTGGGAAGGTGGACCGACCGTCCATCTGATGTTCAACAAGGCGAAATACGACGAACTTTCGCCGGCTTACAAGTCGCTGGTGCATACTGCCGCTCAAGCGGCCGACGCCAACATGCTGCAGAAATACGACTATCTCAATCCGGCGGCGGTTAAGCGGCTGGTTGCCGGCGGTGCCAAGTTGAGCCCGTTCAGCCAGGAGATCATGGCCGCCTGTTTCGAAAAGGCCAACGAAGTCTATGCCGAGATGGAAGCCTCGAATGCGCCGTTCAAGAAGATCTGGGATTCGATCAAGGCGTTCCGCAAGGAGCATTATCTCTGGGCGCAGGTGGCCGAGTACAACTATGACACCTTCATGATGGTCCAGCAGCGCAATGCCAAGCTCTGATCCTGTTGCTTCGCGGCGCCAGTGTTCCTTTCGGAACACTGGCGCCGTAGCGCATTCATTTGCGATCAGTCGGGCACCACCACGACCTTGACCTCGCCTGGCGCCGGCGGGTTGGCAATGATCGCCACCGCCTCGTCGAGGCTGACCTGTCGTGATATCAGCCGATCTACTTCGATCGTCCCCGAGGCGATAAGATTGGCGGCCCGGCGATGGGTAAAGGGGTTGAGGAAGGAACCCAGGACCTTCAACTCACGGAACAGCAGATCGAACGGTTCGAACGCCACTTTCATGCCTTGCGGCATCACGCCGACGACGACGACGGTGCCGCCCGCTTTGGCCAGCCGCATCGCCTGCTCAACAGTGTCTTTCACGCCGGCGCATTCGAACACCACGTCGACGCCGCCCGGCATCAAACCCGACCGGCCGACGATCGCATCGATGACATCGAAGGCGCTGGGATCGAGCGTCGCCGTTGCGCCAAATTGCTCGGCAAGAGCCCGCCGCGAGGCCTGACGGGTCGACAAGATAATGGTCGTCGCACCGGCGAGCTTTGCCAGTTGAACGGTGAGCAGGCCGATCACGCCGCCGCCGAGCACCGCGACCGACGAGCCTGGTTTGATCGCGGCAAGGTCCACGCCATGCAGGCAGCAGCCGAGCGGCTCGCAGAAAGCACCATGCGTAGGCTTCAGATCGCCTGGCAAGACGAAGGCCTGTTTCTGGGGCAGGACAAGATATTCGGCAAAGCCGCCATCGCGATGGATGCCGATGGCGCGTAGATTGCCGCAGAGATTGACCCGGCCGGCCTGACAATGCTCGCATCGGCCACAGGCAATGTTGGGATCGCCGGTGACGCGGTCGCCGACGGAAAAGCCGGATACGGCAGGTCCGACCGCCTCGACGATGCCGGAGAATTCATGCCCGAGCGTCACCGGCGGCGTGCACGGGAATTCACCATGGAAAAGATGCCTGTCGGTGCCGCAGACGCCGCACGCCTCGATGCGCACCAGCAGATCGTTCGGCCCGGCGGTCGGTTTCTCGACCTCGCACACGGCGAGGCTGCCCACTCGCTCCAACCGAACCGCCTTCATGGCTGCCGGGCCTTCCTCAGTTGAAACTCGGTGGTTGCGACAGATCGATTGCCGGCGCCGCCGGTTTCGCGGGCGGCTTTTCGTCGAAGCTCGGCGGCTGCGACAAATCCGGTGGGGAAGGTGAGGCCGGGGCAGTGCCGCCGTTGGCCGGCGGCGTGCCAAGCGGCGACAAGCCGATGCCAGGCGTTTCCGGCACCTGGTAGTTGATGGTGCCAGGATCGACGACAGTGCCTTTGTAGTGCATCACCATCTGCGGGAAGGCGATGGTCAGGCCGATCATGATCACCTGGATGCAGACGAAGGGCACTGCGCCCCAATAGATCTGCCCTGTGGTGACGGGCGCGATCTGCTTGCCGGTGAGTCGGTCGAGATAGGGCACGCGCGCGGCGACCGAGCGCAGATAAAACAGCGCGAAGCCGAAGGGCGGATGCATGAAGGAGGTCTGCATGTTGACGCCCAAAAGCACGCCAAACCAGATCAGGTCGATGCCGAGTTTGTCAGCCGCTGGCGCCAAAAGCGGCACGATGATGAAGGCAAGCTCGAAAAAGTCGAGGAAGAAGGCGAGCACGAAGACGAGGATGTTGACGCCAATCAGGAAACCGACTTCACCGCCCGGCAGCGACGTCAACAGGTGCTCGACCCAGATGTGGCCATTGACGCCGTAGAAGGTCAGCGAGAACACCCGCGCGCCGATCAGGATGAACAGAACGAAGGACGACAGCCTGGTCGTCGAGGCCAGCGCCTGCTTGACCACGTCGAGCGACAGCCGCCCCTTCACCGCCGCCATTGCAAGCGCGCCGACGGCGCCCATGGCGCCGCCTTCCGTCGGCGTGGCGATGCCAAGGAAGATGGTGCCCAGCACCAGGAAGATCAGCGCCAGCGGCGGGATCAGCACGATGATCACCTGCTGTGCCAGTCTGGACATCAGGTTGATCTTCAGGCGCTGGTCGACGATCGCCACGACATAGATGAAGATGACGCCGATGGTGGCGCCGAGGATATCGGCGTTGCCGCCATGGTTCGGCGCGAGGTAGCGATACGCCGCATAGGAAACCACCACCGCCGCCAGCAGCGCCGCCAGCAGCGACAGCACACCGTGGCCGAGCGTGCGGACCTCAAGCGGCAGTGCCGGCATCGACTTCGGCCGGAAGATCGACATGAGCAGGATGTAGAGCATGTAGATGCCGGTCAAAATGAGCCCGGGGATCAGCGCCCCCTTGTACATATCGCCGACCGAGCGGCCGAGCTGGTCGGCCAGGACGATCAGCACCAGTGACGGCGGGATGATCTGGGCGAGCGTCCCGGACGCGGCAATGACGCCGGATGCCAGCCGCCGGTCGTAGCCGTAGCGCAGCATGATCGGCAGCGAAATCAGACCCATGGCAATGACGGAAGCCGCCACCACGCCGGTCGTCGCGGCGAGCAGCGCGCCGACGAAAATCACGGCATAGGCGAGGCCACCACGGACCGGTCCGAACAACTGGCCGATCGTGTCGAGCAGGTCTTCGGCCATGCCGGATCGTTCGAGCACGATGCCCATGAACGTGAAGAACGGGATCGCCAGTAGCGTATCGTTCGACATCACCCGGCTGCCGTAGAAATTATCCGGCAACGCGTGCAGCAACGGCCAGGCGAGATTGATCGAGCCGCCCGAATAGGGCGACAGAAGCACGCCGATGAAGAAGAACATCAGGCCGTTGGCGGCGAGCGAGAAGGCGACGGGATAGCCGATCAGCAGGAAGACGACCAGCGAGGCGAACATGATCGGCGCCATGTTCTGGGCGATGAACTCGATCACGAGCGCACCTCTTCGACGAGCGCCTTGGCTTCGAGCTCGGCCTGCTCATGCACCGATATGAACGGAGTGGGATCGTCCATCTGACCGCGCATGATGGCGATTTTCTTGATGATTTCGGAAATGCCCTGCAGCGCGAGCAGAAAAAAGCCGACCAGCAAAATCGCCTTCGCCGGCCAGATGATCAGCCCGCCGGAATTGTTCGACATCTCCCCGCTGCGATACGACAGCGACACATAGGGAACGAAATAGACCACCATCAACGTCACGAACGGCATCAGGAAGAAGACGTGACCGAAAAGGTCGATCCAGTGCTGCACGCGGCGCGAGAACATGCCGTAGACGATATCGATGCGGATATGGTCGTTCTGCTTCAGCGTGTAGGCGGCGGCCAGCATGAAGGCGGCGCCGAACAGATACCATTGCAATTCCAGCCAGGCGTTCGAGGACATGTCGAACACCTTGCGGATGACGGCGTTGGCGGCGCTTACCAGGATCGCCAGCAGGATCAGCCACGAAACCCATTTGCCGATGAATTCGTTCAAACGGTCAATGGTTCTGGAAAGAGCGAGAAGCCCTGCCATGCATTCCTCCCTTGTGTCAGAGCGCGGCGGTTCCCTGTCCGTCGTGTCGCTGTGGACCAACGGTATGCAGTGCGTGGTCCGGCTGGTCAACACGGGATAGCCCGCATAAACACAGTTGTGAGATGACGGGCGGCAAAATGCTGCCGCGTCCTTTGCATGTCCAAGGACATGCGGCGCTTTCATCCAAGCAAAGTCGGGTGCGGCTCAGGCGATCTTCTGTTGGTCGCGGCCGGCGCCGATCAGCACAAGCATGGCGACGAGGAACAGGTACATCCAGCCGTCCCGCCATTCGAGCGGGAAATAGCCGGCCCATAGCGATTCGGCCATGCCGAAAGCGGCGGCACCCAGTGCCGCCCGCAAAGGCGAGAGATAGCCGCCCACTGCGGTCACGAACAGGATCTTCAACCCGTAGACCAACCCTGTGCCGAAGCTGATGTTACCGTAGTAGAAGGCGGCGAGCACGCCGGCCAGTGCCGCGCAAAGGCCGCCGAAAAGCACCGCGTGCCGAAACACCGCACGAACATCGACGCCGCACATCGCAGCCGCCTTGGGATCGTCGGATACGGCGCGCCAGCTCCGGCCGAAGCTCGAATATGCGAAGCCCCAGGCAGCCAGCGCTATGGCCGCCAGTACGGCGGCGCAATCGAGCAATTGGATCAGCGTCAACGTCGCCTTGAAGCTGGCATTCTGCGCGAAGACGATGGTCTGGGCCAGCATTGGCGGCAACCATAGGTCATGGGTATCGGCGGCGATGCGGCTGGCTTCCGACAAGACCAGCAATATGCCGAGCGTCGTCACCACGATGGCGTTGGGCGAGCGGTCGGCCAGCGGTTCGAAGATACTTCGCGACAGGACATGGCTGAGCAGCGCCGCATAAAGGAATGCCGCAGCTACGCCGAGCGCGACCGATGCAAACAGCGTTAACCACAGGGCCTGATAGCCGAACGCCGCAGTGAGGATCATCGTATGCCCGCAAAAGGCGAACAGCGCGCCATAGGCAAGATTGGTACGGTGCAGGATGCCGTTGGTCAGCACGTAGCCGAATGCAAGCAATGCGTAGAGCGCGCCCGAATGCAGCCCGTTCAGAACCTGCTGGAAGAAATAGAGCATGCAAGACCCTCTATGCATGCCCCGCAATCGGGGCAGAGGTTTGGGACGAACGATATTCTCAGTACGGCGATCGCCTCAGTGACAAGCGTTGCACCCGGAATCTAACTTGTCAAACGCGAGTTATCAGTTAGATTCGCCATATGACAGTATCCTGGACTCCGCACCGCTTTACCGGTGGCATGCTGGCGCTCGATACGGCGAACACCGTCGTTTTGCGGAACGATCCGGAGAAAACTTTCGACCGTTTCGACGATCCGGCCGAGATCGCCCGCTTTGCCGAAGCCGCGAGTGCCTTTCGCGCCGCCGAGCTCGGTGGCAGGCGGCTCGTAGCGCCGGCGCCTGAAAAGATCGCACCGGTGGTGCTGTCGATCCGGGAGACGACCGATCGGCTGTTTCGCGGCGCGGTATCGAAAGGTGCGATCGCGACCGGCGATATGCCGAAATTCTTGGAAGCCTGCGCCGATGGCCTCGCTCATAGCCGCACCGAAATCGGCACGCCTGGAAAACCGTTCGGTGATCCGGCGACGCCGATTGCCTTCGAGGCCGCGCTTGCGGTCTCGGCGTTGTCGCTGCTGCGTAGCGACACCATTGCCAGGCTGAGGATATGTCCGAACTGCAGCTGGCTGTTTGTCGACAAAAGCCGGAATTCCAGCCGCCTCTGGTGCGACATGGCGGTGTGCGGCAACCGCCAGAAGGCAAACCGACACTATCGCCGCCGGACCGCGGCCAGGGAGGTCACCAATGTCTAGAAGATTCTCACGCGCGATGATTGTCGTCGCGGCGTTGTTCGCGGCGGCCGCGCTCGGCGCCTGCCGTGATTCCGGCAAGGACCAGTTGTTCGCCATTTCCGGGAAGCTGTTCGAGTTCAACTACCGGCTGGGTATCGCCACCTATGTCATCACTCTCAATCCGCTGCGGCCGGTGGGTGAGGGGCAGGTCGCTGTGGTCTCCTTCCAGAACCCGGCCGGCGGTGATCCGATCATCGTCACCCAGAAAATATGGCCGAAGCTGCCGCATGTGACGCTCACCAGCCCGCCGCTTACCTGCGTTGTCAAGGACAAGCCCTATGCGGTGTCGATCCGCATCGAGGATTCCAGCGGCAAGTTGCTGCAGAGTTTCGCGACCACTCTGACGTCCTCACTCGACCAGTCGGTCCTGCCCGACCGGCCTCTGGTGGTCGGGCCAGTCTACGAGCTCAACAAGGACCTGGCCGGCCATGTCGACGGCAAGCTGCCCGGTGAACCGAAGCCCAGTTGCCCAAAGGCTGCATGATGCATCACCAGCGGCACTGACCGCCGCCGGAATTTTTCATGCTCGGCCATCCTCCCCGACAGGCGTTTCGTGGCGCCACACGGCCGCGCACGGATCGTTTGTTGCGGACCGCCTGGCACCTTCGATTTTGTTTGACCTCCCCGGCAAGGGAAGAAAGACTGTGGGCACTCGACTCCGACGTTGGCCGCGCACCTCCAGGCGCGCGGCCTCCGCACAGGAAATGCCTGATGACGCTGCACAATGTCGCGCTCGACGACAAGTTCGACCTGGCAAAGGAGCGCATCTTCCTGTCGGGTGCCCAGGCAGTCATCCGCATGCTTCTGATGCAGCGCGAGCGCGACCGCCGGGCTGGCCTGAACACCGCCGGTTTCGTCTCCGGCTATCGCGGCTCGCCGCTCGGCGGCCTCGACATGCAGCTGTGGAAGGCCAGGAACCAGCTCGCGCAGTCGGACATCGTCTTCCAGCCCGGTCTCAACGAGGAGCTCGCCGCCACCGCCTGCTGGGGCTCGCAGCAGGCCGAATTGCTGGGCGAGGGTACCCATGACGGCGTTTTTTCGGTCTGGTACGGCAAGGGTCCGGGCGTCGACCGCTCCGGCGACGTGTTCCGCCACGCCAATCTCGCCGGGTCGTCGAAACATGGCGGCGTGCTGGCTCTGATGGGTGACGACCACATGGCCGAATCCTCGACCAACGCGCATGCCACCGAGTTCCTGTTCGTCGACACCATGGTGCCGATCCTTAATCCGGCCGGCGTCCAGGAGATCATCGACTACGGCCTTTACGGCTTTGCCATGTCGCGTTTTGCCGGCACCTGGGCGGCGATCAAATGCGTCAAGGACAACATCGAATCGACAGCCTCGGTCGATGCCGCGCTCGACCGGCTAGATATCGTCATCCCGGACTTCGACATGCCGCCCGGCGGCCTCAACATCCGTAATGAGATCGACATGCTCGGCCAGGAGGAGCGGTTGCATGAATACAAGCGCGCCGCCGCTTCAGCGTTCATCCACGCCAATGGGCTGAATCGGATCGTCTATTCGGGCGGCACCAGCGCCAAGCTTGGCATCGTCACCATCGGCAAGAGTTATCTCGATGTTCGCCAGGCGCTGGAGGATATCGGCGTCGACGAAGCGGCCGCCAGTCGTATCGGTATCAGGCTGTTCAAGGTCGGCTGCCCGTGGCCGCTCGACCTGCAACACATCGCCGACTTTGCTCGCGGCCTCGATACTATCGTCGTCGTCGAGGAGAAACGCTCGCTGATCGAGGTACAACTGCGCGAGAACCTTTACGGCACCGCGACGCAGCCGGTCATCGTCGGCAAGAAGGACGAGCGCGGCGACTGGCTGTTCCCGGCCAAGGGCGCGCTCGACCCCAACGATATTGCCATCGCGCTCGGCGAGAGGATTTTGCGAACGATCGGCCCGTCGGAAGAAATCGCCGCGCGGGTTGCGAAATTGCGCCAGTTCCAGGCGATGCTGGCCGACACGTCAGACATCGCCTCGCGCACGCCCTTCTTCTGCTCCGGCTGCCCACACAATTCCTCGACCAAGGTGCCGGACGGCTCGCTCGCCGCCGCCGGAATCGGCTGTCATTTCATGGCGCTGTGGATGGACCGCAACACCGTCGGCTTCACCGCCATGGGCGGCGAGGGCGCGCAGTGGGTCGGCCAGGCGCCGTTCTCGAAGCGCGAGCACATCTTCCAGAATCTGGGCGATGGCACTTACAACCACTCGGGTGTGCTGGCGATACGCTTCGCGCTGTCGACCGACGCCAACATCACCTACAAGATCCTCTACAATGACGCCGTCGCGATGACCGGTGGGCAGCCGCACGAGGGCGGCCTGACGGTAGACATGATCGCAAGGCAGGTGCGCGCCGAGGGCGTGGAGCGCATCGCCATCGTCACCGACGAGCCGGACAAGTATCCCGGCAAGGTGGAATTTCCCGCCGGCGCCACCATCCATCACCGCGACGACCTCGATCTCGTCCAGCGCGAGTTGCGTTCGGTCAAAGGCGTCTCGGTGCTGCTCTACGACCAGACCTGCGCCGCCGAGAAGCGTCGCCGCCGCAAGCGCGGCACCTTCCCCGATCCGGACAAGCGTATCTTCATCAACGAGCTGGTCTGCGAAGGCTGCGGCGATTGCGGCGTGCAGTCGAATTGCGTCTCGATCCAGCCGGTCGAGACCGAATTCGGCCGCAAGCGCAAGATCGACCAGTCGAGCTGCAACAAGGACTTCTCTTGCGTCAACGGTTTCTGCCCCTCCTTCGTCACCGTTCACGGCGCCAAAATCAGGAAAGCCGAAGGCATAGCCGGCGCGGCCGACCCGCTCGCGGGGGTGCCGGCGCCGGCGCAATTTGCGCTCGGTGAACAAGGCTGGGCGGCGATCATCGACGGTGTCGGCGGCACCGGCGTCGTCACCATAGGCGCGGTGCTGGGCATGGCCGCGCACCTGGAAGGCAAGGGCTGCGGCATGATCGACATGGCCGGCCTCGCCCAGAAGGGCGGCTCGGTGTTCACCCATGTCCGCATCGCCCGCACGCCGGACGACATCCACGCCATTCGGGTATCGGCCGGCAAGGCCGATCTCGTGCTCGGCTGCGATCTCGTCGTTTCAGGTGCCAAGAAGGTGTTGGCCGCGGTGCGCGAAGGCCATACCATCTTCCTCGCCAACACTGCCGAGATCATGCCGGGCGAGTTCGCCCGTTCGGCCGATTTCTCGCTGCCCGTCGAGCGGCTGAAGAAGGCGATAAGAACGGCCGCGGGCGACGACAGGACGCATTTCTTCGACGCTACCCGCACCGCCACTGCCCTGTTCGGCAGCTCGCTTGGTGCCAACATGTTCATGCTCGGATTCGCCTTCCAGCATGGCGGCTTGCCGCTGTCGACGGAGGCGGTCGAGAAGGCGATCGAGCTCAACGGCGAGGCGGTAGCGATGAATGTCGCGGCATTTCGCTGGGGCCGCCGCGCCGCCGACCAGCCGGATTTCGTCCGCAGCCTTCTCGCCCAGCCGGGCAAGGCCACGCAGCATGCCGCCATTGCCGAGACGCTGGACGATATCATTGCTCGCCGCGTCGGCTTCCTGACCGCCTACCAGAACGCCGCCTATGGCAAGCGCTATGCCGACAGACTGGCGGCGCTGCGCAAGGCCGAAACCAATGCTGTGCCCGGGTCGACCGTGGTGACCGAGGCTGCCGCAAAGAACCTGTTCAAGCTGATGGCGATCAAGGACGAATACGAGGTGGCGCGGCTTTATACGGACGGCTCCTTTGCCGCAGAGCTCGCAAAGCAGTTCCAGAGCTACGGCAAGCTTGAATTCCATCTCGCACCGCCGATCATGGGCAGGCGCGGCAGTGACGGGAAGCCGAAGAAATCGAGCTTTGGCCCGTGGATGATGAACGCGTTCCGCCTGCTGGCGGCAATGAAGGGCCTGCGCGGCACCGTTTTCGACCTGTTCGGCTACAGCGCCGAGAGGCGTATGGAGCGGCAGCTTCTTGCCCTCTATGAAGCCGACCTGGAACTTGTCGCCGGCGCGCTGGCGCCGGGCAAGATCGAGGTTGCTGCCGCGCTTGTTTCGGTACCGGCGCTCATCCGCGGCTTTGGCCACGTCAAGCAGGCCAGTGCCGAAAAAGCCGCCGGCGAACGCCAGCGTCTGCTCGACCGCCTCTCGACGGCGCCGCTGCGGCCGCAACTTCAAGCCGCCGAATAATTCAGCGCTGTGATACGCCTTGTTTACCTGAACGGTAGTTTCCCTGCTTCCGCCGCGTCACCAATGGATGTTGGCAGGGTTCGAAACGCCGCTCTAAACCTTTCTTAAGGCCAATGTGACACTGCTGGGTTCCCCAGGGTTGGGATCCAGGCGTGAATCTGAGACGAAAAAACGAGATTCCGGTCGACGTTTACATTCCGTTCGTGGAAACGCTGTTTCGCGACGGGTTCACGCTGTCGATCGGCCTTGTTGCGCAGACACTCCTCGTCATTCTGGTCTATTGGAAGACCATGGACTTGGCGTATCTTCTAGTTGCCGCTGGGCTCATCATTGTCGGTACTCTGCGCCTTCGCAACATCCGAAAATACGGGCGACTTCCTTCCCCGACGACGTGGGAAGAAGCCCATGATCGCGAAAACGATTACATAATTTTCGGTTCGATGCATGGTTTCATGCTTGGCGCGTTCTGTTTCGTCAGTATCTATCTGGCAAATGACAGCCACGACAACTATGCCGAAATAGCCTCTGTCTGCGTCACTCTGGCATCGGTCACGTCGATTGCCGGCCGCAATTATGGGTCGCCGCGGATGGTCATGATTTTTATCATAACCACCACATGGCCCATATCGCTTGGCTTTATCCTGCGCGGCGATATCTACCACATCATCCTCGGTCTGATGTCGGCCCCTTTTCTGTTTGCGATCAAACGGTTCGCCGACATCGTCCGCGAAGTCCTGTTTACCGCCCTGTCGGAGGAAAAGAAGGCGAACCGCATCGCGCAGCGTTTCAACCGCGCGCTCAACACCATGTCGCATGGCCTTGTCATGCTTGGTCCCGACGGCCGGGTGGCGGTGGCCAATGCCGAAGCCGCGCACCTGATGTCGCTCAAATCGGCCGATGCGCTGCTAGGCCGCTCGATCCACGGTCTGCTGATGCGCGGCGCTGCAGGCGGCATGCTGGCGCCGAAAGATTGCCGTTACATCGAAGCCCAGCTGACGCGTGCGTTGCGCGAGGGCCGCGACCGCAAGGTCCTGGTCTCGCTCACCAACGGCCAGCACTATGAATTTTCGGCGCGCGAAGGCAGCCAGGAACTGGGCGTCGTCACTTTCGAGGATGTGACCGCCCGGGTCGAGGCGGAAGACAAGATCCGCTTCATGGCGCGCTACGACAGTCTCACCGGCCTGCCCAACCGCGCCTACTTCCACGAGTTGGTGGTGGAAGCCATGGCCTCAGGGGATCCCGAGCGTCTCTGCGGGCTGGTGGTGCTCGATCTCGATGATTTCAAGAGCGTCAACGACACGCTCGGCCATCCGGTCGGCGACGGATTGATCTACGCCGTTGCCGAGCGGCTGGCGGCAGTCGCTGGGCCAGGCATCACCGTCAGCCGCTTCGGCGGCGACGAGTTCATGATCTTCTTCGAGCGCATCGAGGATGAAAGCCACCTGACCGGCCAGGTTGACGAGATCTTTGTCAATCTACAGGGCGAGGTCGATGTCGCCGGCCACGGATTACGCATCCAGGCCTCCGGCGGCGCGGTGCTGTCGCGGGTCAAGGATACCGACGTTGACGCCATGATCGTCAAAGCCGACCTTGCACTCTACAAGGCCAAGGAGCTTGGCAAGAACGGTTGGCGGCTGTTCGAGGCCTCCATGGATGCTGCCTTCCGCAGCCGTCAGCTGATGAAGGCGGACCTGCGCAGCGCCGTGGAAAACAACGAATTGCGGGTGGTCTATCAGCCGATCGTCGCGATGAGCACGATGCGTATCGCCAGTTGCGAAGCGCTGTGCCGCTGGGATCATCCCGATCTCGGGCCGATTTCCCCCGGTATCTTTATTCCGCTGGCGGAGGAAATGGGGATTATTTCCGACATCAGCACCTTCGTCCTGCATGCGGCCTGCACGGAATGCGCCAAATGGCCGGCCCAGACCAGCGTGTCGGTCAATCTCTCGGCCAAGGATTTCCGCAACCGTGATGTCATCCAGAAGGTTCGCGACGCGCTGGCTGAATCCGGTCTCTCCGCCGGACGTCTGGAGATTGAGGTCACCGAGACGGCGCTGCTCGACGACAAGTCGCTGACACGCCAATATATCGAGGAGTTGAAGCGGCTCGGCGTGCGCATTGCGCTCGACGATTTCGGTACCGGGTATTCGAGCCTCAGCTATCTCCACAAACTGCCGCTCGACAAAATCAAGATCGACCGCTCGTTCCTGATGGATGTCACTCAGAACAGCCGGTCGCTCGAATTGCTCAAGGGCATCGTCAACCTGTCACGGCCGCTGGGACTTTCGGTTACCGTCGAAGGTGTCGAGACCTTCGAACAGCTCAAGATCCTGGCATTGCAGGTCAAGCCGGACCTGGTCCAGGGCTTTCTGTTCGGGTCGGCACTCAGCGCGTCCGGCATCGAGACGATGTCGAGCACCGTCTGGCCCTTTGCCAAGGACATCCAGACGGCAAGGAAGGCGCCGCGGCGCTGACTTCGCGCTGAAAACCTGCGTATTTTAGTATAATTTTATTAATTGTTAACCTTAACGGGCGGTAAACGAGCTCCTACTTATTTTCATCTTTACATCTCATGACCCGTCCGTAGTGTCGGCTGGTGGCGGTAATCGCGGGGAATAGAGTTCATGTGTGCCCAGTTGAGTTCGCTCGGCCATGCGGCGGGCGCTGGTGGGAAAGATGCGTCCGAGACCATGTCCAGCTTCGCGCAACATGTTTATGCGCTGCTTGACCGGACGGAGTACCGACGCTGTGAAAGCGGCGAGGACTTCGAAAACATTTACAGGCTGCGCTACAATTCCTATCGGATGAACGATCTGGTGCCCGAGAATGCGTCCCGTCAGGTCCATGACGAGTTTGACGAACTGCCCAATTGCCATACGTTCGGAATCTATATCGAGGGGCGGCTGGTCAGCACAATGCGCCTGCATAACGTGTCTGCTGATAACGCCACATCACCAGCACTCAGCGTCTACAAGGACTTGTTGATGCCGCGTCTGGCGGCCGGCGAAGTCTTTATCGACCCGAGCCGTTTTGCCGTGGACGCCGAATGGTCACGGCTTTACCCGCAGATCCCGTATGTGACGCTGCGCCTTGCGGGCATGGCTTGCTTCCATTTCGGCGCGCCTTATTGCATATCCATGATCCGCGAGGACCATGCGGCTTTCTACAAGCGCATCTATCGGGCGCGACCGATTGGCGATGCGCGGCCCTATGCCGGCGTGATCAACTGTTTCGCGCTGCTTTATCAAGCCGATGTCCTGGCGATCAAGAATGAAACCTACGCTCGCTTTCCGTTCTTCCGTTCGACGCCAATGGAGCAGCGCATGTTGTTCGATACGCCCGGTGCCGGCGAACTCGCCCCGCTGACCATCCTGCCCACCGCCAAGTATTTTCGCGAAGCCGCCTGAACGAGCCCATGGAGCCTTCCGGTCGCTTCGGCGTTCTGGGCAAGGGTGCTGGTGGTAGGTCGGCATGGCCGGCATCCACCAAGCATCGCTTCGATAGCCATCCGATCAAAGGAACCGACATGACCATTTCCACGCTCGCCCTCACCCCGCTCATCGCCCTGATCGCAGGCGTGCTGATCCTGGTGATGCCGCGGCTGCTCAATTATATCGTCGCCCTTTATCTGATCGTTGTCGGCCTGCTCGGGCTGTTCCCGCATCTCGCCGGCTAACGGCATCGGCAATAGCGGACCTGCCATCCATTGTGATTGGTATCGCCGCGCTCCGCGCAGCGATTTCAAGTTTTACTTGAGATTGTTGGCTGCGGCGATGCGGCAATAGCGCCATTGCCCTTAACGCGGCTTTTCGCTATGTGCCTGAAAGATGTCTTCGAAGGGGTATTCCAATGGCTGAACACACGCCGACCGGTCCTGTCGAACTGGGCGCGAAGATGGACTATGCCGAGCACGACCGCACCTATGCCGGCTTTGTGATGCTGGCCAAATATGGGTCGCTATTTTGCGCCGCCGTGCTTCTTGCCATGGCGTTCGGCTTCTTTGTGGGCGGCTTCTTCTCGGCGACTATCCTCTTCGTGCTGATCCTGGCCATCGGCGCCTTTATTCTCCGATAACTCCTCCAACCTTTGTCGAAGGCGCCGCCGGGGTCGGTCGGTGTCTTGCGGTAACAGGGTTCCGGCCGAAAGGATCGTGCGGTGGGACAGACGGTTTTCATCCCTCGTGAGCTCGACGCAAACGAGCCTCGCGTCGCGGCCTCGCCCGATACGGTGAAGCGGCTGGCAGCACTGGGTTTCGACGTAATCGTGGAAACCGGCGCCGGCACGGCGTCGCGCGTTCCCGACGAGGAGTTTGCCAAGGCGGGCGCCGCGATCGGCAAGGCCGGCGATGCAGCCAGGGCCGATGTGGTGCTGAAGGTGCGCCGCCCCACGGACGCCGAGCTGAAGGGCTACAAGTCCGGCGCCGCTGTCATCGCGATCATGGATCCCTACGGCAACGACGCTGCCGTCGCTGCCCTTGCCAAGGCCGGTGTTACTGCCTTCTCCATGGAGTTCATGCCGCGCATCACCCGCGCCCAGTCGATGGACGTTCTATCCAGCCAGGCCAACCTCGCCGGCTATCAGGCGGTGATCGACGCGGCTGCCGAATATGACCGGGCGTTACCGATGATGATGACGGCGGCCGGCACCGTACCGGCAGCGAAGGCGTTCGTCATGGGCGTCGGCGTCGCCGGTCTGCAGGCCATCGCCACCGCGCGCCGCCTCGGCGCCGTGGTCACCGCCACCGACGTGCGCCCGGCCGCCAAGGAGCAGGTCGCCTCGCTCGGCGCAAAATTCCTGGCCGTCGAGGACGAGGAGTTCAAGGCGGCCGAGACGGCCGGCGGCTACGCCAAGGAAATGTCGAAGGAATACCAGGCCAAGCAGGCGGCGCTGACTGCCGAGCACATCGCCAAGCAGGACATCGTCATCACCACCGCGCTGATCCCCGGCCGTCCGGCGCCGAAGCTGGTCTCGGCGGCAATGGTCGCCTCGATGAAACCCGGCTCTGTGATCGTCGACCTCGCGGTCGAGCGCGGCGGCAATGTCGAGGGCGCCGAAGCCGGCAAGGTGGTGACCACGGCCAACGGGGTAAAGATCGTCGGCCATCTCAACGTTCCCGGTCGCGTCGCCGCCTCGGCCTCGCTTCTCTATGCCAGGAACCTCTATGCCTTCCTTGAGACGCTGGTCGACAAAGCGACGAAGACGCTTGCCATCAACCGCGACGACGAGCTGGTCAAGGCAACCATGCTGACCGATGCTGGCAAGATCGTGCATCCGGCTTTCGCAAAGGCTGAGCAGGAGCCGCCAAAGGGCCAATATGTCGAACCACCGGCCATTCCGGCCAGGACGATGGTTGCCGAGGCTTCGGCGAAGCCGGCTGCGAAGAAAACGGCCGCTTCGAGGAAGCCCAAGACCACCGGAGGGATCGCGTGATGGATCAGACGCTGCAGAAAGCCCTCGACCAGCTCGACCAGGCGACAGCTGCCGTGCGGCTCGCCGTGCAGAACCTGGCGGCCGCGCCCGGCACCGAGGCGGTGGGTGACGCCGCTCACGCGCTGTCCGGCGGTGCCATCGATCCTTTCGTCTTTCGCTTCGCCATCTTTGTCCTGGCGATCTTCGTCGGCTACTACGTCGTGTGGTCCGTCACGCCGGCACTGCACACGCCGCTGATGGCGGTCACCAACGCCATTTCCTCCGTCATCGTCGTCGGCGCGCTGCTGGCCGTCGGCATCTCGGCCTCAGGGCTTGCCACCGGCTTCGGCTTCGTTGCGCTGATGCTGGTATCGGTCAACATCTTCGGCGGCTTCCTCGTCACCCAGCGCATGCTGGCCATGTACAAGAAGAAGGAAAAGTAGGCCGCCATGAACGCCAACTTCGCCTCCTTTCTCTATCTGGTCTCCGGCATCCTGTTCATCCTCGCATTGCGCGGCCTGTCGCATCCGACCACCAGCCGCCAGGGCAATATGTACGGCATGATCGGCATGGGCATCGCCATCGCCACGACGCTGGCGCTGGCGACCCCTTCGGCCGGGCGCTTCGGCCTCATAGTGCTCGGGCTGCTGATAGGCGGCTCGGCCGGTGCGGTCACGGCACGGCGCATTGCCATGACCTCGATGCCGCAGCTGGTCGCCGCCTTCCACTCGCTGGTCGGTCTTGCCGCGGTCATGGTGGCGGCCGCCGCCATCTATGCACCGGAAAGCTTCGGCATCGGCACCGTCGCCGATATTCATGCCCAGGCACTGATCGAGATGAGCCTCGGCGTTGCCATAGGTGCCATCACCTTCACCGGCTCGGTCATCGCCTTCTTGAAGCTTGACGGCCGCATGTCGGGCAAGCCGATCATGATCGGTGGCCGCCACTTCATCAACGCGGCCCTGGGCATTGCGCTGATCGTGCTGATCGTGCTGCTCGTCACCACCGAGTCCAAGGTGGTGTTCTGGCTGATCGTTGCCGCCTCGCTGGTGCTGGGTGTGCTTCTCATCATCCCGATCGGTGGCGCCGATATGCCGGTGGTCGTGTCGATGCTGAATTCCTATTCGGGCTGGGCCGCGGCCGCCCTGGGCTTCACGCTCGGCAATCTGGCGCTGATCATCACCGGCGCGCTGGTCGGCTCGTCGGGCGCCATCCTGTCTTACATCATGTGCAAAGGCATGAACCGGAGCTTCATCTCGGTCATCCTCGGCGGCTTCGGCGGCGAGACATCAGCCATTGCCAACGACGGCATCGAGCGCACGGTCAAGCAGGGCTCGGCCGAGGATGCCGCCTATCTGATGATGAATGCGCAAAAGGTCATCATCGTGCCGGGCTACGGCATGGCCGTCGCCCAGGCGCAGCACGCGCTGCGCGAGATGGCCGACAAGCTCAAGGCCAACGGCGTCGACGTCAAATACGCCATCCACCCGGTTGCCGGCCGCATGCCCGGCCACATGAACGTGCTCTTGGCCGAAGCCAACGTGCCTTATGACGAAGTGTTCGAGCTGGAGGACGTCAACTCTGAGTTCGCGCAGGCCGACGTCGCCTATGTCATCGGCGCCAACGACGTCACCAATCCCTCGGCCCGTGACGACAAGTCGTCACCGATCTACGGCATGCCGATCCTCGATGTCGACAAGGCCCGCACCTGCCTGTTCGTCAAGCGCTCGCTCGGCTCCGGCTATGCCGGCATCGACAACACGCTGTTCTACAAGGACGGCACCATGATGCTGCTCGGCGACGCCAAGAAGATGACCGAGGAGATCGTCAAAGCGATGGATCACTGAAACGGCGTCGCTGCCAACTCACTGCCGATCGTCGAATACAGCCCGGCTCCGCGCCGGGCTTTTTCTTGGCTGTTACCGGTTCTGAAGCTACGATGCCGACCCGTCGTCTTGCTAACGGCGTCATCGTGGAGGTGCTGGTGCCCGACCCTGGTTCTGCTGCATCGCCGGCCGCCGATCTGACCGCAGCAGAGAAGGCGCCACGCAAGCGCAGCCAGGCGGTAGTGGTCGTGCACGGCATGGGCGAGCAGCGGCCCATGGACACGTTGAGGGAGTTTGTCCAGGCCGTATGGAGCCACGATCCGGCCCGTGCACCGTTCTATGCCCATGTCCCCGATCCGGCCGACCCGATGGGTGCGAAGATCAACCAGAGCTGGATCACGCCCGACAGCCGGACCAATTCGCACGAACTCCGCCGGATCACCACGCCCTATGATGTCGATGGCCGCCGCACCGATTTCTACGAGCTTTACTGGGCCGACATCACCCAGGGCACGACCCGAAGCCGCCTTGCTGCCTGGGTGACGACCCTGCTCTGGCGCAAGCCGGCCGATATTCCGCGCGATGTGCTCAAACTCTATGTCGTCACGCTTTTGGCCACCCTCGTGGTCCTGGGCGCGGCGCTGGCGCTCGCAACGTCGACCTGGCAAGGCTACATCTCCTGGACGACGGGTGTGCTTGTCACGGTTCTGGCGTCGTTCGTCATCTGGTCGGTGGACCAGTTTGGCTTGCCCTATTTCGGCGACGTCGCCGCCTATGTGCGGGCCGAAGCGGCAACGGTCGAGAAGCGGGCGCTGGTCCGCGAGCGTGGCCTCAAGCTGCTGAAGCGTCTCATGATGGACGATGCCTATGACCGCATCGTGCTGGTCTCGCACAGCCTCGGGTCGATCATCGCCTATGATCTGTTGCAGATATTGTGGGCCGATTTCAGGCCTAGAAAGTTGGAAGCCATTCGCGACAAAGCGAGGCTGAAGGCGATCCACGCCGTCGACAAGGCGACGCTGGTCGCCGATGCCTCCGCTTGGCCCGACAGCCTCGATGACCTCCCCGCATTCCGGCGCAGCCAATGGGAGCTCTACCGGCAGCTTCGCGTCGGCGACGCCGATCATCCGCTGCCGTGGAAGATCAGCGATTTCGTCACGCTCGGCAGTCCGCTGACCCACAGCGAGTTTCTGGTGACCTACAACCTCGCCGAATTCAGGCGCGGCATCGCCGAGCGCCTGTTTTCAGCATGCCCGCCGATCGCCGACAGAGCGGCGGGCGGGACCATGCTCTACCAGGAAGGGCGCAGCCATTCCGGCAAGCCGCAGCGGGCAGTGCATCATGGCGCGGTGTTTGCCGCGACACGCTGGACCAATATTTTCGACAGGGGCAATGGCTGGCTGACCGGCGACCCGATTTCAGGGCGGATGACGGAAAATTTTGGTCCCGGCGTGGAAAACATCCAGGTCGAGCTGCGCGGCTCGGGCGGCCGCGTCTTCACGCACAGGCTCTACTGGTCGCTGACGGCGAGCGGCGTCGAGGTCGACGCGCTGGCCGGCGTACAGCCGCGCTCGCACCTTGCCGTGCTGCGCGATGCGGTCGATCTCGGCCGCAAACTGGAAGCTGAGCTGTAGGCGGCAAGCAATGCGCGGCGGCAGTTCAAAGCAAGGTCCCCTTCGGGCGTAATCTTCCCGAAGCGGACCGAGTTCGCTTAGTCACCGATCAACGATTGGTCAGGAAAATCGCTTCCTCGTCGTCGCGCTGCCTGCCGCCAAGTGCTGCAGCCGCGCTGGCAATGAAGGCCCCGACGACCAGCGACAGCGCGCCAATCAACGAGAAGGTCGCGCCTGCCTTTCTGGCGGTGTCGGCCGCCTGCTGGGCCTTGACCTTGGCGTCCTGCGCTCTGGCGATTACCGTATCGACGCGAGCGGTGGCATCCGCTTCGGACAGGCCTGTGCGGGCGGCCACCAGCCGCGATAGATAGGTCTTGTCGTCGGCCGATATTTCGCCTGCTGCGGCACTCGCGATTAGAATGCGCGATGCCTGCGCCGTTGCCGCAGCGTCGCTCTCCGGATTGGCGGCAGCGAGCCTTGCCGGATCGGCCGGGCGGAACAGCGTATCGACGAAATACGATGTGGCGTTGTCAGTCGAGGCGCTACCCGCGTTTGCAGCAGCACCTGCCGAAGCGCCCATTGCCGCGCCCGATGCCACAGTCGAAGCAGCCTGGACACCGGTACCTATCGCGGCCGAAAGCGCCGTGCCGAGCACGCCGGCGACGAGCAGCGTCGCCAGCGCCCAGGCCAGGAAGCCGTGAGCGGTATCGCGGAAGAAGACTTCATCGGTGTGGATGCCGACCCATTTGGTGCGCAGGCGTCCGGCGAGGTAGCCACCCAGGGCCGAGGACAGCCACTGCACGACGATCAGCCAGACGGCGGTGGAAACGGCGAAAGTGGTGACTGACGCACCCGAGCCGGACCATGGCGACACCATGCTCAGCCCAAGCCCGGAGCCGAGCAGCATCAAGATGAAGGTAAGCGTTGACGCAGCAAAGGCGCCGGCGACGATTGGCCCCCAGCTGACAGCAGTGGAAGCGGATTCCGTCGGGGCGGAAACGTCGACAGCTGTTACGGTGGACTGCATCGAAGCCTCCCTACCGTGCGAACAGCATGATCAGAATAATGATCGGAATTGGGACTCCGAGAAGCCAGAGCAAAATGCCACGTCCCATGGATGCCTCCTGCGGCGATTGTGATCAACTACAATGCCTTGAAAGCCTTTCCGTTCCGGCGGTCCTGGTGATCTTTGTTGCGTTGCAGCAGTCGTATTGGTGCGCCAAGGCGCACCAATACACTTCATGCCTGCTGGCTGGGTATCTGGATGGCGACTCAAATGTCCAGATTGGCAACCGACAGCGCGTTTTCCTGGATGAATTCGCGCCTTGGCTCGACCTCGTCGCCCATCAGCCGTGAAAACAAGCTGTCCGCATCAGTCGCGTCATTGACCTTGACCTGTAACAGCGAGCGCACATTCGGGTCGAGCGTCGTTTCCCAGAGCTGCTCGGCGTTCATTTCGCCAAGGCCCTTGTAGCGCTGCATGGTCAGGCCCTTGCGGCCGGTGGCAAACACGGCATTGAGCAGTGCCAGCGGCCCCGAAATGGTTTCCGAGACATCCTTGCGGCGCAGCACCGGCGGCTCGCCGTAGATTTCCGCCAGGCGCGGCGCATAGCGGTCGAGCTGGCGTGCGTCGGCGGAATTGATCAATGCCAGGTCGAGATGCGCGAACTCCTTGACGCTGCGCACCGTTCGCTCGAAGACATAGCCGCCAATGCCCTCGTTCGAGGTCGACATGCGGCCGATCCAGCCGCGCTCGGTGTCCTCGGCGATAATGTCGAGACGACGGGCAACACGCTCGGCCGTTTCGTTGGCGCGGCGGAGGTCGGTGAAGATCTCCGGGTTGAGCGCGCCGGCAATCGCTGCCTGCTCGACCACGCCTCTGTTATAGCGCGTGTGCAATCCGTTGATGAGCTGGCGGACAGCCAAGGCGTCGTCGATGGCGCTGCGCAGGTCCTGTCCAGCCCGCACCTCGCCTGTGCTGAGCGCAAGCGACGCTTCTTCCAGCCCGGAGCCGATCAGGAATTCCTCGAAGGCGGCTTCGTCCTTGATGTATTGCGAGCTCTTCCCGCGCGTCACCTTGTAGAGCGGCGGCTGCGCGATGTAGAGATGCCCGCGTTCGATCAGTTCCGGCATCTGCCGGAAGAAGAAGGTCAGCAGCAAGGTGCGGATGTGGGCGCCGTCGACATCGGCGTCGGTCATCAGGATGATCTTGTGGTAGCGCAGCTTGTCGGCGTTGAACTCGTCCTTGCCGATCGAGGTGCCGAGCGCGGTGATCAGCGTGCCGATCATGTCGGAGCCGAGCATGCGGTCGAAGCGGGCGCGCTCGACATTGAGGATCTTGCCGCGCAGCGGAAGAATGGCCTGGTTCTGGCGCGAACGGCCGCCCTTGGCCGAGCCGCCGGCGCTGTCGCCCTCGACGATAAAGATCTCGGATTTCGCCGGATCGCGCTCCTGGCAATCAGCCAGCTTGCCGGGCAGCGAGGTGACGCCGAGCGAACTCTTGCGGGTGATGTCGCGTGCCTTGCGCGCGGCTTCGCGCGCGGCAGCGGCCTGGATGACCTTCTCGATGACCGCCTTGCCCTCGGTCGGGTGCTCCTCGAGCCAGGTGCCGAGCGCTTCGTTGACAAGCCCTTCGACCACCGGGCGGACCTCGGACGACACCAGCTTGTCCTTGGTCTGCGAGGAGAATTTCGGGTCGGGAACCTTGACCGACAGCACCGCGGTCAGCCCTTCGCGGCAATCATCGCCGATCAGCGCCACTTTTTCCTTCTTGGTCAGGCCCGAGGAGTCGCCATAACCGGTTATCTGGCGCGTCAGCGCACCGCGGAAGCCTGCCAGATGCGTGCCGCCGTCGCGTTGCGGGATGTTGTTGGTGAAGGCCAGCACGTTCTCGTGGTAGCTGTCGTTCCACCACATGGCGACTTCGACCGTGATGCCGTCGCGCTCGGCGCGGATCGAGATCGGCTTGTCGAGCAACGGCTTCTTCGTCCGGTCGAGATATCGGACGAACTCTTCCAGCCCGCCATCGTAGTGCAGTTCATGGCGCACGATGTCGGCATGGCGGGCATCGGTCAAAACGATGCGCACGCCGGAGTTCAGGAAGGCGAGCTCGCGCAGCCGATGCTCCAGCGTACCGTAGTCGAATTCGACCATGGTGAACGTCTCGGACGACGGCAAAAACGTGATTTCGCTGCCGCTGCGCCCTTCATAGGTGCCGGGGACCTTGTCTTGTTCATAACTGCCGGTGATCCGCAGCGGCGCGTCGGCATTGCCATGCGTGAAACTCATCTCGTAGATCTGGCCGTTGCGGCGGATCTTCAGTTTCAGCCAGGCCGACAGGGCGTTGACGACCGACACGCCGACGCCGTGCAGGCCGCCTGAGACCTTGTAGGAGTTCTGGTCGAACTTGCCGCCGGCATGCAGCTGCGTCATGATCACTTCGGCCGCTGAAATGCCTTCGCCGGTGTGGATATCGGTCGGAATGCCGCGGCCATTGTCGATGACCGTCACCGATCCGTCCGGATTGAGCGTCACCGTCACCAGGTCGGCATGGCCGGCCAGTGCTTCGTCGATGGCGTTGTCGACCACCTCATAGACCATGTGGTGCAGGCCCGAGCCGTCGTCGGTATCGCCGATATACATGCCCGGCCGCTTGCGAACGGCATCCAAGCCCTTCAAAACCTTGATGGAATCGGCGCCGTATTCGGCTTCAACGCCGTTGGCGATGTCGGTCTGGTCGCTCATGAAAACCTGTCTGATTGATGCCGTGTGCAGAGCGCGAAAAATCGGCTTCGAATCGCGCATTTCTAATGTCGTAGATATAGGCGCAAAAGGCGGTTTTTCCAAGGTTTGCAGGCATTTCGGAACGGAATGACCATCGCGTGAGCAGGCTATCGGCGCCTGGCTTCGATCCTGGCCAGCCGCTCACGTAAAAACTTGATCATGAACTTGTGGCGCGGTGCCAACCGCCCGCTCCGGTCGAGCTCGACCGTCATGTCGAGCGCCTTGGAAAGCACAGCCTTCGGGTCCTTTGCGACTTGGGCGTAGTCGATATAGGCGACCACCAGGTCGCGCTGCCAGGTGGCGTTGTCCGGATCGGACCGGGCAAGTTTCTCGCGAATGGCCAGGCTGTCCTGAAGGGCTTGCCGGGCGCCCCTGACGTCGCGCTGCCTGAGGCGCAGCGTGGCGACTTCGGACAGCGTTATCGACAAGTCCCGCTGCCAGTCGGAATTGGCGGGATCGAGCTTGGCCAGCCTCTGCGCAATCGCGTAGCTGTCCAGATAGGCTTTCAGCGCGCCTTTGTGGTCGCCCTGTATCGCCAGGATGCCGGCGACTTTCTCGATGCACACGGACAGGTCGCGCTGCCATTCGGTGTTGTTCGGGTCGCCGGCGGCGAGCACGCTGGCCTGCGAAAGTGCCTCACGATAAGCCGAAAGTGCCGCCGGCCAATTCTGCTGGTCGCTCAGCGCATTGCCGATCTTGGCGTTGCCGACCGACAGGTCGCGCTTCAACTCGGTGTCGTCCGGATCGCGTTTCGCCAGTTGCTTGACGATCGCCAGACCTTCCTTGTAGGCCGCCAGCGCCCCGGCGACGTCGCCGCGTTCGCGCAGCAGGTCGCCTATCGTATCGTGGCTGACCGAGACGTCACGCTGCCGGTCGGCGTCTCCCGGTTTGTCCGCCGCCAGCGCCAGCCGCACCTTCAGGCTCTCTTCATAGGCCGCCTGTGCGTTGTCCAGTTGGCCTGCGATATGGGCAAGGTGACCGATCTCATCGTAGGTGATGGTCAGGTCGCGCTGCAGTTCGGCACGGTCCGGCTCTCCGGCGGCGAGCTGTTTCTTGATCGACAGGCTTTCCTGGTAGACCTCTGCGGCGCCGGCCAGATCGCCTTGCGTCGCCAATACGTTGCCGATCTTGTCGTCGGCCATGGCGAGGTCGCCGAACCACTCCAGATTGTCCGGTTCTGCCTCGGTCAGGCCCTGCAGAATGGTCTTGGCGGTCTCATAATTCTGCAGCGCTGACGGCAGATTGCCTTGCGCCATCCGCACGTTGCCGAGCTTGACGTGGCTGACGGCGAAGTCGCGCTTCACGTTGAGATCGGTTTCATGATGCGACCGCCGCTCGAGATCGGCTTGCAGCGCCTCGAAGGCACGGCCAGCCGCATCGATATTGCCGACCGTGGTATACAGCTTGCCGAGCTCGTCCAGCGTGCGGATCAAGCGGTCGGCGTCGTCGAGCGACAGCACCACCTGTCCGGCTTCGTCATAAAGCGCGAGCACGGACTCATAGTCCTTGATGGCTGTGGCGTAGTCGAGGTCGGCGCGCGCCGCCCCGCCGGACAAATAGCGCGTTGCGGCCTCGGAGAGCGTGCGGCTGACGAAATTGGCCTTCAAAGCGTTGCGAGAGACACTGTCGATCTCGGCTGCCTCGGCGAGCTTTTTCCGCGCCGCATCGAACGCTCCCAGCGAAAGCTGCTCTTCGGCCTGCCGGCGCAACGCCGACACTCTGAGATCGTCGGATCCAAGCGTCTGCATTTCGCTCCGCACCTTGACGAAGGCGTCGGCTGCCTCACGCAGCCTGGCGTTCAGACTGTCCGCGGAGAGGTGGCCGGCATCGGAACTGATCAACGCGCCATAGAGCGGTGCCAGCGGCATGTCGGCGTCGCTGGCGATCTTCTCCACTTCGCCGCGCATCTGAGGCGTCACCTCGGCCATGGCCAGCAACAGGCGTTCGCGTTCCGGCAATTTCTCCTTGGCCGAGGCGGCAAAGAACAGCTGCGGCAGGCCGCTCTCGACATAGGGCAATTGCTTGCCGCGCGAGAGGTCGTAAACCTCCTGCTGCACGAGCGTCAGCACGGAGCGGATCTCGAGACCTTCGGTGCCGAGGTATTTCGTCAGCGCCGCGGTAAACGGCGAATTCTGGTCCGTCCCATCCGCGGCGGTCTCGCCGGGCGCCGCCGAGAAGGCAAACAGGATGTTTTCTGCCCGCCCGATGCGGCCAAGACCCGGCCGGACCTTGTCGCTGACCTCTTTTACCAGCGCCGTTGCGCCGCGGCCTTCGCCGCCCGTAGCCGCAAACGGATCGCTGCGGCAGGCATCGAGCACGATCAGTCCGACCTTGCTGGTGGCGGCGACGGTCGCGCGGATCTCCTCCAGCGGCAGGCTGGTCCTTTCCAGCGTAGCGAGCGACGACGCGTCTGCATCGACCGGCAGGAGCCGATTCTCGCCGGCTATCTCGACGCCGTGGCCGGAGAAGAACACCAGTGCCACGTCGGCGCCTTTGGCATCCTCGCGGAAATCGTCAAGCGCCCGGCGCATGCGCCGCAGGTCGCGGTTGGTTTCGAGGAAGACCTCGAAACCGAGCTTCCTCAGCACCGTTTCCATGATCTCGCCGTCATTGACGGGATTGGCGAGCGGCCGGATCAGCCGGTAGTCGTTCTCGGCGATGACCAGCGCAGCGCGCCGCTCCGCCATTGCAGCGGAGGCCGTCGAGAGGATCAGCAGCAAGGCAAACAGAAAACGCAAATCGAACCGCCCCGGCCCGGTCATTTGCCGGAGCATTCCATCTCTTTATGGCATGAGCAAGTTATGGCATCGGCCAGTTCGGCCGTTCGCGTTGTTAGCTGGCGCGCATCGGCCTCAGCGCTTCGCTCCAGCGGAACAGCTCGTCCAGCATGGTCCTGGCCCCGCCGAGCACCTGCTCGCTGGGCAGGAAGGCGCCGGTCTCGTCGAGCAGCTTCTGGTACATCGGCAGCGCCACGCCTTCCGGAATCGGCATGACACCGACGGCGGTCAGCAACGGTTTGACCGCCTGCGCCGCTCGCAAACCGCCGGAGACACCGCCGTAGCTGAGGATGGCGGCCGGCTTGTATCGCCATTCCCTGAGCAGGTAGTCGACCGCGTTGACGATCGCGGGAGCGGTGAAATAATTATACTCCGGCGCCACGAAGACGAATGCGTCGGCTGCGTCGATTGCTTTCGACCAGGCTTTCGTGTGGCTGTTTTCGTATTTGCCGAGTCTCGGATGATGCGGCTCGTCCAGCACCGGCAGGTTGAATGCGGCGATGTCAGTGAGCACCGGCTCGAATTTGCCATGCTCGCGCGCAAAGCTCTCCAGCCACTTTGCGAAAGCGGGTCCGGCGCGGCCCGGCCGCGTGCTGCCGATGATGACGTTCAACTGGTGCTTCAAGGCAGGCTCCCGCCGGTTCTGACATCTGTGGTGCTGCCACCTAAGACACGCAGCCGGACACAGCAAGCAGGCACTTTCCGGTGCCCGGGTCACATTCCAGAGAGCGGATGCATCACCTTGTCGTCCGCTCACATGGACGCCTGCCTTGCCCGCCACTACATTGAGGTGTCTGCGGAGCAAGCCATGGACAGTCAGCCCGTCCCCTTCGTCCCGCCGGCGCCGAAGCCGCGCACCGCGCCGCCCTCGACGCTGGAGATGATCCGCATCGTCTACCGCAATCCGCTCGAACTGTGGGGCGAGCCGACCTACAACGAGCCCTGGATTTCGGTGACCGGCATCGGCGGGCCGCTGGTCATCGCCAACGATCCCGGCCTCATTCGCCACGTGCTGGTCGATAACGCCAAGAACTACAAGATGGCGACGGTGCGCCAGCTGATCCTGCGGCCGATCCTGCGCGACGGCTTGCTGACCGCCGAGGGCGAGGTGTGGAGGCGTTCACGCAAGGCCATGGCGCCGGTGTTCACGCCGCGCCATATCTTCGGTTTTGCCGAGCCGATGCTGAGGCGCACGCGGGAGTTCGTCACGCGCTACGAGGGCGGCGGCACGTTCGACATCGCTCACGACATGACGCTGCTTACCTTTGACATCCTGGCCGAGACGCTGTTTTCCGGTGAGATTTCAGGCGAGTCGGGCAGCTTTGCCAAGGAGATCGACCGCCTGTTCGAGACCATGGGTCGGGTCGATCCGCTCGACCTGTTGCGGGCACCCGATTGGCTGCCGCGTCTGACCCGCATCCGCGGCCGCAAGACCATGGCCTACTTCCGCAAGATCGTCACCGACACGGTGCAGATGCGCGAGGCGCGGTTGAAGCGTGATCCGGACACGGTGCCGCAGGATTTTCTCACGCTGCTGTTGAAAGCGGAGGGACCGGGCGGGCTGACCCGGGCCGAGGTCGAGGACAACATCATCACCTTTATCGGCGCCGGCCACGAGACTACGGCCAGGGCGCTCGGCTGGACGCTCTACTGCCTTGCCGAAGCGCCGTGGGAGCGCGAAAAGATCGAGCACGAGATCGATGCGGTGCTGGCGCGTGAGCCCGACCCGACGAAATGGCTCGACGCCATGCCGCTCACCCGTGCCGCCTTCGAAGAGGCGCTCAGGCTCTATCCGCCGGCGCCGTCGATCAACCGCGAACCGATCGAGCCCGAAACCTGGAACGGCCTCTACATACCGCGACGTGCTGCGGTGCTGGTGATGCCGTGGGTCGTCCACCGCCATCGGAAATTGTGGGACCGGCCGGACGCTTTCATGCCGGAACGCTTCCATCCGGGAAACCGCGAAAAGATCGATCGTTTCCAGTATTTGCCGTTCGGCGCCGGCCCCCGCGTCTGCATCGGCGCCAGCTTCGCCATGCAGGAGGCAATCATCGCGTTGGCGATCATGCTGTCGCGCTACCGTTTCGACGCCACCGCGGAAACCCGCCCCTGGCCGGTGCAGAAGCTGACGACGCAGCCGCAAGGCGGCCTGCCGATGCAGGTCACCCGGCGCGCCTCGTAGGCAACCGGACGTCCGTTCGTATTATGCGGCGGACTTGCGTTGGAACTGGCCGGCGGCGCGGTAGCGCCAGAGATAGCTGGGCAGGATGGTTCCGATCGACCGTGGCTGGATCCCGAGGCCGGCGAGCGTCCGGTTGTCCTTGACGGCGGCTTCCGACACGACATTGTGCTGGCGCAACAGCAGGACCTGGTCCTTGGTCAACAACGGATTGGGCAACAGCCCGAGAATTGATGCCTGGAGGTTCGCCAGCCACCATGGCACGGGCAGCAAAAACCGCTTGCGTTCGATGATGATAAGCAGCTGTTGCATGCATTCCTTGAAGGTAAGCACTTGCGGCCCGCCGAGTTCATATATCCGGCCGCCCTGGACCTTGCCGTCGACCGAATGCGCCACCGCTTCGGCGACGTCGCCGACATAGACCGGCTGGAATTTCGTCTGCCCGCCGCCGATAAGCGGCAGCACCGGGGAAAAGCGGGCCATGTTGGCAAAGCGGTTGAAGAAACCGTCCTCTGGCCCGAAATTGATCGATGGCCGCAAGATCACGGCGTCTTGGACCGTCTCCAGAACGGCCTTTTCGCCGAGCGCCTTGGTACGCGCGTAGTCCGATTGCGCGTGGAGATCCGCTCCCAGAGCCGAGATGTGGGTGAGGCCGGCGCCGACGGCGCGCGCCGCTTCAGCGACAGCGCGCGCGCCGAATTCGTGGACGGCAGTGAATTTCTGCCGGCCGGCCTCATGCGCGATCGCAACCAGATTGACGACATGGTCCGCGCCTTGCACGGCGCGGTCGACCGACCAGCGCACCCGGACATTGGCCTGCACCGGCTGGATCTGCCCGACATTGCCGAGCGGCTGCAGGTGGCCGGCGAGATCGGGCCGACGGCAGGCAACCCGGATGCGGTAGCCGCGCTTGGCCAGCGCCCGCACGACATGACGACCGACAAACCCGGAGCCGCCGAACACGACCACGAGCTTTGGGGTCTGCAGGATTTCGGTCATGGCTGGCTCCGGCGGCTATCCAGATGGCTTGGTTGAAGCCGTTTCATAGTCGGTTTCGCGCCAAAGGCAAAGGGTGACAATCGGTCGCCCGGCATTGTTGAAGCATGATTTCCAGTATCCGTTGGAAACGGCAGAAAACCCGCCGACGCCGGGCTTTAGGTAACTCCATTCGGGACAGGAACCTTTGTTCCGGCCGGCGATTTTAGGATGTATGGTTTGATTCCGAATGGAGGATATTGCCGATGACGACAAAACGCGTTGCGATCTTCGCTCTGGCTTTCGCAACAGGCTGCAGCATTGGTGCCTCGGCATTCGGGGCAAACCGGCATCACCACCAAGCTCAACCCGAACGCTACGTTCCGGCCAACGGCAACATCATCGACATTCTGTTCGGTGGCCCGCGCTACTATGACAACCACCTGTTCACGACGGCCGCCGAACCCTGCTCCTACAACAGGGTAGGGCCGGACGCGAATGCGGCGAACGTCATCAACGATCATTATTGCGGGAAGTAGGCTCGCGCTGCCGGATCGGCCGGCGTTCTCAGCCGCTCATCGGACAAACGAATTTCTTCAGGACGAATAGCGGGCGGCGAATTCGGAAATGCGCTGCACCACGGCTTTCGGCGCGCTTATGCCGCGCGCCGCCGCCTTCTCCGCGGCCTCGGCCCGGGCACGCCCCGGCACATGCACGCCATAGCGCCGCCGCAGCCGGTCGAGTTGATCCTTCATCCGCTTTTCGAAGTCCGGATCGAGCAGCTTGGGCTCGACGGCAAGCACGAACAGGCCGGTCCCCGGACTGTCCGGCCCGCCGCTGAACCATGGCGCATCGAGCGACCAGTTGGCGCCCGACAGGCCCGCAGCCAGCACCTCGACCATCAGCGCGATGTTGGCGCCGCGCTGGCCGCCGAAGGCAAGCATGGCGCCCTTCATTGCAGCTGCCGGGTCCGTGGTCGGATTGCCGCTCGCATCCAGTGCCCAGCCTTCGGGGATCTTCTTGCCGTCCTCGGCCGCCTTGCGGATGTTGACGAAGGCGGTGGCGCTCGACGACTGGTCGATGACCAGCGCCGCCCCGTCCGCGGCGGGTGCCGCAAAGGACATCGGGTTGGTGCAGTAGACCGGCTTGACCGAGCCCGAGCCGGCAAGCACGGCCGGGCCGTTGGTGGCGGCGAACGACACCAATCCCTGCGCGGCCAGCCGTCCGGTGAAATAGCCGAGCGCGCCGCACGTATAAGCATTCTTCTGCGAAAAGATGGTGACGCCGAACAGCCGCGCCGCCTTGGCGAGGTCATCGATCGTGCGGTCGAAACCGGTATGCGCTAAGCCGCCTCGCGCATCGGAAAGATAGACCGCGAGCGCCGGCCTGGTGATCACCGGATCGGCGTTGCCGTCGATACGGCCGGCCTCCAGTGCTTCAAGATAATCGATAAAGTGCGACAGCCCGACGGTCGACAGTCCTTCCGCCTCGGCCGCGACGATCGAGGCAGCCAGCGACTGCGCCGCCTCTTCGTTGGCGCCAGCGCCAAGTGCGGCCATCCGGCACAGCCCTGTCGCCTGGTCGAGACTGAGTTGCATTGTGATTGCCATGGATATCTGAGGGAATGGGTGAATGGTGAGTGGGGACTTAGCCGGTAACATAGGGGCTACGCACTACTGACTATTCACCATTCACTATTCACTATTCACCTAACCAACCTTGTTCGGGATCCGCGCCTCGATCTTGCCCAGGGTGAAGACGAGGATGCCGGTGATCGCCATATAGATCAACGCCAAGAGCAGCAAGGGTTCATAGGTGAGATAGGTATCCTGCCGCACTTTGGAGGAGACGGCGAATATGTCGATCACGCTGATGGTGGCCACCAGCGGCGTCGATTTCAGCTGCAGCACGGTTTCGCCGGTCAGCGTCGGCAGCGCGCGGTAGAAGGCCTGCGGCAGCCAGATTCGCTGGAAAATCCTCCACCGGCTCATGCCAAAGGCACGGGCGGCTTCCAATTGGCCCTTCGGCACGCCGGCAAAAGCGCCTCGCATCACCTCGCCCTCATAGCCGGCGAAGGACAGCGTCAGCCCGAGGACGCCGTAGGGCCATGCCTGCCTGAGATAGGGCCACATCCAGGACTCGCGAATCCACGGATATTGCGGAAACAGCGAGCCCAGTCCGTAATAGAGCAGCCAGAGCTGCAGCAACAGCGGAGTCCCTCTGATGACGGTGCAGAAGACCTTGGCGGGTGCCGCGAACCAGAACGCGCCGGCAGCCTGCGCCAGTCCGAGCGGCACTGCGAGCAGGAAACCCAGCGTGCAAGTGACGGCAAGAATCCACAGCGCGCGCCAGATGCCGAGCAGTCCTATCCCGTAATATTTAGGCAGCCAGTCCCAGCGCATGAAGACGGCCGCAGCCAAAACCAGTCCCAGCGCGATCAGGATCAGCACGATACGATGCGGCTTCAGCCACAGCGAAGCGCGTGCGGCTATCACGACGGCCGCCGCTTCGCCAGTCATCGCGGGGTCAGCCATCACCGGGCCTCCTTGAGCGACGGCATGCCGCGGCGGGCCCATGTCTCGATACGGCCGATGATCAGATTCGAAACCAGCGTCAACAGAAGGTAGATCGCGCCGGCGGCGATAAAGAATGTCAGATAGGCTTTGGTGACGCCGGCCGCCTGCCGTGTCGCCAATGTCAGCTCGAAAAAGCCGACGACCGCCAGCAGGGCTGTGTCCTTGGTGGCGATCAGCCAGAGATTGGCAAGGCCGGGTATGGCGAACGGCAGCATCGCCGGCAGCGTGATGCGCCGCAGCAGCAGGCCGGGAGACATGCCATAGGCGCGCGCGGCTTCGATCTGGCCCTGCGGAATGGCAAGGATCGCGCCGCGGATCACCTCGGTCGAATAGGCGCCCTGGACGAAGCCGAGCACGGCAATGCCGGCCGCCAGCCCGCTAATGTCCATGCGCTGATAGCCCATTGCCGTCAGCATCTGATTGATCAGGTCGGTACCGGCGTAATAGAGCAGAAGGATCAGCACCAGCTCCGGCACGGCGCGCACGACGGTCGTATAGACTGCCAGGAGATCGCGCACCACCGGACCACCATACAGCTTGCCGGAGGCGCCGCCGATGCCGATCAAAAGGCCGAGACCGGTGGCGCCGACCGCGATCTCGATCGTATGGAGCAGGCCGACGATGAGCGTTCCACCCCAGCCCGGCGGCACGGGCGAGAGAAGCGCGATGGCAGAGGCGGCCCAAGTCGGAACAAATGCGTCGATCAGCGTCGCCCTCGAATTGCTGGCGCTAAAACCGCCGGCGATCTCCGCCCGCGGAAGCTCGCGTCGATGGATTTCGACGAACCACGCGGCTCTATCGGGGCCGCGTGGTTAATCGCTCATGGATGAGGCCGTCAGTTCGACTGCGTGTCGGCACCGTAAATGTCGAAGTCGAAGTACTTCTTCGAAATCTCGTCATATTTGCCGTTGGCGCGGATGGCCTTGATGCCGGCGTTGATCTTTTCCTTCAACTCGGTGTCTTCCTTGCGGACGCCGGCGCCGACGCCGGGCCCGAGAATGGCCAGATCCGGCGCGACCATGCCTTTCAGATCGCAGCATTGCTTGCCCTGGTCCGATTTCAGGAAGGCGTCGAGGGCGATGGAATCGGCCTGCACCGCGTCGACCCGGCCGGCGGCAAGATCCTGGTTGGCCTCGTCCTGGGTCTGGTATTCCTTGATTTCCGCCGCGTCGGCGAAGTGCTTCTTGGCGTAGTCGGCGTGTACGGTCGAGACCTGGACGCCGATGATCTTGCCCTTGAGGTCCTCCGGTGTCGAGCCGAACTTCTGGTCCTTCGGCCCGATGATCGCAGTCGGGGTGTTGTAATATTTGTCGGAGAAGTCGATCGTCTTCTTGCGTTCGTCGGTGATCGACATCGAGCTGGCGATGACGTCGATCTTCTTGGTCGTCAACGCCGGGATGATGCCGTCCCAGGCGACCGGCGTGATGACGCAGTCGAGCTTCTCTTCGGTGCAGACAGCGTCGATGAATTCGATTTCCCAACCGACCCATTTGCCGGAAGCATCCGGCGAGGTGAACGGCGGATAGGGCTCGGCAGCGACACCGATCTTGACCGGATCGGCCTTGGCCACGCCCACGGCGGCAACGCCAAGCAGCAGCGCTGCCGCAAAGGTCTTGAGAATAATCTTCATCGTCATGACTCCCAGTTTGTTGTTGTTCCCGGTTTTCGTCCGCCCACGGTTTAACTGATGTTGCGGATGAACTGCTTCAGCCTTTCGGATTTTGGTGCGCCGAAGATCTGTTCCGGCGGCCCTTCTTCCTCGACCAGCCCGTTGTTGAGGTAGACGACATGCGTCGCGACCTCGCGGGCAAACTTCATCTCATGGGTGACCAGCACCATGGTGCGGCCTTCGCGCGCCAGGTCGCCGATCACCTTCAGCACCTCGCCGACGAGTTCCGGGTCGAGCGCCGAAGTCGGCTCATCGAACAGCATGACGCGCGGATTGATGGCCAGCGCCCTGGCGATCGCGGCGCGCTGCTGTTGGCCGCCCGACAGATAGGCAGGATAGACGTCGCGTTTTTCGGCCAGGCCAACGCGGGCGAGCAATTTTTCCGCCTCGCCGATCGCCACATCGCGCTTGACGCCGAGCACATGCACGGGAACCTCGATGACGTTCTCGATCAACGTCATGTGGCTCCACAGATTGAAGTTCTGGAAGACCATGCCAAGCTTGGAGCGGATGCGTTCGATCTGCTTGCGGTCTGCGGGCACGGTGTGGCCGTAGCTGTCGGCCTTCAGCTTTATCTCTTCGCCATTGACCCGGATAATGCCGCTGGTCGGGTTCTCCAGGCAGTTGATGCAGCGCAGCAGCGTCGATTTGCCCGAGCCGCTGCCGCCGATGATGGCGATCACCTCGCCGTCGCGCGCTGACAGCGAAACGCCCTTCAGTACGTGCAGCTTGCCGAAATTCTTGTGCAGGTTCTCGACGTGGATGGCTTCGGCGGCGCCGTTCTGCGCCGTATGCTTCAGGACGGTGGCCGGCGCTGTCATCGTCGCGGCGCCCCGCGGAGCAGCCGAGGCAGTGCTTGCTGGAATTTTTTACCCATTACCCGTCACTGGACAGCGTTCCGATTCTCAAGATGGACCGTTCCCCTTGCCTCCGTCAACCGCAGTTTTTGGACCATTGATCACGGCCTGCCGAGTGGCTATTGGCAGGAGGGGCGCGTTTCAGGAGAATTTAGTGGGCAAAGCATACGGGTCGCAGTCGATGGCCGGGCCGCTGCAGCGCGTGCTGATGCGCTCCGCCGCCAGCACCATGCGTCGGGCCGAAGCGCTGGATTGGCACTATGGCCCCGGCTTCGATCCGCAAAAAGCGGCGGCCCAGCATGATGCACTGGCCAGGCTGATTTCTGTCTCAGGCGCCGAAATCGAATGGCTGAGCGACGCCGATGACGGGCTTGCCGATTCGGTCTTTACCCACGATCCGTCGCTGATGACCGACCATGGCGCGGTTATCCTCGCCATGGGCAAGGCGCTGCGCCGGCCAGAGCCCGGCCTGCATGAGGCGGCCTATGGGCGCATGGGCATCCCCATCCTCGGCCGTATCAAGGCTCCCGGCCAGGTCGAGGGCGGCGACTGCGTGTGGGTGGATGCAAACACGCTGGCCGTCGGCCGCGGCGTGCGCACCAATCAGCACGGCATCCAGCAGCTCTCCAACCTGCTTTCACCCAAGGGCATCCAGGTCTATGGCTTCGACCTGCCGCTCTGGCAGGGCGAGGAGGCCTGCCTGCATCTGATGTCGGTGATCAGCCCGCTCGCAGACGATCTGGCGCTGGTCTATGCGCCCCTCCTGCCGGTCGCATTCCACCAGATGCTGCGCGAACGCGGCATTTGGCTGGTCGAGGGCGACGCCGACGAATTCTTCGCCTCGAATGGGCTCAGCCTGAACGTGCTGCCGACCGCGCCGCGCCAGGTTATCGCCGTTGCCGGTTTTCCGAAGACGGCGGCTGCCATGCAAGCCGCCGGCTGTACGGTCTCGACATTCGAGGCCGATGCGCTGTGTATTGCCTGCGAGGGCGGTCCTACCTGCCTCACACGCCCGGTGCTAAGACAATGACGACCATCGGCGAAGCGCTCATCACTTTGCTCGAAGCGCACGGCGTCGACACCGTCTTCGGCATTCCCGGCGTACACACGGTCGAGCTCTATCGCGGGCTTGCGCGATCGAAGATCCGTCACGTCACGCCGCGCCACGAGCAGGGCGCCGGCTTCATGGCTGACGGCTATGCGCGCGCCAGCGGCAGGCCGGGTATCGCCTTCGTCATCACCGGGCCGGGGCTGACCAACACCATCACCGCCATGGGTCAGGCGCGCGCCGATTCGGTGCCGATGCTGGTGATCTCGGGCGTCAACGCCACGCCGACGCTGGGCAAAGGCCTTGGCCATCTGCATGAACTGCCGGACCAGCGCGGCATGATGGAGAAGGTGGCGCTGTTTTCGCACCGTGTCACCGAGGCCGGCGAACTGCCCGGCGTGCTCGCCCGCGCCTTTGCGCTGTTCTCATCCTCGCGTCCGGGTCCCGTGCATATTGAGATCCCGACCGATGTCATGACCATGCCGGCCAACGGCATCGTGCCGCTGCTGCGGAATTCAGCGCCGCCCGAGCCGGATGTAGCGGCGATTGCCGAGGCGGCAAGGCTATGCGCGTCTGCCCGCCGGCCGCTTATCCTTGCCGGCGGCGGCGCCAAAGCTGCCGAAGCGCCGTTGCAGCGCCTGGCCGAGAGGTTGGGAGCGCCGGTCGTCCAGACTGCCAATGCGCGCGGCCTGCTCTATCGCCATCCGCTTGGCGTGCCGGCCAGCCCCAGCCTGAAGGCGGTGCGTGCGCTGATGGCCGGCGCCGACCTGGTCATTGCCGCTGGCACCGAATTCGGTCCGACCGACTATGATGGCTATGGCAACGGCGGTTTTGTCCTGCCTGCCAATCTGATCCGCATCGACATCGGCGCCGACCAGCTTGCCCGCCGGCCGGCTCGGATTTCGATCCAGGCCGATTGCGGTGCAGCGCTCGAGGCGCTGCGTGCCGAACTCGGCACGGGCCAGGCGCAATCGGTCGACGGCGCCGCTCGCGCCGCCGCGACGCGGCAAGCGGCCTTTGCCGAGATCGGCCCGGCTATGCAGGCGCAATTGCGCGCCGTCGAGACGATCCGCGATGCGCTGCCTGGCGCGATCATCGTCGGCGATTCGACCCAGCCGGTCTACGCCGCTAACCTCTATTACGATCACGACCGGCCGGGCGGCTGGTTCAACGCCGCCACCGGCTTCGGCGCGCTTGGCTATGGCCCGCCGGCGGCGATCGGTGCCGTCCTTGCCAGGCCTGAGGCGCCGGTCGTTTGCCTCACCGGCGACGGCGGCTTCCAGTTCACCCTGCCGGAACTGGGCGCCGCGCTCGACGCGGCGGCGCCGGTGATCTTCGCCGTCTGGAACAATCGTGGCTACCGCGAGATCGAAACCTCGATGCTCGACGTCGGCGTCGAGCCGGTCGGCGTCTCCCCGGCACCGCCGGATTTCTGCAAATTGGCCGAAGCGTACGGCATTGCCGCCGAGCGGATTTCCGGCACCGGCGGCTTGGCGGACGCGCTTGGGCGCGCGCGGGCGACTGGACGACCTTACGTCATCGAGATTTCGGTTGAGTGATCGCGCGAAAGGCGCGACCTTCCGCATCGGCGGCGCGCAATGACGGAGCGGTCGAATATGACGGAAACACTGGACGGCAGACATATCGTGGTGACCGGCGGCACCGGTGCCCTTGGCGGCGCGGTCGTAGGAAAACTGCTGGAGCAGGGCGCGATCTGCCATGTGCCCAATGCCCACGCTGCCGCGCCTGCGCATTTTCCCTTTCCGGCGCATGACCGCGTCAGGCTGGCGCACAATGTCGACCTTGCCGATCCTGCCAAGGTCGACGCCTTCTATGCCAGCGTTCCAGATCTATGGGCATCGGTGCATCTGGCCGGCGGCTTCACCGCGGCGCCGGTCGAGAAGATCGAGCCCGCCTCCTTCGCCGAGATGATGGACACCAACGCCCGCACTACCTTTCTGTGCTGCCGCGCGGCGATACGCTCGATGCTGGAATCTTCCGTGCCGGGTCGCATCGTCAATGTCACCGCGCGAGCCGGGCTCGATCCGCGGCGCGGCTCCGGCAAGGTGGCCTACGCCGCCGCCAAGGCGGCAGTCGCCGCGATGACCGTGGCGATAGCCGAAGAGCTGAAGGGCAACGGCATCCTGGTCAACGCCGTGGCGCCTTCGACGCTCGACACGCCGGCCAACCGGGCTGACATGCCGAACGCAGATTTCAGCAGATGGGTCAGCCTTGAAGCGGCGGCCGAGGCCATTGCCTACCTTGCCTCGCCGGCCAACATGGCGATCAGCGGCACGCTGGTGCCACTCTACGGCCGGGCCTGAGCCTGCGGTCCGTTCGCAAGCAAAGGGTCACAAGCAAAAGCCCCGCCGGATCGTTCCGGCGGGGCTTTTTGTTTCGTTTTATAACCCGCGCGAGGCGCGGTGTTGGCTTAGCTGCCCTGCTTCTTCAGCGCGGCACCCAAAATATCGCCCAGCGAAGCGCCGGAATCGGTTGAGCCGTACTGAGCGACCGCTTCCTTCTCTTCGGCGATTTCCAGCGCCTTGATCGAGACCTGCAGCTTGCGGGTCTTCTTGTCGAAGGCGATGACGCGGGCGTCGACTTTCTGGCCGACGGTGAAGCGCTCGGGGCGCTGCTCGTCGCGGTCACGGCTGAGGTCGGAGCGCTTGATGAAGGTCTCGATGCCGCTGTCGACCAGCCGCACTTCCAGACCGCCATCCTTCACGCCGATAACCTCGCAGGTGACGACTGCGTTCTTGCGCAGTTCGCCTGACGTCGCTGCTTCGCCGACCGTGTCCTTGGCCAGCTGCTTGATGCCGAGCGAGATGCGCTCCTTGTCTATGTCGACGTCGAGCACCTGCGCCTTGACCATGTCACCGCGATTGTACTCCTCGATCACCTGCTCGCCCGGACGGGTCCAGTCGAGGTCGGAAAGGTGGACCATGCCGTCGACGTCGCCTTCGAGGCCGATGAACAGGCCGAACTCGGTCTTGTTCTTGACCTCGCCCTCCACCTGGCTTCCGACCGGATGGCTGCGCGCGAAGGCCTCCCACGGGTTTTCCAGAGTCTGCTTGAGGCCAAGCGAGATGCGGCGCTTGGCCGGATCGACTTCGAGCACCACCACGTCGACTTCCTGCGTCGTCGACAGGATCTTGCCGGGATGCACGTTCTTCTTGGTCCACGACATTTCCGAAACGTGGATGAGGCCTTCGATGCCCGGCTCCAGCTCGACGAACGCGCCGTAGTCGGTGATGTTGGTGACGGTACCCTTGATCTTCTTGCCGATCGGGAACTTGGTGCCGATCTCGGACCACGGATCGCTCTCGAGCTGCTTCATGCCGAGCGAGATGCGGTGGGTTTCCTGGTTGATGCGGATGATCTGCACCTTGACCGTCTGGCCGATATTGAGGATTTCGGTCGGATGATTGACGCGGCGCCATGCCATGTCGGTGACGTGCAGCAGGCCGTCGATGCCGCCGAGGTCGACGAACGCACCATAGTCGGTGATGTTCTTGACGACGCCTTCGACCACCTGGCCTTCTTCGAGATTCTGCACGATTTCCGAACGCTGTTCGGCGCGGCTCTCCTCGAGCACGGTGCGGCGCGACACCACGATGTTGCCGCGGCGGCGATCCATCTTGAGGATCTCGAAGGGCTGCGGGTTGTGCATCAGCGGCGAGACGTCGCGGATCGGGCGGATATCGACCTGGCTGCGCGGCAGGAAGGCCACGGCACCGTCGAGGTCGACGGTGAAGCCGCCCTTGACCTGGTTGAAGATGACGCCTTCGACGCGTTCGCCCTTGGTGAACTTCTCTTCGAGACGGACCCAGCTCTCTTCGCGGCGGGCCTTTTCGCGCGACAGCATGGCTTCGCCAAGCGCGTTCTCGATACGCTCGACATAGACCTCGACCGTGTCGCCGACCTTGAGGGTCGTGTCCTTGCCCTTGACGCCGAATTCCTTCAGCGGCACGCGGCCTTCGACCTTGAGGCCAACGTCGATGATGGCCATGTCCTTTTCAATGGCAGTGATGATGCCCTTGACGACCTGGCCTTCGCCGGAATGGCCGGCGGAAAATGATTCTTCGAGCAGGCTCGCGAAATCATCGCGAGTGGGGTTTGCAACTGACATAGTTTCTCCTGGAATGCCCCGCAATCTGTCGCGGGGCGGGCGCCGTGGGTTAGCGTTGCGTTGGCCTGCCGGCGTTCCGGGCAAAAAGCCCTTGGCCGCCCTTGAGCGGCAATTCCGGCGCATGAAGAATGCTGGCAGGCTGGTTCATACCCGATATGGGAATTCTTGTTGTCGCCGGCAATCGGCGGCGGCAGGAAAACCGGCTCAGGCTTCGTTTCTCTTGGCCAGGACGTTGTCGATGATCGCCTGAGCTGCCAGAAACGCGGCCTCTATAGCCATTTCCGACGTGTCGAGCAAGTGCGCATCGGCCGCCGGCTTCAAGGGCGCGTCCATGCGGCCCATGTCGCGCTCGTCGCGGCGCACGATATCGGCAAGGATTTCGTCGAAATTGGCAGTGCCGCCGATGCTCTCGATTTCATCCAGCCGCCGCTTTGCCCGCACCTCGGCACTGGCCGTGACATAGAGTTTTACGTCGGCATCGGGACAGACGACGGTGCCGATGTCGCGGCCGTCGAGCACCGCGCCAGGCGGTGTTCTTGCGAAGTCACGCTGTTTCTCGACCAGGATGCGCCGCACCGACGGGATCACTGCCACTTTCGAAGCCGCCTCGCCAACGGCGTGTGCCGAAAGCACTGCGCGGTCGAGCTTTGCCGGATCGACCTGCCGGGCCGCGGTTTCAGCGGCCGAAACATTGTCGAGCGGCAGGCCGAGCCGGAGCAGCGCATGCGCCACCGCGCGATAGGTAAGGCCGGTATCGAGCAGGTTCAACCGGTAATGGTCGGCGAGCCGTCGGGCGAGGGTGCCCTTTCCGGCACCGGCAGGGCCGTCGATGGCTATGGTGAAAGTTGAGGTCATTGGCCGCCCACCGGAATCGAAAAGCGCAATGATCCAGATAGGCGTTGCGATCCTTCGCGCCCTCCTCTGTCCTGCCGGACATCTCCCCCACTTGGGGGGAGATCGGCGGCCATCACGGCTTTCGCCAATTGTCTACGTCGCAGGATTGAGCGGAGCGCCGAAGCTGCCAATCTCCCTCCTTGTGGGGGAGATGTCCGGCAGGACAGAGGGGGGCGCTGTCCCGCCGACGTTCCAGTTTGGCCCCAACCCCCAAGGCTATTGATTGCTATCAAGCTACTCGATCTCCGCCCCAAGCCCTTTCATCAGACCCATGAATTCCGGAAAGCTGGTCGCGATCATCGCCTGGTCGTCGATGGTCACGGGCTTTTCCGTCGCCAGCCCCATAACCAGAAAACTCATGGCGATGCGGTGGTCGAGATGGGTCTGGACGATGGTGCCCTGTCCGTTGGGATGCTGGCCGAGGCCCTTGCCGCCGGGTTTTCCGCGCACGACAAGCGAGGCCTCGCCTTCGCTGCAGTCCACGCCGTTGAGCTTCAGCCCTTCGGCCACTGCCGACAGACGGTCGGATTCCTTCACCCGAAGTTCTTCCAGCCCGAGCATCAGCGTCTCGCCCTCGGCGAAGCTGGCCGCCACGGCAAGCACCGGATACTCGTCGATCATGGTCGGCGCCCGTTCGGGCGGCACGGTGACGCCTTTCAGCTCGGAGTAACGCACGCGCAGATCGGCAACATCCTCGCCGCCTTCGTTGCGCGGCTCGATTATATCGATCCGGCCGCCCATTTCCTGCAGCGTCAACAGAAGTCCAGTGCGGGTCGGGTTCATCAGCACGTTTTCGATTGTAATGTCCGAACCCGGCACGATCAGCGCCGCCACCAGCGGAAAGCCGGCCGAGGAGGGGTCGCCAGGCACCGCGATCGTCTGCCCCATGAGCTTGCCCTGGCCTTCGATGAAAATGTGGCGCACGCCGCGCTCGTCGGTCTCGGCCGACAAATTGGCGCCGAACCCCTTGAGCATTTTTTCGGTATGGTCGCGCGTCATAACCGGCTCGATGACGGTGGTGATGCCCGGCGTGTTCAGCCCAGCCAGCAGCACCGCCGACTTGACCTGTGCCGATGCCATCGGCACGCGGTAGGTGATCGGAGCGGCGTGCTTGGGCCCGTGCAGCGTGATCGGCATGCGGTCGCCGGGCGTCGCCTTCAGCACCTGCACGCCCATCTGGCGGAGCGGCTCGAGCACCCGGCCCATCGGCCGGCCGGACAGCGAGGCGTCGCCGATGAAGGTGGTTTCCATGTCATAGGTGCCGACCAGGCCCATAGTGAGGCGTGAGCCGGTGCCGGCATTGCCGAAATCGAGCGGGCCTTCCGGCTGCAGCAGCGCGCCGTTGCCGGTACCGCGGATCACCCACTCAGCGCCATGCTTCTCGATATGGGCGCCCATGGCCTTCATGGCAACGCCCGTACGCATCACATCCTCGCCTTCCAGCAGCCCGGTGATGCGGGTTTCGCCGGAGGCCAGGCCACCGAACATGAACGAGCGGTGCGAGATCGACTTGTCGCCCGGCACCCGTGCCGCGCCTGAAAGGCCAGATGATTTGCGGGCGGTGGCCTGCTTCGGGGCGGCAGTGTGCGACATGGTTCTTTCCTGGAAACGCCGGCGGCCGGCCATTTTCTGCTGGTTTGCGGGGTCTCCTATCATGGCGTGCCGAAATGGTCATCCCCTTGGTATGAAGGCCTTCGAATTCAAGCTTTTTGGGACGCCGGCTTTTCGCTTTGACAGCGCCGTAAACTCTGGTTAAGGGGACCAAACTTTCATCGACGAGGCTTGCTGTGGCAAAACCCGAACTTGGCACCAAACGCATCGACCCGGAGACAGGTCGAAAATTCTATGACTTGAACAAGGACCCGATCGTCTCGCCTTACACGGGCAAGAGCTATCCGCGCTCCTATTTCGAAGAAGGCAAGATCGCCGCCCTCGAGGAGGAAGAGGAAGTTGCCGAGAAGGAAGTGGACGCCGAGGAGGAAGAGGGCGTCGAGGTCGTCTCGCTCGAAGAGGCGGACGAGGACGCGAAGGCCGACGAGCTTCCCGATCTCGGCGATGACGAAGACGACGTTGACCTTGGCGATGACGAGGATGACACGTTCCTCGCCGACGAGGAGGAAGAAGACGACGACGTTGCCGACATGATCGGCGTCGGCGAAGACGACGACGAAGTCTGAGCGAACCGCATTCGCCGGCTTTCGCGGCGCTGCTTAGAAAAAGCGGTTCTTGAAGGCTTGATATTGACTGAAGGCGGGGTTAGAAGCCGCCTTCACTAACGGCGCGGTCTAGAACCCGCGCCGGATCTCTTCGCCGGAAACGGCGCCGGTGAACTGCCGGAGTGGGGCCATAGCTCAGTTGGGAGAGCGCTTGAATGGCATTCAAGAGGTCGTCGGTTCGATTCCGATTGGCTCCACCAGTTCTCTCCGCGAAAATCAGCAGAACGGCCGCCCCGCCCGCCGGGCTGGCCGCCGCCTATCGCAGAACCTAGCTGAGACTAGTTAATCGGCCGCCCGGCTTGGGCTCGCCGATCCATTCAGAAGTAATGAGCCCGTGCCCGGTCTGTGCATATTTCTGGCTGTGGTTTGAACCGCGAGCACCGGTCTGGACCAGGCCGCGGGCTGAAATGACCGCTGCGCAAAACTCCGTTACTTGTTGCAGTTCTGCATATCCGACGTCATAGCGCCGCTGGGTGTGTTGTTGTCGGTATCGCTGCCCGCCGTATCCTTGCAGCGATCCTCCATACCGTTTGTCTGCGGCGTGGTAGCGTTCGTTGCGTTCGGATCGATTGTGTTCGGGGTAGTTGCGCTGCCGGTCCCGGTGTTGCCGCCGGAAGTGCCTGTGTTGACGCCGGTATTGCCATCGGCGCTACCGGTCCCGGAGCCCATGGATTGTGCCATGGCAGATGTGGCCAGGCCGATAGCAAGTAGGGATGCAGAGAGAATTTTCATCATCTTAGTGTCTCCATCGAGTTGCATCGCTGGATCGCGATCTATACCAACGAGAGTTTTTTCGAGATGTTCCGTTGGGCAGAAATATTGATCGATACAATCATTATGGATCTTTGTTGCTCGTCGTTTCGTGAATGCGGCTGCGAAATTCCTGCCGCATAGCGGCAATTTCGTCTGGAACCAAATCGAGCATGCCGCGTTCTTGCGCTTGCGGGGAGTTGTGTCGGCCGCAGGGGACAGTTTCACCGGGACATTCAAGAAATCCGTGAGCTGGGAGGGGCGCTGTGAGCGTGCTTGCATCCACAAGGCAATTGGACCGTCGTCAAATACTGAACGCGCTGAAGGCTTTTCGGAGCGGTGATTTCTCCGTTCGTATCGACAATGTCTACGCCGGCCTTGATTCCGAGATCGCCGACACCTTCAACGAAATCGTAGAACTCAACGATCAGGTCACGCGCGAGTTCGAACGCCTCAGCAAGGTCGTCGGCAAGGATGGCCGGATCGGCGAACGCGGCCGTGTCCGCAACGCCACCGGCAGTTGGGAATCGAGCGTCCGTTCCGTCAACGATCTGATCGAGGACATGGTTCAGCCGACGGCCGAAGTGGCGCGCGTCATCGGCGCGGTGGCCAAGGGTGACCTGTCGCAGACGATGATGGTCGAAATCGACGGCCGGCAGCTGCGCGGCGAGTTTCTGCGCATCGGCAAGATCGTCAACACCATGGTCGGGCAACTGGCCTCCTTCGCCTCGGAAGTGACGCGCGTGGCGCGCGAGGTCGGCACCGAAGGCAAGCTGGGCGGCCAGGCTCGCGTGAAAGGTGTGGCCGGAACCTGGAAGGACCTGACCGACAACGTCAACGCCATGGCGACGAACCTGACCGGGCAGGTGCGCAACATCGCCGAGGTGACGACCGCCGTCGCTTCCGGCGACCTGTCGAAGAAGATTACCGTCGACGTGAAAGGCGAAATCCTCGAACTCAAGAACACCATCAACACGATGGTCGACCAGCTCAATTCCTTCGCCTCGGAAGTGACGCGCGTCGCGCGCGAAGTCGGTACAGAAGGCAAGCTCGGCGGTCAGGCGCGCGTCGAAGGTGTCGGCGGCACCTGGAAGGACCTGACCGACAACGTGAACCTGATGGCCGAAAATCTGACAGGCCAGGTGCGCAATATCGCCGAGGTGACCACGGCCGTGGCGCTTGGCGACCTGTCGAAGAAAATCACGGTCGACGTCAAGGGCGAGATCCTCGAACTGAAATCGACCATCAACACCATGGTCGACCAGCTGAACTCATTTGCCGGCGAAGTGACGCGTGTCGCCCGCGAGGTCGGCACCGAGGGCAAGCTCGGCGGCCAGGCTCAGGTGCGCGGCGTCGCCGGCACCTGGAAGGACTTGACCGACAACGTCAATTCGATGGCCGAGAACCTGACCGGCCAGGTCCGCAACATCGCCGAGGTGACGACTGCGGTCGCTTCGGGCGACTTGTCGAAGAAGATCACCGTCGCCGTGCAGGGCGAAATCCTCGAGCTCAAGGACACCATCAACACGATGGTCGACCAGCTCAATTCCTTCGCCTCGGAAGTGACGCGTGTGGCGCGCGAGGTCGGAACCGAAGGCAAGCTCGGCGGCCAGGCCGAGGTGAAGGGCGTCGGCGGCACCTGGAAGGACCTGACCGATAACGTCAACCTGATGGCCGCCAACCTGACCGGCCAGGTCCGCAACATCGCCGAGGTGACGACCGCCGTTGCCCGCGGCGACCTGTCGAAGAAGATCACCGTCGACGTCAAGGGCGAAATCCTCGAGCTCAAGGACACCGTCAACACGATGGTCGATCAGCTCAATTCCTTCGCCTCGGAAGTGACGCGTGTGGCGCGCGAAGTGGGGTCGGAGGGCAAGCTCGGCGGTCAGGCGCATGTCGAGGGCGTCGGCGGCACCTGGAAAGATTTGACCGACAACGTCAATGCCATGGCCGGCAATCTGACCGTGCAATTACGCGACGTCTCCAAGGTAGCAACCGCGATTGCGACCGGCGACCTGACCCAGAAGATCACCGTCGATGCATTGGGCGAGATCCTGCAGATCAAGGACGTCATCAATACGATGGTCGACCAGCTGAATTCCTTCGCCTCCGAGGTGACGCGCGTGGCGCGCGAAGTCGGTTCGGACGGCAAGCTCGGCGGCCAGGCGCAGGTGCGCGGCGTTGCCGGTACCTGGAAAGACCTGACCGACAACGTCAATGCGATGGCCGCCAATCTGACCGGCCAGGTGCGCAACATCGCCGAGGTGACGACGGCAGTGGCGCTGGGCGACCTGTCGAAGAAGATCACCGTCGATGTGCGCGGCGAGATCCTCGAGCTGAAGGACACCATCAATACGATGGTCGACCAGCTGAATTCCTTTGCCTCGGAGGTGACGCGCGTGGCGCGCGAGGTCGGCACCGAAGGCAAGCTCGGCGGCCAGGCGCAGGTGCGCGGCGTTGCCGGCACTTGGAAGGATCTGACCGACAATGTGAATTCGATGGCCGAGAACCTGACCGGCCAGGTCCGCAACATCGCCGAGGTGACCACCGCTGTGGCGCGCGGCGACCTGTCGAAGAAGATCACCGTCGACGTCAAGGGCGAGATCCTGGAGCTGAAATCGACGATCAACACCATGGTCGACCAGCTGAACTCCTTTGCCGGCGAAGTGACGCGTGTCGCCCGCGAGGTCGGCACCGAGGGCAAGCTCGGCGGCCAGGCGCGGGTCGAGGGCGTCGCCGGCACCTGGAAGGACCTGACCGACAACGTCAATCTGATGGCGACGAACCTGACCAACCAGGTGCGCGGCATCGCCGATGTCGTGACCGCGGTCGCGCAAGGCAATCTCAAGCGCAAGCTGACGGTCGATGCCAAGGGCGAGATCGCCTCGCTCGCCGACACCATCAACGGCATGATCGAGACGCTGGCGACCTTCGCCGACCAGGTGACCAACGTCGCCCGCGAAGTGGGCATCGAAGGCAAGCTCGGCGGCCAGGCCCGGGTGCCCGGCGCTGCCGGCCTTTGGCGCGACCTGACCGACAACGTCAATCAGCTCGCGGCCAACCTGACCACCCAGGTGCGCGCCATCGCCGAGGTGTCGACGGCGGTGACCAAGGGCGATCTGACCCGCTCGATCAGCGTCCAGGCCTCCGGCGAGGTGGCGGCGCTGAAAGACAACATCAACGAGATGATCCGCAATCTGAAGGACCAGACGCTGAAGAATGCCGAGCAGGACTGGCTGAAGACCAATCTCGCCCGCTTCTCGCGCATGCTGCAGGGCGAGCGTGACCTGGCCACGGTCTCGCGCCTCATCATGTCCGAACTCGCCCCGCTGGTGAATGCGCAATATGGCGTGTTCTATGTGACCAACCGCGACGAGGATGAATTCTATCTGGAGCTCGCCGCCTCCTATGGCGCCGAAAGCAAGGCGGAAATCAAGCAACGCCTCGATCTGCGTGAAGGGCTTGTCGGGCAGAGTGCCGCCGACAAGCGCGCCATCATGCTGGACAATGTGCCGCCGAATTTCCTGCGCGTTACCTCCGGCCTTGGCAATGCCGCGCCGGCGAACGTGATCATTCTTCCGGCTCTGTTCGAGGACGAGGTGAAGGCCGTCATCGAACTCGCCTCGTTCAGCGAATTCCGCGACACGCACCAGTCCTTCCTCAACCAGCTGATGGAATCCGTCGGCATCGTTCTCAACACCATCGCCGCCACCATGCGTACCGAAGGCCTGCTCAAGCAGTCGCAGCTGCTGACCTCGGAATTGCAGGCGCGTCAGACCGAACTGACCAAGAAGCAGGAGGAGCTGCACGCCACCAACGAGGAGCTGCAGGAAAAGGCGCAGCTGCTCGAGAACGAAAAGAAGCAGGTGGAGAACAAGAACCTGGAAATCGAGATGGCGCGGCGGGCGCTGGAGGAGAAGGCCGAGCAGCTGGCGCTTACCTCGAAATACAAGTCGGAATTCCTCGCCAATATGAGCCACGAACTGCGCACGCCGCTGAACTCGCTGCTCATCCTTTCAAACCTGCTCGCAACCAACCAGCAGGGCAATCTCAACGACAAGCAGGTCGAGTTCGCGCGCACCATCAATTCGGCCGGCACCGACCTTTTGAGCCTGATCAACGACATCCTCGACCTGTCGAAGATCGAATCGGGCACCGTCTCGATCGACATCAACGACATGCCGGTGGTGCATCTTCGCCAGCACATGGAGCGAACCTTCCGGCAACTGGCGACCGACAAGGGACTTGGCTTCACCATCAACGTCGATCCCGAGCTTCCGGAGACCGTCCGCACCGACGAGAAGCGATTGCAGCAAATCGTGCTCAACCTTTTGTCGAACGCGTTCAAGTTCACCTCGCAAGGCGAGGTCCGCTTGAATTTCCGGGCCGAAAAGGCGGGCCGTCACAACGGTTCGGCGCAACCCATGGAGGCGCTCGCGATCGTCGTCAGCGATACCGGCATCGGTATTCCGCAGGACAAGCAGAAGCTGATCTTCGAAGCCTTCCAGCAGGCCGACGGCACCACAAGCCGCAAATATGGCGGCACTGGGCTTGGGCTTTCGATCAGCCGGGAGATTGCCCGGCTGCTTGGCGGCGAATTGAGGGTCGAGAGCACGCCGGGCAAGGGTTCGACGTTCACTCTGGTCATTCCATTCGACGGACCCCGGATGGCCTTGGCCCCGCAAGCGGCGTTGCTGCCGGCGATGGAGGTGGCCGCGACGACGGCGCAGCCGAGCCCGCCGTCCTCCGAATTGCTCGATGACCGCGACACGATCTCGTCGGAAGATCGGGTCGTGCTGATCGTGGAGGACGACCCGACCTTCGGCGGTTTGCTGCTCGGCCTTGCACGTTCGGCCGGGCTGAAAGGCGTCCTGTCGACCGCGGGCTCCGGCACGCTGGCTTTGGCACGCAAGCTGGTTCCCGACGCGATTACGCTCGATCTCGGACTGTCGGATATCGACGGCTGGGTGCTGTTCGATCTGCTTCGCCATGACCCGAAAACCAAGGACATTCCCGTTCATGTCATCTCGGGCGCCGAAGACATCGAGGTGCTTGCCCGCAAGGGTGCATCCAGCATTTCAACCAAGCCCGTATCGTCGGACGAACTGATGAAGGTCTTCCAGGATATTCATTCCAGAAAGCTCCGCGTCCAGAGCCGCGTCCTGATTGCCGATCCCGATCCCGAGCGCCGCCTTTCGCTGATCGAGGCGATCCGCGACGGCGTCACCTCGGTCACCGCGATCGGCCGCGTCGCCGCGAATGCGGACGATATCGGCATCGCCAACTATGATGCCGTTGTGCTCGGCTTTGGCCGCTCGGCCAAGGACAACGCCCAGATGCTGGATGAGATTGCCGTCCTGTTCGGACAGTCGGTGTCGCGGCTGCTGTTCTTTGCGCCTCATCCGGAAGCGCTGCAACAGTCGCTCGCCTTGCATCCGGCATTGGCGGACGTTCCGCGGGCGGAGAATTTCGCGCAGCTGGCTCTCCTGATATCCGCGACGCTCCCGGGGCGAGGCCACGACAACAATAGTGCGGCAGCCGAACAGCCGGACAAGTTCGACCTCGCCGGCGCAAAGGTCCTCATCGTCGACGACGACATCCGCAACATCTATTCACTCACCAGCGTTCTCGAGACCTATGACATCCAGGTGCTGCATGCGGAGCGTGGCCGGGAAGGTATCGCGCTTCTGGAGCAGAGCCCGGACATCGATGCGGCACTGATCGATATCATGATGCCGGAAATGGATGGCTACGAGACGATGCGGCAGATCCGCAGCATGCCGGCGATCGCCCATATCCCGTTGATCTCGGTCACAGCCAAGGCAATGAAGGGCGACCGGCAGAAGTGCCTCGACGCCGGCGCCTCCGACTACATCGCCAAGCCTGTCGACCTTGATCTGCTGCTGGCATTGCTGCGTGTCTGGATCGGCCGTTCGCGATCCCGTGTTCATGGTCCGGAAAAGACGCTCATGGCAGTGAACTGACGGCCGCTCGATGCAGAAACTGTCGAGAAACGGAGCAAGGAAGCTGGAGGTTATGGCGCCGGCAGCAGGGCCGGCAAAGGCGCGCATCCTGGCCGTGGATGACGACGAGCGCAATCTGCTGGCGATCGGCGAGGTTCTGGCCCCTATCGGTGAAGTCGTCTGCGTGCAGTCGGGCGAAGAGGCGTTGCGCGCACTGCTGAAGGAGGATTTCGCAGTCATCCTGCTGGATGTGCTGATGCCCCGGCTGGATGGCTACGAGACCGCGGGATTGATCCGCCAGCGCGAGCAATCCAGGCGAACGCCGATAATTTTTCTCACCGCCATCAACAAGGAAGACGCGCACATGCTGCGCGGCTACGACGCCGGCGCGGTCGATTACGTGTTCAAGCCTTTCGACCCGGCCATGCTGCGTTCCAAGGTCGCCGTGTTCGTCGAACTTCATGAGAAGACGCTGGAAATCCAGCAAAAGGCGGCTGCCGAGCAACGGCTGCTGGCCCAGGCACTGCAGGCGCAGAAGGAAAAGCTCGAGGCCGAGCGAGCCCTGCGCAGCGCCCAGGAGCGGCAGCATGCCATTTTGAGCTCTCTTCCGGTCTGCTTCCACGCAAGGGCGGCGGAGCCGCCGTTCGGCGCCAGCTTTGTCACCGAAGGGGTCGAACGCCTGACCGGCTTTCCTCCCGAACGCCTGACATCCGATCCAGGCTTCGGCCTGAGCCGGGTTCATCCCGACGATCTGCCGAGAGTGAGGGAGGTCCTGCTCGCAGCCAAGGCCGCCGGCTCCTACACCTGCGAATTCCGCTGGCAATGCGCCGACGGCAATTACCGGATTTTTCTCGACCAGGGCGTCCTGTCGAATGGCTCCGACGGCAAAGAGCCTGAGATCCTCGGCACGTTGCTGGACGTTACCGAGCGGCGCGAGCTTGAGAACCAGCTGCTGCAATCGCAGCGCCTCGACGCGATCGGCAAGCTTACCGGCGGGCTGGCGCATGATTTCAACAATCTGCTTGCCGCAATTCTCAGCGGATTGGGATTGCTCGAGCGCCACGCCGAGTTCGATGGACAGACCAGGCAGGTTCTGGAACTGACACGCCGGTCGGCAAAACAAGGCGCCGAGCTCGTCAACCGCATGCTTGCGTTCTCGCGCCGCCAGACGCTGAGGCCGCAGGCCGTGCGCCTCGCCGCGCTCGGCGATACAATGAACGGGTTGGTGGCCCCGGTCCTGGGCGGCCTGATCCGTTTCGATTGGCTTGTCGACGACACTGTGTGGCCGGCGCATATCGATGCCAGCCAGCTGGAGCTCGCGCTGATGAACCTGGTCTTCAACGCGCGCGATGCCATGCCGTCCGGCGGCACGATAATCGTGGAGGCGCAAAATCGAACGCTAGGCCGTGCAGCCGAGGATATTTCGGCGGGCGACTATGTCGTGGTCACCGTCAAGGACACCGGGTCGGGCATACCGGCTGACATTCTCGCCAAGGTCGTCGAACCGTTCTTCACCACAAAACCGGTCGGCAAGGGCACTGGCCTCGGTCTGAGCACGGTGCATGGTTTCGTCAAGCAATCGGGCGGCACGCTTCGCATGGAAAGCACCGTCGGCAGTGGAACATCCGTCCAGCTCTGGCTGCCGCGTTCAATCGAGCGTCCGGTCGAAATCCCCGAGAAATCCGATGCCGACGACAGCGTCGTGAATGCCGGCGAGGACTATCCATCGGTCCTGCTGATCGACGACAGCAACGTACTGCGGGAACTGACGGCGCAATCGCTTCGCCAACACGGCTTTGCGGTTACCTGTGCCGCGGGCGGTGCCGAAGCGCTGGCGATGATCGAGCGCGCGCCGTACGATTTCGATGTCATCGTCACCGATTTTGCCATGCCGCTCGTCTCGGGCCTGGAGGTCATTCGGTTCGCCCGCAATCTGCGGGCCGATTGGCCGGCGGTGATGATAACCGGATATGCCGATGCCGACGCGATCGCCGGCCGGCCCCCCGACGTGCCGCTGCTCGGCAAACCGCTGCGCGACAAGGATCTGGTGGAGAGCATTCTTGCAGCGGCCGCGCGCGCCGGCTCGCAGAAAGCCAGGCAGGCCCAGCCGGTGAAAGGCGGGTACCGGTTTTCGACCTGAGGAGACAAGCCTCATCGAATCGAAACGGTACGTTCCGTATCCTCGATCGTCCGCGACATCCAGCCTGAGCGCAACACGGAGCGCCGGCCATGCCGCGCTCGACGGGCTGTGATGCGATTGATAAGCCCTCTCCGCAAGGAGAGTCGAGACATGACCGTTGCGATCGAGATGGGCCAGACGAGCGCAGGCGCCCCGGCGGCGCTGGATCTCGAGGAGCTGCTGGCGACCCGCCTTTTGGTGCAGGGCAATTCGGGCTCCGGCAAGTCCCACCTGCTGCGCCGGCTCTTGGAGCAGAGCGCGCCCTGGGTGCAGCAGACCATCATCGACCCCGAAGGCGACTTCGTGACGCTGGGCGACCGTTTCGGCCACCTGGTGATCGACGCCGAGGAGCATACCGAGCGCGGCCTGCAGAGCGCCGGCGAGCGGGCGCGCATCCACCGCGTCTCCACGGTGCTCAATCTCGAGGGGCTCGACGCCGAGAACCAGATGCGGCGCGCCGCCGCCTTTCTCGGCGGGCTTTTCGAGGTCGCCCGCGACCACTGGTACCCGATGCTGGTGGTGGTTGACGAAGCGCAGCTGTTCGCGCCGGCTGTCGCCGGCGAGGTTTCCGACGAGGCGCGCAAGCTCTCGCTCGGCGCCATGACCAATTTGATGTGCCGCGGCCGCAAACGCGGGCTGGCCGGCATCATCGCCACCCAGCGGCTGGCCAAGCTTGCCAAGAACGTCGCGGCCGAGGCTTCCAATTTCCTCATGGGCCGGACCTTTCTCGATATCGACATGGCGCGCGCCGCCGACCTGCTCGGCATGGAGCGGCGCCAGGCGGAGGCTTTTCGCGACCTCGAGCGCGGGCAATTCATGGCGCTCGGCCCGGCGCTGTCGCGCCGTCCGCTGGGCTTGCGAATCGGCCCGACCGATACAAGTCCGCGCAACGCGACCCCGCGCCTGATGCCGCTGCCGGAATCGGCGTTGGAGGACGCGCGCGCGATCATCCTGGCGGCCCCGCCGCCCGAAACCGTCCGGCCGCAGCGCCGGTCGTCGCCGGACCTGCTCGACCAGCTGATGGCGGCGAAATCGGCGGCGCTGGAAATCCGCCCCGAAGCGGTGGAGCCGCCGATCAGCGCCGAGGATTTGGCGGAGCGCCGCGAGCGCGTCGACCGGGTGCTGCGCGCCGTGCTGGCGCAACCCGATGCCGGCTTCCGGGTCATCGGCGTGCTTTATCAGGAGTTCGTGGTCCGCTGCCGCATCGAGGGCCTCGCCTCGGTCGTGCCGGACCTGCCGGAGTTCCGCCGCATGCTGACCCGCGCCCGCGCCGGCCTCGGCTCCGACATGGCAGGCGATGACGCTTGGCAGGACGTCTCGGCGCGCGCCTCGCTGCTCCCCGAGGACATGCAAGGCGTGTTCATGATGATCGCCCGCGCCGCCAAGGAGGGCTGGCCCTGCCCGAGCGACGCGGCGATCGCCCGCGCCTACGGCTCGCACTCGCTACGCCGCGCCCGGCGCCTGCTGATATATATCGAGGAGCAGGGGCTGATCGTCTGCCAGCTCGACGGGGTTGGAAGGCGGACGGTGACGCTGGTGGAGCTCGCCTGGGCGACCGCGCCGGGCGATCCCAATGCAGAGGACGCGGAGCAGGGGAGGTTGGTGGTGTAAGGGCTGACGCGGTTTGGGCGAAAGCTGACGTCGCTCAACATCAGCAAGCGCCAGAGTGTTCATCGCCGAACCAGTACTCAGACGTCGCGTTTGGGGCCGATAGCGAAATGGCGGCTTTAACGTTTGAAGAAGGATTGCGGACGTTCAGCCCGACGGGACCAAGGTCTGTTCCCAGGTCTAGCCGCCCCCTCTCAATGGCATCCCCGGACCGCCTGGTGGATCTGCATCGCAAGTGGCGGGTGGCGGGGCAGCCACAGGGTGGACATTTCAGCCCACATCGAAAATGATCATGTTGCCATGCACAACACTGTAGTGCTCTGATTTCGACGAAAAGCCTGAGCGTAGAAGCGGATCAATCGACCTCCGGGTCCAGCGAGCGAGGACGCAAATGGACACCCAAGAGAATGGGCAATTGCATCGCGACGCGGACGGGCGACCCTGTCGATCGGCCGGCTGGCTTACCCGCGCCGCCGTGTCGGCGGCATTCCTGCTCGGCATGGCTTTCAGCAGCACTGCGTTTGCGCAGGACCAACAGTTACCCGTGGTGACGGCGGCCAAGCCGGTGGTCCGTGAAATCGTCGAAGACGACGAGTTCGTCGGGCGCTTCGAAGCCCTCGACCAGGTCGCCATCCGTTCGCGCGTCAGCGGCTATCTGGACAAGGTCAGCTTCCAGGACGGCGCACTGGTCAACAAGGGCGACCTGCTCTTCACCATCGATCAGCGTCCGTACCAGGCGGCTTATGATGCCGCCAAGTCGCAAGTGGACGTCGCCAAGAGTCTGCTCGAATTCTCCAAGATGCAGCTGGATCGCGCCGACGAACTCGCCAAGACCGGCAATATCTCAACCGCGACGGTCGACGACCGCCGGCGGGAATACCTTTCGGCGCAGGCGCAGATGCAGGGCGCGACGGCTGCGCTGACGACGGCCAGACTGAACATGGAATTCACCGAAATCAAGGCGCCCTTGTCCGGCCGCATCGACCGCCGGCTGGTGTCGGTCGGCAACCTCGTGCAGCCGGATTCCACCTTGCTGACGACCATCGTTACGCGCGATCCGATCGACTTCTATTTCGACGTCGATGAGCGCCTGTATTTCAGCTACGCCCGCGACGCGAAGGAGCGCGGCGGCAGCATGCAGGAAGGCGCCGGCGGGCTTGAGGTGGTGGTTCGCGTCGCCGACCGCGCGGAGGCGGTATTCAAAGGCAAGCTCGATTTTGCCGAGAACCGGATCGACAACGCGACCGGCACCATGCGGGTGCGTGCAAGGTTTCCCAACGCCGACGGCATTCTCCAGCCAGGCATGTTCGGGCGCATCAACGTGCCGGGGTCGCTGCCGCATAGCGGCGTGCTGGTGCCCGACGAGGCGATCGGCGCCGATCAGGATCGCCGCATCGTGTTCCTGGTGGATGAGGCCGGGATGGTGTCGGCGAAGCCCGTGCGCACCGGCCCGCTTCTCGACGGCTACCGGGTGATCCGCCAGGGCCTGACCGGCGATGAGACGATCATCGTCAACGGGCTGATGCACGCCAGGCCCGGCACCAAGGTCAAGGTCGAGATGGTGACGTTGCCGCCCAGGGCCGAGACCGCCGAGTTGCAGCAATGAGGTTCGCACATTTCTTCGTCGACCGTCCGATCTTCGCATCGGTCGTTTCGATCGTCCTGCTGATCCTCGGCGGGATTGCTTATACCCAGCTGCCGGTCGCGCAATATCCCGAGATCGCGCCGCCGACCATCGTCGTTCGCGCCCAGTATCCGGGCGCCGACGCCGAGACGGTCGCAGCGACGGTGGCAACGCCGATCGAGCAGGAGATCAACGGCGTCGAGGGCATGCTCTACATGTCGTCCTATTCGTCGGGCGACGGGGCGATGGCGCTGACCATCACCTTCAAGCTGGGCACCGATCTCGACCAGGCGCAGGTGCTGGTGCAGAACCGCGTGTCGGTCGCCGAGCCACGCCTGCCCGAAGAAGTCCGCCGCCTCGGCATCACCACCACCAAGACCTCGCCCGACCTGATGATGGTCGTGCACATGCTGTCGCCCGACAATACCTACGACCAACTCTACGTCTCGAACTACGCCCGCTCGCGGGTGCGCGACATATTGCTCAGACTAGACGGCGTCGGCGACCTCATCATCTTCGGCGAACGCGAATATTCGCTGCGCATCTGGCTCGATCCGGAAAAACTGTCCGCCCTGGGGATGACCTCGGGCGATGTGGTGCAGGCGCTGCGCGACCAGAATGTCCAGGTGTCGGGCGGCTCGATCGGCGCGCCGCCGACCAGCACCGGCACGGCGTTCCAGTACACGGTCACAACGCAAGGCCGCTTCAACGACGCACGCGACTTCCGATACGTGATCGTCAAATCGACCGACGACGGCCGCCTGATCTCGCTCCAGGACGTGGCGCGCATCGAGCTCGGCGCCAAGGATTACGTCACCAACTCCTATCTCAACGGCAAACCGGCGGTGGCGCTCGCCATCTTCCAGCGGCCGGGCACCAATGCGCTCGCCGCAGCCGCGGAGATCCAGGACAAGATGAAGGAGCTTTCCCGCGACTTCCCGAAGGGGTTGAGCTACGACATCGTCTACAATCCGACCGAGTTCGTCGCCGAGTCGATCCAGGAGGTCTACAAGACGATCCTCGAGGCGATGCTGCTGGTCATCATCGTCATCATCGTCTTCCTGCAATCGTGGCGCATGGCGATCGTGCCGATCGTGGCGATTCCCGTGTCGCTGATCGGCACGCTGGCGGTACTTTACGCCGCCGGCTTCTCGCTCAACATGCTGACGCTGTTCGGCCTCGTTCTGGCGATCGGCATCGTCGTCGACGATGCGATCGTCGTGGTCGAAAACGTCGAGCGCAATATCGCCAGAGGGCTGGCGCCCAGTCCGGCGTCGCACCTGACCATGGACGAAGTCGGAACGGCCGTCATCGCGATCTCGCTGGTGCTGATAGCCGTGTTCGTGCCGACAGCCTTCATCCCCGGCATTTCTGGGCAGTTCTATCTGCAGTTTGCTATCACCATCGCGGTGTCGACGGCGATCTCGGCATTCAATTCGCTGACGCTTTCGCCGGCGCTGGCCGCACTGCTGTTCAAGCCGCATCACGCCGCGGCGGCGCCGCCGCGCTTTTTCCTGGCGCGGTTCGGACGGGCGCTCGCCGACGGCTTCAATCGCGGCTTCGACAGGGTCGCCCATTGGTATTCGAGCATTATCCGCGTGCTGGTCGGCTCGTGGATAACGATGGCCGCCATGCTGGCCGTTTTCGCGGCCCTCATCTACGCCACGGTCTACATGGTGCAGGCGGTGCCGCGCGGTTTCATTCCGTCGCTTGACCAGGGCTATGCGATCGTCGTCGTCCAGTTGCCGGACGGCGCTTCGCTGTCGAGGACCGATTCGGTCATCCAGCAGGCGTCGCAGATCATCCAGAAAACGCCAGGCGTCGATTACGCTGTCGCCTTCGCCGGCTTCTCCGGCGCGACCTTCACCAACGCCAGCAACGCGGGCGTGATCTTCGCCAGGTTCAAGCCGTTTGACGAGCGACTGAAAGCCGGCCAGTCGGCGACCCAGGTCATCGGCAATCTGTTCGGCAGCCTGCAAAGCATCAAGGAAGCCTTCATTATCGCACTGCCACCGCCGCCGATCCGCGGCGTCGGCAATGCCGGCGGCTTCAAGCTGCAGATCCAGGAGCGCAACAGCGCCGACATGCGGCAGATCCTGGCGCTTGCCTACGAAATCGCCGGCAAGGCCAACAAGACGCCGGGGCTGACGGGCGTGTTCACCACCTTCTCCGCGTCGAGCCCGCAATTCTTCCTGGCGATCGATCGCGACAAGGCGCGCATCCTGAACGTGCCGATCCCCAACATCTTCGAGACGCTGTCGATCAATTTGGGCACCGCCTACGTCAACGACTTCAACGCGTTCGGGCGCGTCTACCAGGTGCGGGCGCAGGCCGACCAGGCGTTCCGCCTCGATCGCGCCGACATCTTGAAACTGAAGGTGCGCTCGGCGACCGGCGCGCTGGTTCCGCTCGGCACGTTGATCGAGATCCGCGACGTCACCGGCCCGGCGCTGGTCCAGCGCTACAACATGTACGTCTCAGTGCCGCTGCAGGGCAACGCCGCGCCCGGCGTTTCCACGGGCGACGCGCTGGCATTGATGGAAGGGATCACGGCAAAGACGCTGCCGGCCGGTACCTCCTATGAATGGACCGAACTCGCCTATCAGGAGCGCAACACCGGCAATGCCGCTGTCTATATCTTCGGACTGTCGGTGCTGTTCGTGTTCCTGGCGCTGGCGGCGCAATATGAAAGCTGGGTGCTGCCGTTCGCCATTGTGCTGGTGGTGCCGCTCGGCGTGCTCGCGGCGTTGCTCGGCGTGTCTTTCCGAGGGCTCGACAACAACATCCTCGTGCAGATCGGCCTCATCGTGCTGATCGGGCTTGCCGCGAAGAACGCGATCCTGATCGTCGAATTCGCGCGGCAGGCGCAGGAACGCGGGCTGTCGGCCGCCGAGGCTGCCGTCGAAGCCTGCCGGCTCAGGCTGCGGCCGATCCTGATGACCGCCTTCTCGTTCATCCTCGGCGTCGTGCCGCTGATGATCGCAACGGGACCGGGCGCAGAAATGCGCCAGTCGCTCGGCACCGCGGTATTCTCCGGCATGCTCGGCGTCACCTTCGTCGGCCTGTTCCTGACGCCGGTGTTCTACGTCACGCTCAGGTCGCTGTTTTCACGGCGCAAGCCCCGTGCCGAGGCCGAACCTTCGGGGCCGGCAGAGGCGCCATCGGAGACGGCCGCCGAGTAGGGTTACGAATTCGCCGCGCGAGCGCGGTTATCACTCCAGAAAATCGGCGCGGCGCGGCAACGGCTACGATCTGCGCAACCTCGGCGTCGAGGTGCCGCGGAGACCCTGCTCGGTCTGATCCAGCCTGACAGCCGCATCCAGTTCAGCGAGACGATGCCGGGCGGAGAGGCCAATGCGATCTTCTATCTGGTCGACCAGGCGGGGCTTGAGGGCGCAACCGCGACCTCCGGAGTCCTCGCTTGCGATGTCTGCTTCCGCCCGACGCGATCACCGTGCGCCGACAGACCTGCAGGCAGCCGATCAGGCGGGTGCGGCGCCCGCGGCGTCAACTTCGTGGCGCCGGCCGTCGTCCAATTCCTCAGGCGGCGCCTGGACGCCGGCTTTGTTTCCGTGAATCTCGCCATGCCGCATTGCACAATCGTCTCGCCTGCGCAAAATGCGGCATGATCCGCAAATCCCTCACTGTTCTGGTGATCGATGAAAACCACATCCGCGCTTCGATAATCGAAGCGGGATTGCGGGAGGCCGGGCATCAGCAGGTCACGGTCATCCACGACGTCGCCGGCATCGCGCGGCGGATCGCCGAGATCGAACCCGACGTGATCGTCATCGATCTCGAAAATCCCAACCGCGACATGCTCGAAAACATGTTCCAGCTTTCGCGCGTGGTGAAGCGGCCGATCGCCATGTTCGTCGACCGCTCGGATCAGGCTTCGATCGAAGCTGCGGTGGAAGCGGGGGTATCGGCCTATGTCGTCGACGGCCTGCGCCAGGAGCGGGTCAAGCCGATCCTCGACATGGCGATCAGCCGCTTCAACGCCTTCTCGCGCATGGCGCGCGAACTGGAAGAAGCCCGCAGCGAGTTGGAGAGCCGCAAGGTGATCGATCGCGCCAAGGGCATCCTGATGAAATCGCGCGGCCTGTCGGAGGACGCGGCCTACACGCTGCTGCGCAAGACAGCCATGAACCAGAACCGCAAGATCGCCGAAATCGCGCAGAGCCTGGTGACGGCGGCAGGGCTTCTGGATCCCGAGGAGAGTTGAGAATGGCGGCCGAGCACCGGATCAATGCTGGCTTCATGCCGCTCTTCGACAGCGCCATCCTTGTCGCGGCGAAGGAAATCGGCTTTGCTTTGCGCGAAGGCATCGACCTCACCCTCAACCGGGAAACGTCCTGGGCCAACATCCGCGACCGCATCGCCATCGGCCACTTCGATCTGGCGCACATGCTGGGGCCGATGCCGATCGCCTGCAATCTGGGGCTGACGCCGCTCGCCTCCGACACGGTCGTGCCGTTCTCGCTCGGCCTCGGCGGCAATTGCGTGACGGTTTCAAACGCGGTCTGGGCCGGCATGGCCGCGCACGGCGCCCAACCCGATCTCGATCCGGCGCGGGCCGGCAAGGCATTGCGAGCGCTGATTCGCGAACGGGCGAATGGCGGCGGCGATCCGCTGCGCTTCGCCGTCGTCCATCCGCATTCCGGGCACAATTACGAATTGCGCTACTGGCTCGCCGCCTGCGGCATCGACCCGTCGCGTGAAATCGAGATCGTCATCGTGCCGCCCCCCTTCATGGCCGACGCGCTCGCCGCCGGCAGGATCGACGGCTACTGCGTCGGCGAACCTTGGAACAGTGCCGCGGTCGTCGCCGGCACCGGCCGCATCGCCACGGTCAAGGCGGCCATCTGGAAGACCAGCCCGGAGAAAGTCGTTGGCGTGCGCAAGGCATGGGCGGAAAGAGAGCCGGACGCGCTTTCAGCCCTGCTGCGTGCGCTTCATCACGCGGCGCGCTGGTGCCAGGATCCGGCAAACCGTGACGAACTCGCGGCCCTGATGGCGCAGCCGGCCTTCCTCGGGCTTGCGCCGGCGCTGCAGATGCCGATTCTCAGCGGGCATCTGGCGCTCGGCGGCGGCGCCGAACTCACCGTCGGTGACTTCTTTCTGCCCTTCAACAAGGCGGCGAACTTCCCGTGGAAGAGCCATGCGCTGTGGTTCTACACGCAGATGGTGCGCTGGGGGCATGTCCCGCACACGCCGGAAAACCTCGCTATTGCCCGCGACTGCTACCGCCCCGATCTCTACCGCTCGGCGTTGAAGCCGCTTGGCGTGGCGCTTCCCGGTGCCAATGCCAAGGTCGAGGGCGCGCTGAAGGCCGCGACTCCGGTCGGTTCGGCGGGGGCAAGCCTGGTGCTCGGTCCCGATGGCTTCTTCGATGGCCAGATATTCGATCCCGACGAGATCGACGCCTACATTGCCGGCCAGAAATTGGCGCGCGCTGAGGCCTGATCATTTCTCCGGCATTCTTGTGCGCTGCACAAAAAATGTGCGTGCAACTGCGCTAATGAACAATCCTTGGCTTGCTCGCCCAGCGGCCCGGCGCGCCGAAGATTGTGGCATGCCGTTGATCTCATTGATGTTTGTCACCCATTCCGAAACTGGCACGGTTCCTGCTTTGTAATAGGCAGACTCTTCTCGGGTCACGGAATAGGCGTCCAATGGCGGGCGCTACAGGCAAAGCTGCCGCTCAGGTCAACACGCGATCCCGGATGGACGGACGCGCGCGGCCTGGCCGGCGGCTTTTTTTGTTTTGGTCGAACACGCAATCGACGGCGCCGATCCCAAGCCGCGCCCAACCGGAGATGACGATGACGAAAAGCACCAATAGCCATTCCGCCCAAACGGCGATCAGCCGCCGGGATTTCCTGAGGATCAGCGCGGCCACCGCGGCAACGCTGGCCGCGGCGCGTGCGCTGCTGCCCTCCGGCGCCTATGCGGCGCCCGCCGCGCCGGAAGTCACCGGCGCCAAGCTCGGCTTCATCGCATTGACTGATGCAGCACCGTTGATGATCGCCAAGGAGAAAGGCCTGTTCGAGAAATTCGGCATGCCCGATGTCGAGGTGCTCAAGCAGGCCTCCTGGGGGGCGACGCGCGATAATCTGGTGCTCGGCGGCGAAGCCAACGGCATTGACGGCGCCCATATCCTGACGCCGATGCCTTATCTGATGCACACCGGCAAGGTGACGCAAAACAAGCAGCCACTGCCGATGGCGATCGTGGCGCGGCTCAACTACGACTGCCAGGGCATTTCCGTCGCCCAGGAATATGCCGGCACCGGCGTCGGCCTCGACGCCTCCAAGCTGAAGGACGCCTTCGCTGCGAAAAAGGCCGCAGGCAAGGAGGTGAAGGCCGCCATGACCTTCCCGGGCGGCACGCACGATCTTTGGCTGCGCTACTGGCTGGCTGCCGGCGGCATCGATCCCGACAAGGACGTCTCGACCATCGTCGTGCCGCCGCCGCAGATGGTCGCCAACATGAAGGTCGGCAACATGGACGTGTTCTGTGTCGGCGAGCCGTGGAACGAGCAACTCGTCCACCAGAGCGTCGGCTTCACCGCCGCCACCACCGGCGAACTGTGGAAGGGCCATCCGGAAAAGGCGCTCGGCCTGCGCGCCGCCTTTATCGACAAGTACCCGAACGCCACCAAGGCGATCCTGATGGCCGTCATGGAAGCCCAGCAATGGTGCGAGGCAAAAGAAAACAAGGACGAGATGGCCGCCATCATCGGCAAGCGGCAGTGGATGAACGTGCCGACTGCCGACATCATCGGCCGCCTCAAGGGCGACATCAACTACGGCAATGGCCGCGTCGCCAACGGCACCGACCTCTATATGAAGTTCTGGAAGGGCGGCGTGTCCTATCCCTTCAAGAGCCACGACAGCTGGTTCCTCGCCGAAAATATCCGCTGGGGCAAGTTCGCGCCGACCACCGACATCAAAGCACTGGTCGGCCAAGTAAACCGTGAGGATCTGTGGCGCGAGGCGGCCAAGGATCTTGGTGTCGCCGCGGCCGATATTCCGGCGTCTACGTCGCGAGGCACTGAAACCTTCTTCGACGGCAAGATATTCGATCCGGAGAACCCGTCGGCCTATCTCGACAGCCTGAGAATCAAGGTGTCGGCCTGAGCCTGACAGGGATGCGCGGCAGGCGGTGGCAGCGCCGCCTGCCTTGCACCTGCCGCCAAGGAGTTTTTCGAGAAATGTCTATCCAAGCCATCGAGGACCGCAAGGTGAAGCCGTTCCCCGCACCGGCCAAGCCCGCCGAGGTCATCGCCTTGACCGCCAGGGCGCGGCGCCGCTTCGACCCGGCCGCGGTCGCCGCCAAGCTGGCCAGCACGCTGGTGCCGCCGGTCATCGTCATCACCATTATGCTCGTCGTCTGGCAGGTCGCCTGTTCGTCGCCCACGGCCAGCCTGCCACCGCCGAGCCAGGTGTGGAACGAGGCCTATGACCTGATCGCCCACCCGTTCTTCGACAATGGCCCGCAGGACATCGGACTCGCCTGGCGGGTGCTGATGTCGCTGCAGCGCGTCGCCATGGGCTTCGGCCTGGCAGCAATCGTCGGCGTCGCGCTCGGCGCGCTCGTCGGCCAGTCGATCTGGGCGATGCGCGGTCTCGATCCGGTCTTCCAGATCCTGCGCACGGTGCCGCCGCTCGCGTGGCTGCCGCTGTCGCTGGCGGCGTTCCGCGATTCCAGCCCGTCGGCGATCTTCGTCATCTTCATCACCTCGATCTGGCCCATCATCATCAACACCGCGGTCGGTGTCCGCAACATCCCCGAGGACTACCGCAACGTCGCCCGTATCCTCCGGCTCAACCAGTTCGAGTTCTTTGTGAAGATCATGGTGCCGGCGGCCGCGCCCTACATCTTCACCGGCTTGCGGATCGGCATCGGCCTGTCCTGGCTCGCCATCGTCGCCGCCGAAATGCTGACCGGCGGCGTCGGCATCGGCTTCTTCATCTGGGACGCGTGGAACTCGTCGCGCCTGCCCGACATCATTGTCGCGCTCGCCTATATCGGCGTCACCGGCTTTTGCCTCGACCGCCTGGTCGCGGCGGTCGGCGTCTTCGTCACCCGCGGCACAACAGCAAAGTGAGGAGAGGGACGATGACGGCCTATCTGAAACTCGACCACATCGACAAATCCTTCGCCCGCGGCAGCCAGGTCAGCGACGTGCTGAAGGACATCCGGCTGACCATCGACAAGGGCGAATTCGTCTCGATCATCGGCCATTCCGGCTGCGGCAAGTCGACCTTGCTCAACCTGATCGCCGGCCTGACCAAGGTCTCGGCCGGCGCCGTCCTGCTCGAAGACAAGGAGGTCGACAGCCCCGGCCCGGAACGCGCCGTGGTGTTCCAGAACCACAGCCTGCTGCCTTGGCTCACCGTCTACGAAAACATCAACCTCGCGGTATCCAAGGTCTTCGGCGGCAAAAAGAGCCGGGCCGAGCGGCATGAATGGATCATGCGCAATCTCGATCTCGTGCAGATGGCGCATGCCAAGGACAAACGTCCGGCCGAGATTTCGGGCGGCATGAAGCAGCGCGTCGGCATCGCCCGGGCGCTGGCCATGGAGCCGAAGATCCTGCTGCTCGACGAGCCCTTCGGCGCGCTCGACGCGCTGACCCGCGCGCATCTTCAGGACGCGGTGATGGATATCCATTCGAGGTTCGGCTCGACGACGATCATGATCACTCACGATGTCGACGAGGCGGTGCTGCTGTCCGACCGCATCGTCATGATGACCAACGGGCCGGCGGCCACCATCGGCGAGGTTCTTCCCGTGCCGCTGGCCCGGCCGCGTCGGCGCATTGAGCTTTCCTCCGACCGCACCTTCCTGCGCTGCCGCGAGGCGGTGCTGAAATTCCTCTACGAACGCCACCGCTTCGTCGAAGCCGCGGAGTAAGGCCATAATTGGAAACTCGTCATCATCATTGGCAAATCTGCATCGGCAATGGGCAATCTACCGCATTGCACAAATATTATGCTGCTGTGCAAGGCATTTTGACTAATCTTTGATCCGCTGCCGAGCTTGGTCAAAAGTCGCGCGGCTGCGGTTCATATTGATTTCATTCTATAATTAAGAGCGCTGTCGAATTGGCACGCTTCCTGCTTTCCAAAATGTAGGGTCCGCAAGGGCCAAGTGACACGGCGTCCAATGGCGGGCGCCACAGGCAAAGCTGCCGCTCAGGTCCACACGCGCTCCCGAAATCCCGGACGCGAAGACCTGGCCGGCGGCTTTTTTGTTTTGACGCAATCGACACGCTGGTCCCAAGCGGCGCCAACCGGAGACGACGATGACGAAACGGATCGGAACTGGCGCGTCCCTCGCGGACTTCACGCGCCGCGATTTTCTGGCCGCCAGCGCGCTGACGGCGGCGCTGTTCACCGCCGCGCTCCTCCTCTTTCCCGCCGGCGCCAAGACTGACGGCAAGGGTCTTGAAGTGACCGCGCAAAGGTCGGTTTCAACCAGTTCGCCGATGCTGCGCCGCTGACAGTCGCGAACGAACAGACAAGGGCGGTGCCTCCCACGCCGCAAACCGGAGCCAGAAAATGACCGCAAATCTCCCAGCCGCGCCCAGCCAGGACAGCGCTCCCCGGCAGGCGCTTGCCATGTCCACCATCGCCTTCACCGTCTGCTTCGCGGTGTGGACGATCTTTTCAATCATCGGCGTGCGCATAAAGCAGGAGTTGGGGCTGAACGAGACGGAGTTCGGCCTGCTCGTCGGCACGCCGATCCTCACCGGCTCGCTCGTGCGTATGGTGCTCGGTGTCTGGACCGACCGTTTTGGCGGAAGGCTGGTATACACCGCGACCATGCTTGCGGCGGCGGTCGCGACCTTTCTGCTCGCTTTTGCGCACACCTACGGGCAGATGCTGGTCGCCGCATTAGGCGTTGGGCTCGCCGGCGGTTCCTTCGCCGTCGGTGTCGCCTATGTCTCGCGCTTCTTCCCGGCCGGCAAGCAGGGTACGGCGCTTGGCATTTTCGGTGTCGGCAATGTCGGCGCCGCGGTCACCAAGTTCCTGGCACCGTTCGTGCTTCTTTCCTGGGGCTGGCAGTCGGTCGCGCTGATCTGGGCGGCAGCACTAGTCGTCATGGCCGCCGTCTTCTGGTTCACGACTGGCGACGATCCGGTCATCCGCGAGCGCCGCGCCGGCAAGGCAGCGCCCAAGAGAAGCTTCTTGCAGGAATTCGCGCCGCTCAAGAACCTGCAGGTCTGGCGCTTCGCCTTCTATTATTTCTTCGCCTTCGGTGCATTCGTGGCGCTCTCGCTGTGGCTGCCCCGCTACCTGATCGGCGTCTACGGCTTCGGGCTTGCGACCGCCGGCATGATTGGCGCGGCCTATTCAATTCCGGCAAGTATTTTCCGCGCCTATGGCGGCGTGCTTTCCGACCGGATCGGCGCCCGCACCGTGCTCTACTGCACCTTCGCTGTCAGTGCCGTCGCGACTCTCGTTCTGTCTCTCCCCTCGGCAGACTACGTCGTGCGCGGTATCAGCGGGCCGATCGCCTTCCATTTCGAGATCGGCCCGCTTGCCTTCATAGCCGTTGCCTGTGTGCTCGGCTTCTTCATGAGCCTTGGCAAGGCCGCCGTCTACAAGCACATCCCGGCTTACTATCCGCAGAGTGTCGGCGCGGTCGGCGGCGTTGTCGGCATGATTGGCGGGCTCGGCGGCTTTATCCTGCCAATCGCCTTCGGCGTGCTCAACGACCTCACCGGCGTCTGGTCGAGCTGCTTCATGCTGCTCTTCGTCATTGTCGCCACCTGCTTTGCCTGGATGCATCTTTCCATCCGGCGGATGGAGCGCACGGCGTCTGACGAAGCTTCAGGCCTTTCCTACGCGGCTGAGTGAGAGCGGAGTGGATCAGGACATGACCGAGAAACTCGTCATCATCGGCAACGGCATGGCCCCCGGGCGCATGCTGGAGCATCTCCTGGAAAAGGCGCCTGGGCGCTACCAGGTCACCATCTTCAACGCCGAGCCGCGCGTGAACTACGACCGCATCATGCTGTCGCCGGTTCTGTCGGGCGAAAAGGCCTATGAGGAGATCATCATCCATGGCGACGGCTGGTACATCAAGCACGGCATCACCCTCTACAAGGGCCACAAGATCGTCGCCATCGACCGGCAGGCAAAGACCGTCACCTCCGATCATGGCGTGACCGAGCCCTACGACAAGCTCGTCATCGCCACCGGCTCGGTGCCGTTTATCATTCCGGTGCCAGGCCATGATCTGCCCGGCGTGCTCACCTATCGCGATCTCGACGACGTCCGGGCGATGATGCTTGCCGCCCAGTCGCGGGCCAAGGCGGTCGTCATCGGCGGCGGCCTGCTCGGCCTGGAAGCGGCTGCGGGTCTGAACGCGCAGGGCATGGACGTCACCGTGCTGCACGTCATGCCGACTCTGATGGAGCGTCAGCTCGATCCGGCCGCCGGATATCTCCTGCAGCGCGCCGTCGAGCAGCGCGGCATCAAGGTCATCACCAAGGCCAACACCCAGGCGATCACCGGCAACGGCAAGGTCGAGCGGGTGGAGCTTGCCGACGGCACAGTCATTCCCGCAACGCTCGTCGTCATGGCGGTGGGCATCAGGCCGAATGCGGCGCTGGCGAAGGAAGCCGGCATTGCGGTCAATCGCGGCATCGTCGTCGACGCCGGCATGCGCAGCAACGATCCCGATATCTACGCAATCGGCGAATGCGCCGAGGTCAACGGCCAGGTCTACGGGCTGGTCGCGCCGCTCTACGAGATGGCGCGCGTCGCCGCCAGCCATCTGGCCGGCAATGAGGCGGCGGCTTTCGTCCACATGGACACGCCGACCAAGCTCAAGGTCACCGGCATCGAGCTGTTCTCTCTCGGCGACTTCGCCGAGGGCGATGACCGCCAGGAGATCGTGCTGCGCGATGCCGCGGCCGGTGTCTACAAGCGCCTGGTACTCAAGGACGACCGCATCATCGGCACCGTGCTCTATGGCGAGACGGCGGACGGCGCCTGGTTCAACGACCTCAAGAAGAAGCAGACCGACATATCCGAGATGCGCGATACGCTCATCTTCGGCCAGTCCTACCAGGGAGGCGCCCCCCTGGACCCTATGGCGGCCGTTGCAGCCTTGCCGGATGATGCGGAAATCTGCGGTTGCAACGGCGTATGCAAGGGAAAGATCACCGGCGCGATCACGGCCAGGGGCTTGACCTCGCTCGACGATGTGCGCGCCCACACCAAGGCGTCGGCCTCCTGCGGCTCCTGCACCGGGCTGGTCGAAAAGCTGATGGTGCTGACCATCGGCGACAAATACAACCCCGCGGCGGTCCAGCCGATGTGCAGTTGCACCGCGCTTGGCCACGACGAGGTCCGCCGGCTGATCAAGGCCAAGGGCCTGAAGACCATTCCCGCCGTCATGCAGGAACTGGAGTGGAAGACCTCCTGCGGCTGCGCCAAATGCCGGCCGGCGCTCAACTATTATCTCGTCTGCGACTGGCCCGACGAATACGCCGACGATTACCAGTCGCGCTTCATCAACGAGCGCGTCCACGCCAACATACAAAAGGACGGCACCTATTCGGTAGTGCCGCGCATGTGGGGCGGCGTCACCAACGCCGCCGAATTGCGCGCCATCGCCGATGTCGTCGACAAGTTCGAGATTCCGATGGTCAAGGTCACCGGCGGCCAGCGCATTGACATGCTCGGCATCCGCAAGGAAGACCTGCCGGCGGTATGGGCCGATCTCGGTCAGGCCGGCTTCGTCTCCGGCCACGCCTATGCCAAAGGACTGCGCACGGTGAAGACCTGTGTCGGCTCGGACTGGTGCCGCTTCGGCACGCAGGATTCGACCGGCTTGGGCATCCGTATCGAAAAATTCATGTGGGGCTCGTGGACCCCGGCCAAGGTCAAGATGGCGGTGTCGGGCTGTCCGCGAAACTGTGCCGAGGCGACCTGCAAGGATGTCGGCGTGATCTGCGTCGATAGCGGCTATGAGATCCATTTCGCCGGCGCCGCCGGTCTCGACATCAAGGGCACCGAAGTGCTCGGCCTGGTCAAGACCGAGGACGAGGCGCTGGAGCATATCGTGGCGTTGACGCAGATGTATCGCGAGCAGGGTCGCTATCTTGAGCGTATCTACAAATGGGCCAAGCGCGTCGGCATAGCTGAGATCAAGCGTCAGATCATGGACGATGGCGAGAAGCGCAAAGCCTATTTCGACCGCTTCGTCTTTTCGCAGAAATTCGCCCAGGTCGACCCATGGTCGGAACGTGCTTCCGGCAAGGACAAGCATGAATTCCGGCCGATGGCTTCGGTCGGCTTTGCCCAGGCGGCGGAGTAGGCGCGTGTTCCCGAAAAGTGGAATGCGGTTTTCGGACAAGAACACGCGCAAAAGAGGAATGGCCAGATGAATTGGGTATCGATCGGCACGCTCTCGGACATTCCGCGTCGCGGCGCGCGCTGCGTCGCCACGCCGGAAGGAAAGATCGCCGTCTTTCGCACGGCCGACGATCAGGTCTTTGCCATCGACGACCATTGCCCGCACAAAGGTGGGCCGCTCAGCCAGGGCATCGTCCATGGCACGGCGGTGACCTGTCCCTTGCACAATTGGGTGATCTCGCTGGAGACAGGCAAGGCGCTCGGCGCGGACGAGGGCGCGGTGCGCACCATTGCGGTGCGGATCGACGGCGAGCGGCTGTTCATTGCGCTGGAAGCGCTGGCCAGCCGCGCGGCGTGAACCATGCAGATTGATGAAGCGCGCGAGGTGAGGACCACCTGCCCCTATTGCGGGGTGGGTTGCGGCGTGCTGGCGAAGGTCGCCGCGGACGGTGAAATAACCGTTCGCGGCGACCCGGACCACCCGGCGAATTTCGGCCGGCTCTGCTCCAAAGGCTCGGCGCTGGCTGAGACCATCGATCTCGACGGCAGGTTGCTATACCCGGAGATCCACGGTCGCCGCACCGACTGGGACGAAGCGCTCGACCTTGTCGCTTCGACCTTCTCGCAAACCATTGCCGAACACGGCCCTGGTTCGGTCGCCTTTTATGTTTCCGGCCAGTTGCTGACCGAGGACTATTACGTCGCCAACAAGCTGATGAAAGGCTTTATCGGCTCGGCCAATATCGACACCAATTCGCGCCTGTGCATGGCCTCGTCGGTCGCCGGCCACCGCCGCGCCTTTGGCTCGGACACCGTTCCGGGAAATTACGAGGATCTGGAACTTGCCGACCTGATCGTGCTGGTCGGCTCCAATCTCGCCTGGTGCCATCCGGTACTCTACCAGCGCATAGCCGCCGCCCGGGAAAAGCGGCCCGAGATGAAGGTGGTGCTGATCGACCCTCGCCGCACCATGACCTCAGATATCGCCGACATGCATCTGGCGATCGCGCCCGATGGCGACGTCGCTTTGTTCACCGGGCTGCTCGCCTATCTCGGCCAGCACAACGCGCTGGACCGCACCTATATCACGTCGCACACGACCGGCTTCGGGCAAGCGCTTTTCGCCGCCTCGGCGCTCGATCTTGCCGGCATCGCGGCTGCCACGGGTCTCAGTGAGGACGAACTGGCCCGCTTCTACAGCCTGTTTGCCGCGACGGCGAAGACGGTGACCGTCTACAGCCAAGGCGTGAACCAGTCGTCTGCGGGCACCGACAAGGTCAACGCCATCATCAACTGCCATCTGGCCACCGGCCGCATAGGCAAGCCCGGCGCCGGGCCGTTCTCGGTGACCGGCCAGCCCAACGCCATGGGCGGCCGTGAGGTCGGCGGCATGGCCAACATGCTGGCCGCCCACATGGAGATCGAAAACCCCGAGCACCGCGAACGCGTGCAGCGCTTCTGGAATGCCCCAACCGCCGCCGAAAAACCCGGCCTGAAAGCGGTCGAGATGTTCCAAGCGGTGGCCGACGGACGCATCAAGGCGCTGTGGATCATGGCCACCAACCCCGTCGATTCGATGCCGGACGCCGATGCCGTCGAGGCGGCGATCAAGGCCTGCCCGTTTGTTGTGGTGTCGGACGTGCTGGCCAAGACCGACACGGTCCGCCACGCCCATGTCCGGCTGCCGGCCACCGCATGGGGCGAAAAGGATGGCACCGTCACCAATTCGGAGCGCCGCATCTCGCGCCAGCGAGCCTTTTTGGCCACGCCCGGTGAGGCAAGGCCAGATTGGTGGATCATCGCTGAAGTCGCCAAGCGGATGGGCTTCGGCGAGGCTTTTTCGCATGTGTCGCCGGCCGACATCTTCGCCGAGCATGCCGCGCTGTCGGGCTTCGAGAATGACGGCGCGCGCGATTTTGATATAGGCGCGTATGGCGATATCGGTGCAGAGGCCTATGAGGATCTTCTGCCGTTCCAATGGCCAGCGCCGGCCTCACCCTCCCCCTTGAGGGGAGGGTCGGCACGCGCGTTGAGCAAAGCGAAACAAGCGGGACGGGGTGGGGTCGGTGGTGAAGTCTCGACCTCTCCGGGTCGCCCCACCGAGGTGGAGGCCGTCGCAGATGACCCCCTCTGGCCTGCCGGCCATCTCCCCCTCAAGGGGGGAGATCAGCCTGCTGCTCGGCTATCGCCAGTCTCCCAGGTTGATGAGTGGGCGCAGCCGGCAAAACTGCCAATCTCCCCCCTTGAGGGGGAGGTGGCCGCCAGGCCAGAGGGGCGCGCGCGGCGCCAGCCGGAGGACAAAAGCACCCGCTTCTTCGCCAACGGCAATTTCTACACACCCGACGGCAAGGCACGCTTCATTGCCATTCGCCCAGCCGCACAAACCCGCACCAGCCCGGATTTCCCGCTGGTGCTCAACACCGGGCGCGTGCGCGACCATTGGCACACCATGACGCGGACCGGCAAGAGCCCGCGCTTGTCGCAGCACATGGCCGAACCGTTCGTCGAAATCCACCCGTCGGATGCGCAGCACTTCGGCATCGGCGATGCCGAGATCGTCCGCGTCTCGACTGCCCATGGCGAGGTGCTGGTCCGCGCCCTGGTGACGGTGCGCCAACGCCAAGGCTCTGTATTCGTTCCGATGCACTGGACCGATCAGTTCTCCGGCCGCGCGCGCGTCGATGCACTGGTCGCGCCGACGACCGATGCGATTTCAGGCCAACCGGCCTCGAAGAATGTTGCCGCCCGCATCGAGCGGTTCGCCGCCACAGCCTTCGGCTTCGCCGTGCTTGCCGAACGGCCCGCATCGATCGACGCCGATTACTGGAGCCTCGCCCGCGGCCCCGCCGGCTGGCGGCTTGAAATTGCGCTGCAGGACAGCCGCGACTGGACCGGGTTTGCCGCCGCGCTATTAGGCATGGAAGGCGAGACGCTCGCCTATCACGACATCGCCGGCGGGCACCATCGCTTCGCCCGTTTCGCAGGCAATAGGCTGGTCGGCGCGCTCTATCTTGCGCCAACCCCGGTGGCGGTGTCGCGCGGCTGGGCAGTCGAACAACTTGGCGCTGACCATGCCAATCGGCAGGCGCGGCTGGCGATTGTCGCCGGGCGGCCGGGCGGCAACAGCGTCGACCGCGGTGCCATCGTCTGCGCCTGTTTCGGGGTTGGTGCCAACCAGATCGCGGAAGCGGTACGCGGCGGCTGTACCAGCGTCGCGGCAATCGGCGCCGCCCTTCACGCCGGCACCAATTGCGGCTCTTGCCGCGCCGAGATCAAGACCATTATCGACGGGCGGCGTCTGCAAGCTGCGGAGTGAATGCACCGAGAAACTCTGCCGTGCCGCTGCATGATGCTTACTAGCAATTTACAAACCATGGGCTACCAACGTTCTGACTTCGATTCGCTCGGAACGGGAGCCTCATGAGCAAAGCCCTGACCTCATTCGCGCTTGCCGCCGCGCTGGCGGCCTTGCTGATGGCGCTCTGCCTGATGGTGGCCAGGCATGGCTATCCCTATGGCGCGATCGGCGCCAAGCGCTTGAGCGACATCGCCGATGCGGGGACGTTCATTCCGCTCGCGGCGATCTATTTTTTCAGCGCACTGCTGATGATGGTTCTGCCGATCAGGCTCGCTGGCATCGTCCTGACACATGCCGCCGATGCGATCTTCTGGACGGTCATCTTGTTGTTTGCGGTCATCGTTGGATGTCTCGCCGCGAGATTTGCTTTCGGTCAGCGCGATGTGCTCCCGGCACTGCTGAACTGGCGGTTCCTGTTTGTCGCAGCCGTCGTCGGATGCCATCTCTTCATCAACGAGCTGCGCCGGAACATCCTGTTGCGAAGCCTGTTCTTCGTCGTCTTCGCCGCAGCGACACTGGCCTGCCTGTTTTGGTCCTTCACCATCTGAGCATGTGCGACCCGTCGGGCAGACGGCCTAATTCTTGTCGACCGGCTTCGAACGCATTCGCGAAACGGTCTCACGCTCGGCCCGCTTCGAACGCATCGGCGGCAGGCCGCGGTCGACCAGGTCCATGTCTTCCAGCACCATGTCGCCCATCCGCTTGAAAGCGATGTCGAGCGCACCGGCCCGGTGGGCGGAGCGCAGGAACCCCGGCAATGTGCGGACCGGGTGATCCTGGGCAAGCGGCTCCTCAGGAAAAACATCGCTGGCGGCGACGATATGGCCGCTGCGGACGATGTCCATCAGCGCCGGGAAATCGACCACGCCGGCTCGGCTGAGCAGGATGAAAGCGGCTCCCTTGCGCATCCTGGCAAACGCCTCGGCGCCGAGGAAGCCCTGGTTTTCGCCAGTCACGGAAGCGACGACGAAGACGAAATCGCTGTTCGACAGAACGTCGTCGAGAGAGGCGGGCTCGACGCCGTTTTCGATCAGGATCGACGGCGGCAGCCACGGGTCGAAGACTTTTGTCCGCGTGCGAAAGCCTGACAGCAGCCGGTTGAGCGCACGGCCAAGATCGCCGAAGCCGATAATGCCGACATCCGCGCCGGAAAGAAGCCGTGCCGTCCGGTTGCCGTCGCCGCCCCACAGCTCCTTGCCCTGACGAAAGGCGAGATCGGCGTCGACGATGCCGCGGGCGAGGTTGAGCGCCATGGCAAGGCCGAGCTCGGCCACCGGTTCGGCAAACACCAGCCCGGTGGTGACGACATGGATGCCGCGCGAAAACAGCGTCTCGTAGGGCATGTTGTTGATGAGGTTGCTCTCGACATTGAAGATGCAGCGCAGCGCCTTCATTCTTTCCAGCGTCTCCCGCGTGATAGGTGGCTGGCCGACGATGTAGCGCGCCTCGGCAAGGATATCGGCCGGCAGCGCCGCCACCGCTTCGGGCGATATTTCGACGATGCGGTATTTCGATCGAAATTTCGCCAGCGCAGCCGGCGTGAAGATCAGGTTGAGCGTGCGCGGTTCGGGTGCGCTGATCACCAGCGGCAAGGCGCTGTTGGACATGATGCTTTCCTCCCGTGCGATCCGCGTCGCACCACACTGGAATCGTCTCTCCCGCCCCGACACCTATCACATGCCTGTCGAGGAGGAGAAGTTTGCCTGGCTTCGGCCTTGCGGTGCGGCGGTCGGTGGTCCAGATAGACGGCGATCGAAGGACGACAAGGAAGACAGCGACATGATCCCGTTTCGAAAGAACCTCATCGATGGAGAGTGGGTAGGCGATGCCGGCTCCCGTAACATCAACCCGTCCAATCTCGACGACGTGGTCGGCGAATATGCATCGGGAGGCGCCGAGCACGCCCGGCAGGCCATCGCGGCGGCGAAGGCGGCATTTCCGGCGTGGTCCCGATCGGGCCTGCTGGCCCGCCATGCGGTGCTGAGGAAGGCGTCGGACGAGATCACCGCGCGGAAAGATGAAATTGGCCGGGCGTTGGCGCGCGAGGAAGGCAAGACGCTGGTCGAGGGCATCGGCGAGACTGTCCGCGCCGCCCAGATATTCGACTTCTTCGCCGGCGAGACGCTGCGCCTGTCGGGCGAGCTGGTGCCGAGCGTGCGGCCCGGCGTCGGCGTCGAGATCACCCGTGAAGCGGTCGGCGTCGTCGGCATCATCACGCCGTGGAATTTTCCGATCGCCATTCCGGCTTGGAAAATCGCTCCGGCGCTGGCCTACGGCAACACCATCGTCTTCAAGCCGGCGGAACTCGTTCCGGAGAGCGCCTGGACTATTGTCGACATCCTGCACCGCGCCGGGCTGCCCAAGGGTGTGCTCAACCTGGTGATGGGCAAAGGTTCGGTGGTCGGCCAGGCCATGCTCGACAGTCCTGACCTCAACGCGATCACCTTCACCGGATCGGTCGGCACCGGCAAGCGCGTCGCCGCCGCCAGCGTCGAGCACATGCGCAAGTTCCAGCTCGAAATGGGCGGCAAGAACCCGCTTGTCGTGCTCGACGATGCCGACCTTGCCGTCGCTGTCGACTGCGCCATCAACGGTGCCTACTTCTCGACCGGCCAGCGCTGCACGGCGTCGTCACGGCTGGTGGTGACGGACGGCATTCACGACCGCTTCGTCGAGGCGCTCAAGGACCGCATGGCCAAGTTGGTCGTCGGCGACGCTCTCGATGCCAAGACCCAGATCGGGCCGGTTGTCGACCAGAGCCAGTTGAAACAGGACGAGGACTATATCGCCATCGGACGTCAGGAAGGTGCCGATCTCGCCTTCGGCGGCGAGCGGCTCGATCGTGAAACCCGCGGCTTCTATTTGCAGCCGGCGCTGTTCACCGAAACCACCAACGCCATGCGCATCTCGCGCGAGGAGATTTTCGGACCGGTCGCCAACGTCATCCGCGTCAAGGATTATGACGAGGCGCTGGCGGTGGCCAACGACACGCCGTTCGGCCTGACCTCCGGCATCTGCACCTCGAGCCTCAAGCATGCCACGCACTTCAAGCGCAATTCGGAAGCCGGCATGGTCATGGTCAATCTGCCGACGGCGGGCGTCGACTTCCACGTGCCTTTCGGCGGGCGCAAGGGATCGAGCTACGGCCCGCGCGAGCAGGGCCGCTATGCCGCAGAGTTCTACACCACGGTGAAGACCGCTTACACGTTTTCCGGCTAAGAAAAGGCGGCAGACCAGCCAGGCAGCGAGCAAGTCGATGGCATCTGAGAATACGGACCTGACCTGGCTCAATCCGCCGCCGCACCACGCCTTCGGCAACAATACGGTGCATGTACGGACCGGCGAGGAGACCGACTTCTGGCGCGAGACGTTCTACGGCTTCTGGCGCGACAATGGCCATTTCCTCTATCGTGAGGTCGAGGGCGATTTCAGCGCCGAAGTCACGGTCAAGGGGCACTATGAGGTGCTTTACGATCAGGCCGGGCTTATGGTCCGCCTGAGCGAGACGCACTGGATCAAGGCCGGCATCGAATACACTGACGGGCTGATGTATTTTTCCGTCGTCGTCACGAACGATGCCTCCGACTGGTCGCTGGCCAGCATACCGGCCGATCCGGACGGGGTCAGGATCCGCCTGACCCGCCATGCCGAGACGGTCCGCGTCCAGTATCGCGACGCATTCGACAAGCACTGGAAACCGGTGCGGCTTGCCTATTTCCCCCCGTCGAAAACGGTCGATGTCGGCATGATGTGCTGTTCGCCGCAGCGCGAGGGCTTCGAGGTGACATTCAGCGATTTTTCGATCGGCCCGCCGATCTCGCGAGAACTTCACGACTAAGGCGCCGCGATCCGGTCGCGCGGTTTGCGTCCGGCCTGCCTCAGTAGGTCGCCCGGCCGCCGGAGACGTCGAAGACGGCCGCCGTTGTGAACGAGCATTCCTCGGACGCGATCCAGCAAATCAGCGCCGCCACCTCCTCGACCTCGCCGAACCGCGCCATTGGTATTTTGGACAGCATAAAGTCGATGTGTTGCTGGCTCATCTGCTGGAAGATCGCGGTGCGCACGGCCGCCGGCGTGACGCAGTTCACCGTTACTTTGGTCTTGGCCAGTTCCTTGCCGAGCGATTTGGTCATGCCGATCACCGCCGCCTTGGAGGTGCTGTAGGCCGAGGCGTTCGGGTTACCTTCCTTGCCGGCAATCGAGGCGATGTTGATGATCCTGCCGTAATTGCGTTCGAGCATATGCGGGACCAGCGCCTTGTTGCAGAAGAAGACGCCGTTGATGTTGATGTCGGTGACCCGGCGCCAATCCTCCACCGAATACTCCCAGGTCGTCATGTTCGGCCCGGTGATGGCAGCACTGGTGACAAGGACATCGACCGCGCCAAGCGCTTCGATCGTCTCTCCGGCGGCGGCTTCGACCGCTATGGGGTCGGCGACGTCTAAGGTGACGCTGTGCAGGCCTGGAACAATGGCCTTGGCCTGCTCGATCTGGGCGGCATCGCGATCCCAGACCGAAACACGCCCGCCTTCGCCAGTGATCCTTTGCGCGACGGCCAGGCCGATGCCTGAGGCGCCGCCGGTGATAACAGCAGATCGTCCGGCAAATCGTCCCGCGAAACTCATCGGCATGTGGTCTTCCTCCCAATTGGCGGCGAATGTGAAGTCAACGGCGGACAAGTTCAAGCGCGGACTTGCAACCTCAGAACAGCTTATGATGGGCCAGCACCGGTCAATTGTACGGCACTGCCTTCTGGCCAAATCGTCTCGCCCGGTATGGAGAGAACGGCTGGAACGACGCGCCCGGTTGGCATCCGGGTGACAGGCGGCGCCGGATGGGTTATATTGCACTGCACAATGCGAGCGCCTGCAGGCGAGGCTCCCATCGATCCGACGAATCGGCCCACGAGCGGCCCATGAAATCGGCATTGAGCTGCAAGGACGGAAAACCGCTATCGAGATGAAGATTCCAAAATCTCTGTTGATCGATCCGGACAAGAACACGGTCTATGGCAGCTTTGCCGTTGCCGTCTCGATCTGGGCGTTTTCCTACTCGACCATTTTCGGCCAGGCCATGATCCTGGCCTACTATGCAGTCTGGCTACCGCTCATCCTGGTCGACTACCGCAAGATATTAAGGCACGCTTCCAGCGCCTGGCTTCCGCTGGCCTTTGCAACCTATGTCTGCTTCTCGGTGTTCTGGTCGGCGGCTCCCGGCACCACGGCAAGAACGGCCGTCCAATATTGCTCCCATATCGCCTGCGCCTACATTGCCGCGCGCACCGTCAGCGTCCGGACCTTGACCATAGGCGCCCTGATCGGGATTTTCGTCGTCCTGCTCTACTCGCTCAAGGTCGCGAGCTATTCCTACGACGTTCTCGATGGGACGTATAATTTCGTCGGCGCGTTCAGCTCCAAGAACCAGATCGGCTTTGTCGCATCGCTTGGCATCTATTTCTGCGTTGTCTACCTGGCCTTTCTCAGGCGCGGCCGGATAAGCTGTTTGTTGATCGTACCGATTGTCCTTCTATCGGGCTATCTGCTGGTGGTGTCGCATTCCGCCACTTCGATGGCATCTACCCCCGCGGTTCTCGCTCTGGTCGCCCTGCTTTCCATCGGCAAGCTGCTTTCGCTCCGCCATCGCCGGGTGATTTTCATGATCGGTGCGGGCGGGCTGGTCGCCTGCACCGTGATTGCGCTGAATCTCGGGCTGATGGACTTTGTCCTTGGCCTTTTCGGCAAGGATTCGACGCTCACCGGACGAACCTACCTCTGGCAACAGGGCTGGAATGCCGCGCAGCAATCGCCCATCCTCGGCGTCGGCTACGCGGCTTATTGGGTGCAGGGCTTCTCCGAGGCCGAGCGGCTGTGGAACGAATTCTATATCGCCGCGCGAAGCGGCTTCCACTTCCACAACACCTACATCGAGACCTTGGTGGAACTCGGCTTCGTCGGCGCGACACTGCTTTCGCTGATCATCCTGCGCACGCTCTGGGGTCACGTCTCGGCGCTGATATTCAGGACATGGCAAGCCGACTCCGTGATTCTTGCCGGCGTCATGGTGCTTCTGTTCATCCGATCCTTCGTCGAGGTTGAGACCCTCAATCCCTACATCATGGGATCGTTCCTGCTGTACTACAGCTACTTCAAGCTGGTGAGGGTGCCGGCCGTCGCTCCTTCCCGGTGGAGCGCCGTGAACCATCTCGAGGAACCGGACGCCGTGCGAGGCTAGAGCGGGCGGATCCAGGCGGTTCGTTGCCCGAAGGCCGCCTTGTTTTCTGACCCATAAGATCCCAAACGCAAAAACCCCGCAGACCGCTGCCTGCGGGGTTGGTGCTTTGCTCCGGTGGAAAGAAGCTACTGGATGGCCAGGGGCGCCGGTTTGACCTTGATCACGTCCCCTGGCAGCACCGGCGTGTCTTCATCGGCGGTGATTTCGCTGGTCTTGCCGTCGACCACCCGCACCAGGGAAAATGACAAGGCCGCTGGTTGGTTGTTGCCGTAGAATTGCGGCATGGGGCTGCCCGACAAGGCTTCGGACATCAAGGCCTTTTCCATATTCAGCTTCAGCGTCGCCTCGTTGAGATCGGCTTCCGTCTGTTGCCGGTCGGTCGCGAGGCTGGAGTTCTGGGTGTTCTCGAGATCGATGGCGTCCTGGGTGGCCTTGCTGATCGACTGCTTGGCCGTGAGAATCGCCGTTTCGTAATCCAGGATCTGGCCTTCAAGGTCGGCGATCGTTTGCTGCGAGTTCAAAACCCGCGTGTTGACGACCAGGCCCTTTTGCGCCAGCGAGCCGATGCCGTTGAGCTGCTCCTTCGCCAGATCAACCTGCTTCTGCTGGTTGACGATCTTCTTCTGCAGCGAATCGATCTCGCTCTGCAGCAGCGCCTTCAAATCGTCGAGCGCCTGCAAGCGCAGCTTGAGTTTCTTCTGGTCGGCCGCCAGGATCGCCGTCTCATCGGCGACGATGCTGGGCAGCTTCGGATCGTCGGCCACCTCTTTCGGCATCGCGAATGCCGGCTTGTCCGCCAGTTCCGCTTCGATGCGGGCGCGCTTGACGGTCAGCCTGACCAATTGGTCTTGTAATACGTCGAAATTGCCCTTCGCATTGATCAGGTCGCGGTCGTAGCGCTGCCCGCTCTCCGGGTTCCGCCGGGCTCCGCCGGCAATGCTCATCGCTTTCAGCACGGACAACCCAGGCACACAAGGATACTGGCCGGGCGATTGCACCTCGCCGGAGATGTAGAATGGCCGGTACTGTGCCATTTCGACGGAAGCCTCCGGCTTGTCGGCCAGAGCGAGCTTGCGCTGCAGCGCCTCGCCGAGCGATGCGGCGATCTCCGAAGTCGTCTTGCCGGATGCGGGCATCTCGCCGACGAAGGGAACCGACAAGGTTCCAGCGGGCCCGACCGTGTATTCTCCATTGATGGCCGACCAGTCACGGAACGTGCCTTCGACGGTCTGCCATTCCGCCACGCGAATGGTCAGCTTGTCCTGTGCTCCTAGGCGATAGTCGTCGGCGAAGGCAAACTGTGGCAAGGCTAGCGACAGCGTCAGGCCGGTCGCCATTGTAAGGCAAGTCGTCAAAAGCCGTACTCGCCGCATGCGTCTGGAGAGAATACCGGTGCAAAAAATATCGATTATATCTGCTTTCAACTGAGCGTTTCCGATCTGGTTTGCCCCGCCCGATGAGCTGCCGATGCCTGAGTTAGGGGCCTGAGTTCCAGGCCCGAATTCTGGACAGTCGCTCCTCGATGCACGGCCAGCAAGCGGCCGTCAGTAGCAGCCTCGCGACATCCAGACCGCGGGTACGGTCTTGATGATGATGCGGATGTCTTCGAACATCGACCAGTTCTCGACATAGTGCCTGTCGAATGCGACGCGGCTGTCATACGAAACATCGTTGCGTCCGCTGACCTGCCACAGCCCTGTCAGGCCGGGGCGCGATTTAAGATAATAGACGGCCGAATTGCCATAAATCTCCAGCTCATCGCGCACCACGGGACGAGGCCCGACCAGGCTCATATCCCCCTGCAGGATGTTGATGATCTGCGGCAACTCATCGAGGCTGAGCTTCCTCAGCACCGCTCCGACGCGCGTGATCCGCGGGTCGTTCTTCAACTTGCGGGTCGCTATCCATTCGGCGTTGGCCTCCGGATTCGCGGCGAGATAGGCAGCAAGCACCCGCTCGCCGTCTGGAACCATGGTGCGGAACTTGAGGCACGGAAAAATCCGTCCTCCGCGGCCGATCCGGCTGTGACCATAGAAAATCGGCCCGCCATCGGAAAACCTGATAAGCAGCGCTATCATCACGAACAGCGGGCTGAGAGCGACCAGGCCGATCAACGAACCGACAATATCGAAGCTGCGTTTGAGCAGGCCGCCAATCGGTGGCGGAAAATCGACGCCGGCCTGCGAAAAATCCGCATCGGCCGGCTTGGCTACGTCCCTCATGCGTAAACTCCATACGTTGAACGGATGGTTTACCGCACGATACCAAAAAAATGTTGCAGCGCAACACACAATTTCCCAGACGGCTGTAATAGTCGCGTCATGAACTGACTAAATAATAAACTCGTCCTGCACAAAATTTCGCCTTTATGTCGCAAAAGAGACAGATTATGGGCAATTTTGGAAAAACTAGTCCAATTTTGGGGCTGATTTTAGGCGAATCGCTCTTTATACCCTCCTGTGGAGCTTTGCCGTCATTTAGAATTTCAAGATAATGACTGATGTTATGCTAAAATACTATTCAATATTATAAATCTTACTGGAGTGAGTCGATATCCGGCAATCAGTGGTGATGCCGACGTGTGCGTTGCACCATGGCAGAGTCGATCCCGAGGATTCGTTTAAAATTTATTGCGCAGCTGCCCTTGCCGCCTATTGCGCGGCTCAATAGAGTTGCAAATTGTTTCTGTCGGACTATGGACAGATTGGGCTAGGCCGGAAGCAACCGGCCAGAAGCGGGCAACCTAAATAAGCTCGCAGAGTTTAAGGGAGGTGCTCGGGGTGGGCTTGTCGACATTTTTTCCCGAGCCGGTTGATGGGCTATCGGGTATGTCACTGCCAAAGTTCATTATCGGAATGTGTTTTGCGCTGGCGATCGTGATCGTCTGGTCCTATTTAGGCGGCGCCTCGCTCGGTACGACGCTGTTTCGTGTCATCGGCTGCGCTATAGTCATCCAACTGGGTTATTTTCTGCTGGTCTTTGCCATGGTTGCCAGAAATGCCCCGACCCCGGCCGACAAAATCCGCGACGCTGAACGAAAGCTGAGTTCGAACGAAGCGGCCGAAGCCGAGAAACTCAGCGCCAGGAGAGGCCTTCACTGATTTCGGGCCTGGCCGCAGTCTGCGATGTCCATGTGACCTGTGGTTAAGCTCGCCGGTCCCCTGACGAATTGCTCACCTCAACGACACGGGCAGTCGGCATTCCTGTTCTTTCAATTCCTTGACACTGCGGGCCTCGACGCGCTCGCTCCGCCCCGCCGCCGTCCGGTCGGCGAGGATCAGCAACTGGTTTCTGCCAGTTGAGCGCTCTGATGGAGCGTGTAGGAACGGCTCTGCCAAGCGGCGCATTTCTGGAGCCATCCCGATTGAGGCTCGCCGCCTACCCAACCGGGCCATGACACCCAGCAAAATGAAAAACTGGACGGCGCCGATGATTTTGGCGATGCTTGCTTCGCACTTGCAGCATAGGCGTTTGGGCCGATGCATTTTCAGGATGGGCGGTGGGGCATTGAGCGGACGGGGCGAGGAAATCCGCAACGGCTTCTGCAACCGAGAGGCATGTCTATGACATCATTCCAGGTCTGCGTGATCATCGCCGCCCGCAATGCGGCGCGGACAATCCCGGCTGCCATTGCATCGGCATTACGCGAGCCTGAGGTTGCGGAGGTTGTCGTCGTCGACGACGCGTCCACCGACGATACCGCGAAAGTCGCCCACGCGGCCGGCGACGGCACGGGCCGTCTTTCCGTCATCCGCTTCGACGCCAATCGCGGCCCATCCTTTGCACGCAACGCCGCGATTGCCGGTTCCAGGTCGCCGTTCATCAGCATTCTGGACGCTGATGATTTCTTTTTCGAAGGCAGGTTTCACAGACTGTTCGCCAGCACCGATTGGGATTTCGCCGCAGACAACATCATGCTTGTCAGGGATGACGCGGCAACCGACGTTTCGAAAATCGTGGCTCCACCGTTCTCGCCCGAGCCGGAATTCCTCGATTTCGAGGGTTTCATCGACGCCAACATCTCCAGGCGCCGTGTGCAACGAGGGGAACTGGGGTTCCTCAAACCCGTGATCAGCCGCGCCTTCCTCGATCGGCATGGGCTGCGCTACGACGAGAAGCTGCGCCTGGGTGAAGACTATGAACTCTATGCGCGCGCGGTTGCCCTTGGCGCGCGCTTCAAGGTCATCAAATCCTGTGGCTACGGCGCGATCGTGCGCGCCGATTCGCTGAGCGGACGGCACAAGACCCAGGACCTGAAGCATCTGGCCGATGCCGACCTGGCACTGCTTGCGATCGACAGTTTGCCGGAGGCATCGAAGGCTGCGCTGAGAAGGCACGAGCGGCACATCCGCGACAAATACCGGTTGCGGAAGTTTTTAGACGTGAAGGCTGAGCGCGGGTTGGCACCGGCCGCGGCCTACGCCTTGGCCGGCTCGTCCAACCTCACAGCCGTCGTCCGCGGCGTTGCCTCCGACAAGCTGGATGCGCTGTTTCGCCGCGCTGGTCTCGCTGCGAAGCGTCAGCATGTGCCGCCGCTGCGCTTCCTCATGGCCGGAACCAGCACGGCCAACGAAAGCTAGGCACGTCAACGTGCGATGGCGGTAGCCACTCCCTTACCCTTCGGTCGGCTCGCACCATTTCAACGAGATTCATGAGTTTACGATCTAGGTGGTTGCCTATGCGCGCAGGGAATGGCAATCTATGTTGCGGTGCAGCAATTTTGGACGGCCAACCGAACTGGCCCGAGACATACCCTGTCGGAGGAGCTGGACGATGCAAGAAATGTCTTTTGAATGTGGACGGGCACTAAGGCCGTTCACCAGCTCGACGATGATGGGGCGCTGACTGCATGGCCTCGATCTTTCGCTTCCGGTCGAGAGATCCGGCGCGCGACACGCAGACCGACACCTCGCGCCTTGATCGGTTGGCAAAGCTGCTGGACCAGATCTCGGCCGAAGTCGAGGCGGAGAAGAGCGGCCTTGAGAACCGCTACAGGACAACGGCTACCAATGCCGCCTTTCTGGTTGAGGCGATGGAGAACGGAACGGTCTCCTCTCGCAGGTCTTCCGAAGTCGGCGAACTGACCAGGTCGATCCTGAATTGCGAGCGGCGCATCGCAGCGCTGTCGCGCCAGATGCAGAAGATGAAGGATCTCCGTCATTCGCTGGATGAAATCTTCGAAGAGAAGCGGCAGAACGGTCCCGACATAAGGACCGATTTTGTGAAGCCCGCCGATTCCGGCACAGGCTGAGCGAACACCCGGGTCGGCGCAATGGTTTTAGGCACAACACGGAGCTTGGGAGCGACAGAGGTCAAGATCAGGTTGTTTCGTCACGGTTCGAACGATCGCTTTGGGGGCGCACAGCACAAGGTGAGTTTGATATGAACGCAGATCTTAAAAGCACGCCCGCCCCGGCAACCCGAGGCACCCCGTTCACGCGCCCGATCCCAGGCAAGCTGCGGCGGCTCCGTTCAGACGGCGCGTTTCTGCTGGTCGTTCTCGGCAGTCTGGTTGCGGGCCTGGTGCCCGCCGGCGCGCAGGATCTCCCAACCGCGCCGTCCTTTGTCGATGATTTCACCAGCCTCAGTCGCGCGCGCTGGTACATTTCCGACGGCTGGACGAACGGCAAGCATCAGAACTGCACCTGGTCCAAAAGCCTGATCGGGCTTTCCGACGGCATGCTGACGCTCGGTTTCGAGAAGCGCAAGCTGAAGGATCGCGAATTCGCCTGCGCCGAGATCCAGACCAAGCAGCGCTTCGGCTACGGCACCTACGAGGCGCGGATGAAGACCGACACGGGCTCTGGCGTCAACGCGGCATTCTTCAGCTTCGTCGGCGATGCCGACAAGCAGCCGCATGATGAAATCGACTTCGAGGTGCTGACCAAGGACACGTCCAAGGTCCAGGTCAATGCCTACATAGCCGGCAAAGGCAAGAACGAGAAACTGGTCGACGTCGCCGGCGGCACCGACAAGGCCTTCAACGACTACGCCTTCGTCTGGGAAAAGGACCGGCTGCGCTGGTACGTCAACGGCAAGCTTGTCCACGAGATCACCGATCCGGCGAAGCTGCCCACCCATTCGCAAAGGATCTATTTCAGCCTGTGGGGCAGCGATACGATGAAGGGCTGGATGGGGCCGTTCTCGGATCCGGGCCGCAAGCTCACCATGCAGGTGGATCGTGTTGCATTCACTGCACTTGGCCAGCCCTGCCAATTCCCCGAATCGCTGGCATGCAAGACAAACTAGAAGCGCATCTGAACCGGCCGGGCCGAAGGTGGTCGGAAAACCGAAGCTCGAACAGGCCCGAAGCCTTGAACAGGGATGAAACCGAATGAATTTGACTGTCTTTGGAATCGGCTATGTCGGTCTTGTACAGGCGGCGGTGCTTGCCGAAGTCGGCCATCAGGTGGTCTGCGTCGACATCGATGCAAAAAAGGTCGAGCGGCTCAACCAGGGTCATGTCCCGATCTTCGAGCCTGGGCTCGAAAACATGGTCAAGGAGAACCATGCCGCCGGCCGCATCAAGTTCACCACCGACGCCGCCGCGGCGATCAAGCATGGCCAGATCCAGATGATCGCCGTCGGCACGCCGCCGGGCGAGGATGGTTCGGCCGACCTCAAATATGTGCTGGCCGTCGCCGAGGCCATCGGTCGTGAGATGGACGAGCCCAAGATCGTCGTCGGCAAGTCGACCGTGCCCGTCGGCACCTGCGAAAGGATAAAGGCCAGGATCGCCGCAACGCTGAAGGCGCGCGGGCGCGAGGATCTGGCTTTCGACGTCGCCTCCAATCCGGAATTCCTCAAGGAAGGGTCCGCTGTGAGCGACTGTATGAAGCCCGACCGGATCATCGTCGGCACCAGCAACGAGGACACCGAGGCGGTGATGCGCGAGCTCTACGCGCCGTTCAACCGCAACCACGAAAAGATGATCGTCATGGATGTGCGCAGTGCCGAGTTCACCAAATACGCGGCCAATTGCATGCTGGCGACCAAGATCAGCTTCATGAATGAAATGGCCAACCTGGCCGAGCAACTGGGCGCCGACATCGAGGAAGTCCGCAAGGGCATCGGCAGCGACCCGCGGATCGGCTACCACTTCATCTATCCGGGCCTCGGCTATGGCGGCTCGTGTTTCCCGAAGGATGTGCGTGCCCTGATCAAGACCGCCGAGGCCGTCAAGTTCGACGCCAAGCTGCTGCGTGCCGTCGAGGAGCGCAACAACCAGCAGAAGTCGGTCCTGTTCGAGAAGGTGGACCGCTATTTCAAGGGCAATCTCAAAGGCAAGACATTTGCGCTGTGGGGCTTGGCCTTCAAACCCAATACCGACGACATGCGCGAGGCCCCGGCCCGCACGCTGATGGAAGCGCTCTGGGCCGCCGGTGCCAATGTCCAGGCCTACGATCCCGAGGCGATGCAGGAATGCCAGGCGATCTACGGGCTCCGCGATGACCTGCAACTGTGCGGCACCAAGGAGGCCGCGTTGCGAGGCGCCGATGCGCTCTTGATCGTGACCGAGTGGAAAAGCTTCAGCGCGCCGTCTTTCGATGCGCTGAAGAACGCGCTGACCACGCCCGTTATCTTCGACGGACGCAATCTCTACGACCCCAAGGTCATTGCCCGCCACGGCATCGAATACCACAGCATCGGCAGAATGGCGGCGTGACGCTAGGGCGGTCCAGCAAGGAGCCAGGTCCATGAAAGTTCTGTTTGCGGGCGGTAACGGCTACACGCCGCAGTTCAGCGGTGGCGTTCAGTCGAGCACGCATCATCTGGTCGAGCAGCTGCGCGAGCACGGTCATGACGCCTCGGTTCTGGCGGCGCTGTTCGGTGACGGCATGTTCGGCTTCAAGGCGCGCGCCAAGATGAAGCTGCTTCGCCAGCGAGCGGTCATCGACAGCTATCCCGGCTATCCGGTCGTGCGGGCATGGTTTCCCTGGGAGGCGGCGCGCTTCGCGGTCGAACGGCTCGATCCCGATGTCGCCGTCGTGCAGTGCCACAAATCGGTGCCGATCGGAAAGGCGCTGCAGGCGCTCGGAATACCGCTGGTGGTCTATCTGCGGAACGTCGAATTCCACGAATTGGCCGGCGACCTGCGCGAATTGCATTCGGCGCTTTATATCGCCAATTCCGAATTCACTGCGCGCACCTATAAGGAAAGGTTCGGCATCGACTCGACCGTGATCCCGCCGACCATCAATCCCGGGCTCTACAGCACGCCGACCACCGGTGAATTCGTCACGCTGATCAATCCTTACAACGAAAAAGGGTTCGAACTCGCCGTGCGCATCGCCGGCCAATGCCCCGAAATTCCGTTCCTGTTCGTCGAAAGCTGGAAGCTCGACGACGACCATCGGGCGCAGATCGAACAGATCATCGCCCCGCTGCGCAACGTCAGGCTGGAAAGCCGCACCAGCGACATGAAGACGGTCTATGGCCGCACCAAGATCCTGCTGGCGCCCAGCAAATGGGAAGAGGCCTGGGGGCGGGTGGCATCCGAGGCCCATTGCAGCGGCATTCCAGTCGTCGGGTCCCGTCGCGGCGGCCTGCCGGAAGCGATTGGCGCCGGCGGCGTGGTGCTCGACCATGACGCACCGCTCGACAACTGGGTCGCCGCGGTCAGGCGACTATGGAGCGACAAGGCCGAGTACGACCGTCTGTCGGCGGCGGCGCAGCTGTTTTCGGAGCGGCCGCAAATGAACCCCGACAGCCAGTTCGCGACTTTTCTCGGCGTTCTCGACCGCGCCAGGCAAGGCGCGCTGGAGCGTGCCGCCTGATGTATTTCGTCCAAAGCCATGCATGTCGCCTAAAAGCCGGCTCTCGCGCCTGACCAGGGTGGGAGCTGCCTTGGGACAACGACACGCACAACACCAGACGCTTGAGGCGCCTCGCACGGCGGCGACGGGCGTCATCCCTCATCCGCGCGAGCAGATCGCCGACCGGCCTCGAAAGATCGTCCATTCGATGAAGATTTGCTTCGTAGTTGATAAGTTCCCCTCTTTGTCGGAGACCTTCGTCCTCGACCAGATAGAAGGGTGCCTCGAGCGCGGCATGCAAGTCGGCGTCGTCTGCAACGAGACGTCCTTCGGCAAGGACAGCAACATAGACGATCGCCGCTGGCAGGCTCTCCCTGGCAAGGTCGTCTGCTGGTGGGGCGGGCTGGGGCGCTTTCGCCCGACGCTCAGGAGATGGTCGGGCAGGTTCTGGGATAAGCTCTCGACCGCTGTCGACATCGCTTTTGCGCGCAAGTTGCAGAACGCCGATGTGATCGTCGCGCATTTCGGCAATAACGGCATGCGCGTCGCCCGCGCCATGAAACGAGGCCGGATTTCCGCTCCGCTGGTGACCATATTCCACGGCCGCGATGTCGGCGAACCGCTGCATGACAACACGCTCACGCGCTACAAGGTTGTCTTCGACAAGGGCGTTCTCCAGCTCCCGGTGAACGCGTTTTTCCGCGATGCCCTGATCGGCGTCGGCGCACCCCCGGCGCAAGTCATGGTTCACCATATGGGCGTGCGGCCCGGTGAGATCGGCTACCATTGGCGTTCCTGGGACCGGGACACGCTGTCCTTCATCTCGGTCTGCCGGCTGACCGAAAAGAAGGGCATCGAATTCGCCCTTCGGGCGCTCGCCAGCCTGCCGCGGCGCGACTGGGTCTATTCGGTGATTGGCGGCGGCGAATTGCTGGACGACTTGAAGAAGCTCGCCGCAAATCTCGGCATTGCCGACCGGGTGACTTTCCTCGGGCCGCGTCCGCATGCCGAGGTCAAGCAGCGCCTGCGCAATGCCCACGTATTCCTGCTGCCTAGCGTAGCCGCGCGAGACGGCGATCTCGAGGGTATTCCGGTGGCGCTGATGGAAGCTATGGCCGCCGGGCTGATCGTCGTCAGCACCTATCACTCGGGCATCCCCGAACTGATCGAGGATCAGGAGACAGGCTTCCTCGCACCGGAGCGAGACGTTGCGGCGTTGGCCCGCAAGCTTGTCTGGGTGGCAGAGAACCCGGACAAATGCGAGCGCATCGCATATGCGGCGCGCCGCAAGATCGAGCAGGATTTCAACGCGGACGTACTCAACGAACGTTTTGCGCAGATCGTTGCTCAACTGGCCGAAGCCAGGCAGCCGGCATGAACGCCAACCCGCCCCCCCAGTTCGGTCGCGTCGCCCTGCGCGGCGGCATGGTGACGATCGGCGCGCAAGGCTTCAAGATGGCGATCCAGTTTCTCTCGGTCATCGTGCTTGCCCGTCTGCTCGTGCCCGAGGATTTCGGCCTAGTGGCTTCCGTCGGGCCGATCGTGGCCTTTGTCGGGCTGCTTCAAAATCTTGGCCTGCAACAGGCTGTGGTCCAGCGCAAGGATATCAGCACCGAGCAGCTCAACCAGGTATTCTGGATCAGTGCGCTGGTGGGGATGGGCAGTGCCGTGGTGGTTGCATGCCTGGCGCCCGCCATCGCTGCTTTCTATGGCGATCAACGCATGGTCGGGATCACCCTCGGCTCTGCCTTGCCGCTGCTGCTTGGCAGCCTCGCCGCGGTGCCGCTGGCGCTGATGAACCGTCACTTGCGCTTTGGCCAACTCGCGCTGAACGACGTGATAACCGCCGCTGCCGGACTTGCGACTACCGCAATCGCCGCCTATGCGGGGCTGGGCTACTGGTCGCTGGTCATTGGCCCGGCGGTTTCGGCTGTTGTCGCGCTGGCCGCGGCATGGCAGGTGGCGCGCTGGACGCCGTCGCGGCCGGACCTGAAGGTCGATACCGACATATTGTCCTTCGGCGCCAATCTGACCGGCTTCAATCTGGCCAACTTCTTCTCGCGCAATCTCGACAACATCCTGATCGGAAAATATTCGGGCGCGATCGAGCTCGGCTATTATGACCGCGCCTACAAGCTCCTGCTGTTTCCGCTGCAGAATATCAACCAGCCGCTGACACGCGTGATGGTGCCGCTGCTGAGTCGCATCCATGAGGACAAGGCGCGGTTTCGCGACATCTATGTGCGAACCAATTGGATGCTGGCGGCCATCACTATGCCCGGCATCGCGGCGCTGACGCTGACGTCGGACCAGGTCGTCGGGCTTCTCTTCGGCGAGCGCTGGACGGCGGTGGCGCCGATCTTCGCCTGGCTGGGCATCGCCAGCCTGATCCAGTCCGTCTCGAGCACCACCGGCTGGATCTTCATCTGCCAGGGCAAGACCAAGACCATGTTCCACTGGGGCATCTACTCGTCGCTGACGACGGTCGCCGCCTTCATCATCGGCCTGCACTGGGGCGCCGTCGGTGTCGCGGCGGCCTACGCGATCAGCGGTTATGTGCTGCGCGTCCCGGTACTTGCCGTTCTTGTCCACCGGGTCGGCCCGGTGACCGCAGCCGACTTCCTGGTCATGCAGGGACTATTCATCGCGTCGTCGCTGCTTGCCTGGTCCGTGTACCGCGAGTTGCCGGCATCGCTGACCAGCCAGTCAGACCTGCTCGCGGTGGTCCTGGCGGGTGCCCTCAATTATTCGATCGGCCTGGTCCTCATGCTCGCCCTTCGCCAGTCGCGCAGCGCCCTGTTCACCACGCTTTCCAGCGCCATGCGCAACGCCCGCTAGGCCGGCAATCACCGGCCTCAAAAGCTCACCTGCCGACATCGCGGACGCATGCTCCTCAAGCACTGCCTGAAGGCTCGTCCTGCGATAGAGGTCGAGATTGGCGGTAAGTCTGCCGAGCTTCGCGCTCGCTTCCTCGGGCGTCACCGTGTCGATGTCGAGCAGCAGGTCGGCGACGCCGATCCGCTTGGCAAGTTCCTTGGTCTTGAATTCATAGGCAATCGGCAGCACCGGCGTGCCGACGCAGAGCGACATGATCATCATGTGCATGCGCGTTGCGACGACGAAGTCGAAGCCTTTCACCAGCGCCATCAGTTGCTCCGGCGTGTGGAACGAAGCGTCCACGCTGACATGCTTGGCGATCTCCGGATCGAGTTCGGCAACGATAGCCCGCGCCGTCTTGGAATCATCATGGGCGTATTCCGGCACGCCCTGGCAGGTGGAGACGAAGGTGACCTCCTTGGCGTGGTCCCTGACCAGGATGGTCGCGATCGCGCGGATCGAGTCGATGTAGCGGCGCATGCCGCCCTCGCCGTCGCTGACATAGTTCCAGTGACGGACGGAAATGGCGACGCGGCCGGTGACGGTCGCCGACTGGCAGGAGGCCAGAATTTTTCCGATCCTGTCAGTATCGGCCAGGGCAAAGACGGCGTCGGCCACGACGTGGCATTTGCCGGGGTCTTTCACCATGTCCACAATGTGGCCTCGCGAACGTTCGTCGCGCAGCAGGATGAGCGGGCTCCGGTCGAAGATCGGGCTCAACTCCTGGCGATTGTAACTTTTGTTGAACGGGCCGAGCGATTGCGTGAAGAAGACGGGGTCCTTCCCCAGAATCGCGTCGATCCGGAATTGATTGAGTCGCCGTTCCAGATTGTAAGTCTCGACAAGATAGGTTCCGCCTGTCGTGACCACGAGGTCGGCGTCTTTGTAGATCTCGAGACCACGGCGATTGCTTGAGTTGAACAAACGCCCGAGAACGCCGCGGATGCCGAACCGCCGCAGGGCATTGAGGACGAGCCGATTGTAGATCGGCTTGAACAGGTTCTTCAGCCCGCTGCCGTATTTGTAGCGGAACAGCGATTCCGACAGCAGCTTGTGGAATTCGAGATCAGGATACTCTTTCTTCGTGTAGAGCCTCGCCGCCACCTCCGGCTGGCTGTCGAAGACATAGAACTGGATATCGTCTTGCACGATCGTCTTGAAAACATGGCGGATCGCCAGGAGAATCGCTGCATCCCCGGTATTCAGGCAGACGGTGTTTTCAACCGCGATCTTCATGGAATGACCTCATTTCGTGAGTAGTCCCGTGCTTCCATCGACGGGTGCGAAGGGGCGGATTGCAGGCGGGTTGGCCGAAAATGCTGCACGCCAAGGATGGTCCTCGCGTCGTGATTATTGGCGCGCAGCCCGATGGCAGGCCAACGCGCGGTCCATGTGGCCCAAGCAGAGCGAGATTAACCCATCGATTTTGCAGTGCAACAAAAAACGGGGATCTTTGCTACGCTGCAACCAAAAATGTTGCGATGCAGCAAGAGCTGTACTAGCATTGTCGCGGGCGGGCCAACAGCGGTCGAGTTTTCATGCTGCATGTCTTGTACTTGGTACACGACGTCTCCGACCCGGCAGTGCGCCGGCGGATCATAATGCTCAAGGCAGGCGGCGCCCAGGTTACGCTGGCGGGCTTTCGTCGTACGGCAAGCGCAGTTGCTGATGTCGAGGGCTTGCAGCCGATCGATCTCGGCCCGACTCGTGATGGCCGATTCGCCCAACGTCTGGCCGCGATCATGAAGGCAGTTGTCTCGACCGGCTCGAAGCTGGGCTCAATGCCACGGCCCGACCTCATTGTCGCGCGCAATCTGGAAATGCTGGCGCTTGCCCGCCGCGCCAGATCGGCTTTCCAGGCAACGGTGCCGATCGTCTACGAGTGCCTGGATATCCATCGCCTGCTGCTTCGCGACGATCCGCTGGGATGGGCGATGCGCGGCGCAGAACGCTTCCTGGCTAGGGATGTGAAGCTTCTGGTGACCAGCTCTCCGGCCTTCATCGCCAACTATTTCAAGCCGTTCGGGCAGATTGCCGCCCCAGTCGAACTGCTCGAAAACAAGTATTTCGAGCCAGCCGCGGCCTCGCTGGATGACCGCGCGGCGCCGGAGAACCCCGTAGCGCCGCCTTGGCGGATCGGCTGGTTCGGGGCGCTCCGCTGCCGCCGTTCCCTGGAGCTTCTGGCCGAATTTTCGCGCCGCCTCGACGGCCGCTTTGAAATCGTCCTCAGGGGCCGCCCGGCGCTGTCCGAATTTCCCGATTTCCACGGTTTCGTCGAATCGGAACCCTGGCTCTCGTTTGGCGGGCCCTACCGCAATCCCGAGGATATGGCGGCGATCTACCGCGAGGTCCACTTTTCCTGGGCCATCGACTTTTTTGAGCAGGGCCTGAACTCCGAATGGCTGCTGCCCAACCGGCTCTATGAGGGCTGCCGCTTCGGAGCCGTGCCGATTTCGATGGGAGCCACCGAAACCGGCCGGTTCCTCGACCGGCAAGGCATAGGGGTTCTTTTGCCAGAAGCCACGCCCGAGGCGCTCGAAGTCGCCGTCGGCACGATGGAGCAGCATCGGTTCGGGACATTGAGGGCGCGTGTTCTCGCCCGCAATCCGCGCACCTGGAGCTACGACCGCGCCGATTGTCGGGCGCTCGTCGAAAAGCTCCGCGGGCTGACTGCGGCTCCCGGTCCATATGCTGCCGAAGCATTGGCATAGAAGGACTGCCGATGACGCAAACCGAAATTCCATCCTGCACGATCGTGGTTCCGTGCCTGAACGAGGCGGCCCATATCGGCGCGTTGCTTCGAGAGCTCCGCCCTGCGGCCGAGAGGCTGGGCGCCGTGATCATCGTTGCCGATGGCGGCAGCACGGACGGCACCAGGACGATCGTCGCGGACATCGCCGCAAAAGATCAGCGGGTGATCCTGCTGCACAATGAAAAGCGCTTGCAGAGCGCGGCAATCAATCTCGCCGTCGCCAGGTTCGGGGAAGGCGTCGACTATCTCATTCGCATCGACGCGCATGGCGGCTATCCCGCGGATTATTGCGACCGGCTGGTCGAAGAAGCGCAGGCCACCGGTGCGGATTCGGTCGTCGTCTCGATGCTGACCAGTGGCAGCGGCATGGTTCAGAAAGCAGCGGCAGCGGCGCAGAACTCCAGGCTCGGCACCGGCGGTTCCAAGCACCGGCATCTTTCGGCGGGGGAATGGGTCGATCATGGCCACCACGCACTGATACGGATATCGGCGTTCACCGCGGTCGGCGGCTATGACGAAACCTTCAGCCACAATGAGGATGCCGAACTCGACTATCGGCTCCGCCAGGCCGGCTACCGCATCTGGATGACCGGCAAGACGCAAATGGTCTACTACCCGCGCTCCTCGCTGAAGGGCCTCTATTTTCAATATCTCGGCTATGGCCGTGGCCGGGCGAAGAACGTTCTCAAGCACCGCATGATCCCGAAGATCCGGCAGATGGTGCCGCTTCTGGTGTTCCCCGTGGTTCTTCTCGCCGCCTTTTCCTTCGTCCACTGGCTGGCGGCCGTGCCGCTTTTGCTATGGGCGTCGGTCTGCCTCGGCTACGGCTTTTGGACCGCCGTCAGCCAGCGCAAAGCCGACATTGCGCTGGCCGGGGTCTCGGCAATGGTCATGCATTTCGGCTGGTCGGTCGGTTTCTGGCTGCAACTGCTCGCACCGCGACCGCAGCGCGGGGTAGCGTGATGGACCCGGTCAGGAAAAATCGAAGCATCGATATCTGCGTCTGCACATTTCGCCGGCCGGAGCTTGCCGACACGCTTCGCTCCATAGCGGCCATGGATATGCCCGCGGGATTCGACGTCGGTGTTATCATCGCGGACAACGACGATACGCCGACGGCCGAACAGATGGTGACGACGCTGGCTGCGGAGTTGAAGCTGCCAATGACCTACCGGCACGCCCCGGCCCGCAACATCTCGATCGCGCGCAACGCTTGCCTCGATGCCAGTGCGGCGGATTTCGTCGCCTTTATCGACGATGACGAGACGGCCACCGCTGGCTGGCTTGCCGAACTGGTGGCGACGGCGGAAGCAACAGGTGCTGCGACGGTGCTTGGGCCGGTGCAAGCCCGTTACCTGCCGGATGCGCCCGCCTGGATGCGCAAAGGCGATTTCCACTCGACCTTGCCGGTCTGGGTGAGCGGCGAAATCCGCACCGGCTACACCTGCAACGTCCTGCTCAGGATTGGCGCTGAGAGCCTGCGCGGCCGGCGCTTCAGCCTGGCGCGTGGCCAGACCGGCGGCGAAGATACGGAATTCTTCGACCAGATGGTCAAGGCCGGCGGCCGCATCGCCTTTTCGCCGGAGGCTTGGGTCGACGAAGCGGTGCCACCTGCCAGGGCGGCATTCGACTGGCTCGGCCGCCGCCGGTTCCGCGTTGGGCAGACGCATGGTCATCTTCTGGGGCGCAACGCACACGGCCTTGCCCGGCTCAAGCAGGTCGGCATTGCCGCGGCAAAGGCCGCCTACAGTTTCCTGTCGGCAATTCCGGTCGCCATCGACCCCGTACGTCGGAACCGCAGCGTGCTTCGCGGCATTATGCATGTCGGCGTCGTCAGCGGCCTCGTCGGGGTTCGTGAAATCCGCCAATACGGCCTGTCTTCGCCGCAGCAAGGGGGCAAGCGTGCAGCCTGACGTGAGCTTCGTGATTGCCGCCTACAATGCCGAGGCGACCATCGATCGGGCGATTGCCAGCGCCGTCGCCCAGCGCAATATCAGCGTCGAGGTCATCGTCGTCGACGACAAGTCGCGCGACCGGACGCTCGACCTGGCGAGATCCTACCCCGAAGACATCGTACGCGTTGTCGCGCTTGAGCAAAACCGTGGCCCCGGCGGCGCCAGGAATGCCGGCCTTGAGCTTGCCCGCGGCAGGTGGGTCGCGGTCCTAGATTCGGACGACGCGGTCTATCCCGGGCGAATCTGCACCATGATCGAGCGCGCGGAGAAAGCGGGCGCCGAGATCGCGGTCGATAATCTGCAGGTCGTTCGCGAGGATGGCGTTGCCGAAGAGACGATGTTCCCGGCCGACTATCTGGAAGGCCTCGGTTCAATCTCGCTGGCGGATTTCATCGGCGGTAACGTCCTCTTCGAATCGAGGTTCAATCTCGGCTACCTCAAGCCGATCTTCCAGCGCCGGTTCCTGAACGAGAACGGGCTTCGTTACGATGAAAGCCTGATCATTGGCGAAGACTATATCCTCCTGGCCAGTGCTCTGGCTAAAGGCGGCAAATGCGTCGTCGAGCCGACGACGGGCTATATCTACCACATTCGCACCGGTTCCATCTCCCGGGTGCTCGAACTTCATCACGTCGAGGCGATGCGCAGGGCCGATGCCACCTTCGCCGCGACCCATTCCATGGATGCTGCGGCCGAGGCGGCGTTCGCCAGGCGCGCTCGCAGCCTGCGCCGGGCGGCATCATTCCTGTCGCTGGTCCAGCACATCAAGGCGCGGTCCCCGCTCAAGGCGATATGGACGGCGCTCAGCGATCCGGCGGCGGTTCGGCATATGAGCATGCCGATCGCCGTCCGGCTGCGAAGGGTAGCGGCACAGTTTGCCGTGGTGGCGGGGAGGTGAAGGGCTGCAGGTGAATGAAGACAGTTTCGCCGCCTGCGACAGGGTTGAAATCGATCTCCTCAGAAGGAACATGCAATGAAAAAAGTCAGGAAGGCAGTCATACCGGTGGCGGGGCTCGGAACGCGGTTCCTGCCGGCGACCAAGTCCATGCCGAAGGAAATGCTGCCGGTGGTCGACAGGCCTGTCGTGCAATATGCGGTTGACGAGGCGTTCGAGGCCGGCATCGAGCACATCGTCTTCGTCACCGGCCGCAACAAGGCGGTGATCGAGGACTATTTCGACCTGCATCCTGAACTGATCGGAACCCTGGAGCAGAGCGGCAAGAAGGCGCAACTCGAATCGCTTGAAAGCCTGCTTCCCGTCGCCGGCGCGACGAGCTTCATCCGCCAGCAGTCGCCGCAAGGCCTCGGCCATGCCGTCTGGTGCGCGCGCGAAGTCATCGGTGACGAGCCCTTCGCATTGCTTTTGCCGGACATGGTGTCCTTCGGCGGGCGTGGCTGTCTCGCCGAAGTCGCTGATCTTTACGCACGGACTGGCGCAAACGTCATCGCCGTCGAGCGTTGCGATCCGACCGAGACCAGCAAATACGGCATTGTCGGGCGCGGCGCTGATGTCGGCACGGGCTTCGAGGTAACGGCCATGGTCGAAAAGCCGGCTCCTGCCAACGCGCCGTCGAACTTCTACATCAACGGCCGCTACATCCTGCAGCCCGAGATATTCTCGTTGCTTGCCAGCCAGCAACGCGGCGCCGGAAACGAGATCCAGCTGACCGACGCAATGGTGCGTCTCGCACAGACCCAGGCCTTCTTCGCCCAGCCTTTCGACGGCCGCATGTTCGACTGCGGTTCGAAGGAGGGGTTCATCCAGGCCAATATCGCTTTCGCGCTGGCGCGGGAGGACATGAAGGGCCCGATCTTCGAGATGCTGCAGGAATTCGTCCGGTCGCATCAGCGTCGGGAAGAAGCCGCATAATGTCCATTTTTTCGAGGCATTGTGGGTGCGGCTGATGACGCAGGACAGGCCGTTGCGCCGCGCGTAACGCGCACTGTCCGGCGCAAGGTTTGCACCCTATGTCCCGACCTTCGAGGCGGTAGCGCCTGCAAACTAGAATTGGACCGAAGATGAACTATGCCAATTTTCCTGTCGACAAGAGGACGCCATTGCCGGCTTCTAATGCGGCAAACGCCGAAGACTTCATCGACATCGAGCGCCTGCTTGGCATGGCCGCGCGGCAGGCGAAAGTGGTTGCCGCCTGCGCCGTCATCGGTCTCTTTCTCGGCGTGCTCTATTTGCAGACGACGCCTCCTACCTATGTGGCGACGAGCAGCGTGCTGATCGACGAAGGATTGAACAAGGTCGTCGACGACATTTCGGCGGCGTCGGTCAGCATGCAGACCGACTCCGCCGTTCTGAGCCAGATCGAAATACTACAGTCGGCCAGGCTGGCTGGGGTGGTCGTCGACAAGCTGAAGCTCGATCAGAACGACGCTTTCATGAACCCTCCGACGTCGGCCCTGTCGAAGGTTGCTGGCTTTGTGCGCGGTATCGTCCAGTCTGTCCGCCCCAAGCGCGCCGCTAGCACAACCGATGTCACTCAGCTTGATGCTGCGACGCGTGACGCGATCACCGCATCCTCATCGCCCCGTGACTACGCAATCTTCAAACTGCAGACCCAACTCGATGCCGAGCGGATCGGCCGGAGCTTTGTCATCAGCATCTCCTTCCAGGCGACGGATCCGGCGCTTGCGACCGCCATCACCAAGGCCTATGCCGATGCCTATCTAGCCGATCAACTCGATGCCAGCTTCGACGCGACCGAGCGGGCGGCGGTCTGGCTGCAAGGCCGGCTGACCGAGCTTCGTGAGAGCTCCCAGGCGGCTGCACTGGCGGTCGAAAAGTTCAGGGCCGAACACGGATTGGCCGTCAATGACGGCCAGCTGATCAGCGACAAGCAATTGTCCGATCTCAACACCCAGCTGATCGTCGCGCAGGCCGATACAGCACGTGCCGGCGCCCGCTATCAGCAGTACAAGTCGATCGTCGAAAGCGGCTCGGACAACGCGTTCAAGGACGCTGCGATATCGAACGATCAGCCGAGCAGCTCGGTCATCACGACGCTGAAGAACCGCTATCTCACCGTATCCAAGCGACAGCAGGATGTCGAAGCCAATTTCGGCCCGCAACATCCGCAGGCCGTCGCGCTCGCCAAGGAGAAGGCCGACATATCGGCGCAGATTTTCGGCGAGCTGAAGCAACTGACCGAAAGCTACCGCAACGAATACGAGGTCGCTCTGGCGCGCGAAACCGCGCTCCGCGCAAATGTCGCCTTGGCGGCTGGCAAGAGCTCCATCGACAACCAGTCGCAGGTCAAGCTGCGTGAGCTGGACCAAAAGGCGACGGCGCTGTCGACGCTCTACCAGACGTTCCTGAACCGCTATGAGGAGGCCGCCCAGCAGCAATCCTTCCCGGTCGGCAAGATCCGGGTCATCTCGGACGCGACGATGCCGCAGTCGGCCGCAACCCCCCGCACAGCCATCGTGCTGGGGCTTTCGCTGGCGCTTGGCATGATGCTGGGGGCAGGGGTTGGTGGCCTGAATGAATTCAGGGAACGCTTCTTCAGGACCGGCGAGGATGTCCGCGACCGTGTCGGCCTCAAATTCCTCGGCTACCTGCCGGTCATCGGCAAGGCTGGCAAGGATGACCAGCGCAATGGCGGTCAGCCTGACGTCAAAGTCGTTGAATCCAAGACCGCCAAGTCCTCCAAATCCCAGCCCTCCAAAACATTGTCGGCAGCCGAAAAACGTGCGCGGATGCGGGTAACCGTCGATGCCCCGGCATCGATGTTCTCCGAGACGCTGCGCAACGCCAAGATCGCCTTCGACGTCGTGCTGGAGGGCCAGGGCAGCCGGGTCATCGGCGTGGTCTCGGTGCTTCCCGGCGAGGGCAAGTCGACGGTGGCGGCCAATCTTGCCGGGCTGCTTGCCGTCAACGGATCGAAAACGCTGCTGATCGATGGCGACCTGCGCAATCCCGGCCTCAGCCGCAGCCTCGGTATGGAGGCCGAGCAGGGCCTGATGGAAGCTGTGGTGAGCGGGCAGACATGGCAATCGGTCGGCAAGATCGACCGGCAGACCAAGCTGGCTATCATTCCGGCCGTCCTGCGTGGCCAGTTTTCGCATACCAGCGAGCTTCTGTCTTCAGTCGGCATGCGGCGTTTCATCGATAACGCCAAGGAAACCTTCGAATACATCATCGTCGATCTGCCGCCGCTCGGGCCTGTCGTCGACGCCAAGGCCTTCGCTCCGCTTGTCGACGGCTTCGTGCTGGTCACCGAGTGGGGACGCACGCCGCGTGCGATGGTGCAATCCATGCTCAGCTCGGAGCCCTACATCGCCAAGAAGATCATTGGCGCGGTGCTGAACAAGGTCGAACTGAAGAAGCTGGCCAAATATGGCGCGATCGGCGGCTCGGAAAAATTCTTCGACAAATATTCGAGCTACTATCTGGAAAAATCGGAAGCGCGCACCAAGGCAGCCGCCTGAGCGACGACATCGCGCTCAGGAAAATATCAACCTGGCGCGGTTGTCGACGATCCTGAGGGCGGTCAGCTGGCCGGTTTGGAAGGCGCCGGTGTCTATGCCAAGCCGGCGTCCCTCGAGCTTCGGAGTGTCGACCGGCGTATGTCCGTGCACGACATAGCGGTCGAGAAGATGCGCAGCGTCGAAGAAGTCCGAACGGATATTCAGCAGGTCGTCCTCGTCCTGCGCGGCGAGGTCGATGCCGGGCCTGATGCCGGCATGGACGAACACGAATTTCGCCGAACAGACCATGACCGGCAGCGCGCGCATGAAGCTAATGTGGTCGGCTGGAATGACTTCCCGAATGCGCTTGTCGACCTCCTCGCTTGACCCATAGAGATCGGCCATGCGCGACGGGTCGACGCCGTAGGAAAACAGCGTTTGCAGGCCGCCTATCGCCAGCCACGACTCTCTCGAAATGATCCCGTCGACGTAGTTCAGCATCACGACTTCGTGGTTGCCGGCAAGGCAGATGCGCTGGAAATCACGGAGCGGTGGCGCCAGCAGATGATCGAGCACACGCGCCGACTGGGGTCCACGATCGACATAGTCGCCAAGCATGATTATGAGCTTGCGCCCTTCGAAGGGCGCCGAATCGAGCACGATCTTCTGCTCCAGGGCGCGGAGTTCCTTGTAGCAGCCATGCACGTCGCCGATCGCATAGACGACTGCGCCCCGCATATCGATCTCCAGCCGCTGGCGTGCCGCGGCCTGGGGCTTTCTCGATCGCTGGAACAGGGTCACGTATGGCGTCTCGCATGGCTGTGGGTGCGTCTCGATTCCGAAACAACATGACGACACCGCGCGTGGATACCACGTCCGGCGCCGGTCGTTCCATACCGGAGCTTCGGACGCAACTCGGCTTCGGCGCCCATTACAGGCCGATGCCGCGGCGGTTCAGCGCGGCGGTGATCTCGTCGAGGATGGCCGGGTCGTCGATCGTTGCCGGCATGGCCCATTCCTCCTTGTCGGCGATCTTCTGCATGGTGCCGCGCAGGATCTTGCCGGAGCGCGTCTTCGGCAGGCGCTTGATCGTCACCACCGTCTTGAAGGCAGCGACCGGGCCGATCCGTTCGCGCACCAGGGTGACAACCTCGTTTTCGATGATGCCGGCGTCGCGGTCGACGCCGGCATTCAGCACGACGAAGCCGAGTGGAACCTGGCCTTTCATAGCATCGGCAATACCGACGACGGCGCATTCGGCGACGTCGGGATGCGCGGCCAGAACCTCCTCCATGGCGCCGGTCGATAGCCGGTGACCGGCGACATTGATGATGTCGTCGGTGCGAGCCATGACATAGAGATAGCCGTCCTCGTCCATCATGCCGGCATCCGCGGTTTTGTAGAAGCCGGGGAACTCGTCGAGATAGGCTTGGCGAAACCGCTCGTCGGCATTCCACAGCGTCGGCAGGCAGCCGGGGGGCAACGGCAATTTCACCACGACATTGCCAAGCGCACCACGCTTGACCTCATGGCCGGCATCGTCGAGCACGCGGATGTCGTAGCCGGGCATCGGCACGCCGGGCGAGCCGTATTTGACCGGCAGCAGGCCCAATCCAGCGGGATTGATGGTCATCGGCGAGCCGGTCTCGGTCTGCCACCAATGGTCGATCACCGGCACGGTCAATTTCTGCTCCGCCCATTTGATGGTTTCCGGATCGGCGCGCTCGCCGGCCAGGAACAGCGTCCGGAATTTGGACAGGTCGTATTTCGGGACGAATTCGCCCTTCGGGTCCTGTCCTTTGATGGCGCGAAAGGCGGTTGGCGCGGTGAACAGCGCGACGACGCCATGCTCGGCGATCACACGCCAATAGGTGCCGGCATCGGGCGTGCCGACCGGCTTGCCCTCGAACAGGATCGTTGTGCAGCCATGCAGCAGCGGGCCGTAGACGATATAGGAATGGCCGACCACCCAGCCGACATCGGAAGCCGCCCAGAACACTTCGCCCGGTTTGACGCCGAACTCGTTTTCCATCGACCATTTCAGCGCGACCATATGGCCGCCATTGTCGCGCACGATTCCCTTCGGCTGGCCGGTCGTGCCCGACGTGTAGATGATGTAGAGCGGATCGGTGGCAAGCACCGGAACACAGTCGACATTGGCACCCGCGGCCCGCTCGCGCGCCACGGCGTCGGCATAGTCGATATCGTGGTTTTCCCTGAGTTCGCAGCGCAGTTGGTCGCGCTGCAGGATAAGGCAGCTTTCCGGCTTGTGCCGCGACATCTCGATCGCCTTGTCGAGCAGCGGCTTATAGGCAACGACGCGCCCTGGCTCCAGGCCGCAGGAAGCAGAGATGATCAGCTTCGGCTTGGCGTCATCGATGCGGGTGGCGAGCTCATGCGAGGCAAAGCCGCCGAAGACCACCGAATGCACGGCGCCGATCCGCGCACAGGCAAGCATGGCGAAGGCTGCTTCCGGTACCATCGGCATGTAGATGATGACGCGATCGCCTTTTTGGATGCCACGATTCTTGAGCACCGAGGTCAGCGCGACCACCTCGCGCTTCAACTCGGCATACGTGAATCTCCTGATTGTGCCCGAAATCGCGCTGTCATGGATCAACGCGATCTGGTCGGCACGGCCGCCCGCCACATGACGATCGACGGCATTGAAGCAGGTGTTGCACGAGGCGCCAATGAACCACCTGCCATAGACGCCGGCATTGGCGTCGAACACCGTCTCGAAGGGCGAGAACCAGTCGATTGCGCTCGCGGCATCGGCCCAGAATTTTTCCGAGTCGCGTTTCCAGTCGTCATAGACCTCGTGGTAGCGTGACGCCATCCAGCTTCCTCCCCAGGAATGTTTGCTGTCCTTGAAATAGCGTATGCTGGTTTGTGTAACCATGTATTTGTGCGTTTCGTTTGCCGTCGTTCTAACTTGGCCGCAAGTGCGGGTCATGGTGGTCTGGGGGCCGGTATCGTTCGAATTTTCGGCATTAGGGGCAGGGCGCGATGAAATTGCGATATGAGCTTGGGTTTGCCGCGGTTGCGACGCTGGCGGTGGTGCTCGCTTCAGCTGCTCAGGCAGGCGACGCGGCGGCTCGGCGCGTCATCGGCTTTTCGCCAGACGGCAACTACTTCGCCTTCGAACAGTACGGCACGCTCGATGCCGGTGCTTCGGATTCGGGCTGGTCGGAGATCGACATCATCGACACGCGGACCGATGAGTTCGTCGGCGGCAAGCCGATCGTCATCGCCGACGAGACGGAGGATTCGACATTGACGCTTGCGCAGGCGAGGGCACAGGCCGCCGAACTGGCGGCGCCCTTGCTGGCCAAATATGCCATCGCGCCGCGCGGCGAGCGGACTGCCTTGGACAGGTTCACCTTTCCCGACGACATGGTCGCCTACAATGACATTGCGCGCCTCGAGCAGGTTTCGCAAAAATGGCTTTCGCCGGCCTATGACGAGCTTGGCACCATCCAGCTCGAGCAGATCCGTGCCGACAGCACGGCGGATTGTTCAGCGAGTTTCGACGCGACGCTGCAAGGCGAAACGACCGGCAAGGCGCTCGGCTTTCGCCTGACGCTGCAGGGTCAGGACGGCAAGCCGATCAAGCTGCTGCATGAGGACAAGGCGGTGCCCGGTTCGAGGAATTGCCCGACTTCCTACAGCCTGTCGGAATCTTACGCATTCACCCCGGATGGAAAACCGGGCGTGCTTGCGGTGCTCGTGCAGCGCTTCAGCCAGGGATTTGAAGGGCGCGACCGCCGTTTCATCGCCGTGACTGGCCAGGCGCACTGAGGCAACGCGCTGAGACGTAGTCCGCTACCCGAGTTTGTTGTCCCTAAAGCGGGAGGGCAGCGAGCATAAGTCCGACCCCGCCGACGATCAGCAAGGCGGCTGCCAGCACCTTTCCATGGCGCTCGAAACCCGTCGGCGCCCGATCCCAATTGTAACGCATGCTCGAACTCCCCAAACCCGCAGATTCTTTATCTTACGCAGGGTGAGGAGGGCAACTGTCTGGCGATGCGCGGCGTTGCCGATACCGGTCTTGTCACCGACTATTTCTGGGGCATTCTCCGCCGCTACATGCCCCAGCGCAGCGCGGCCGTATGTACCGGTGCATCCCACCAAACAGCCGCCTCGTCGTCGAGCATGCTCAGCGTGATCGAACAGCCGGCCATATCGAGCGAGGTCACATAGGACCCGACCAGCGACCGGATCACCGTCACGCCGTGCTTCTCGAAGATTTTGCGGGCGCTGTTGTACATCAGATAAAGCTCCATCAACGGTGTGCCGCCAAAGCCGTTGACGAAGAGTAGCGCCTGGCCTCTGGCACCGTCGCCCAGGTCACCCAGGATTGCGGTACAGATCTCCTCGGCGATAGCATCGGCGCTTTTCAATGTGTCGCGCCGCCTCCCAGGCTCGCCGTGGATGCCGACCCCGAACTCCATCTCGCCGTCGCCGATATCGAAGGTCGGCTTGCCCGCCGCCGGCACGGTGCAACTGGTCAGCGCCACGCCCATCGAGCGCGTCGCGCCGTTGACGCGCTCGCCGAGCGCCTTCAACGGCTCCAGTGCCATGCCTTGTTCGGCCGCCGCGCCGACGATTTTCTCGACCACCAGCGTGCCGGCGACGCCGCGCCGGCCGGTGGTGTAGGACGATTTTTCGACCGCAACGTCGTCATTGGTCACGATTTGCATCACGCCTTCCGACATTTCAGCGGCCATGTCGAAATTCATCACGTCGCCCTCGTAGTTCTTGACGATGAACAGGCAGCCGGCGCCCGTATTGACGACTTCGGCCGCCGCCATCATCTGGTCAGGCGTTGGCGAGGTGAATACCTGGCCGGGGCAGGCCGCATCCAGCATGCCGTGCCCGACGAACCCGCCATGTAGCGGCTCGTGACCCGAGCCACCGCCGGAGATCAGCGCCACCTTGCCCGGTGTGAGCAGCTTGCGGCGGACAAATTTGTGTTCCTCGCCAAGCGCCAGGATATCGGCATGCGCGGCAACGAAGCCGTCGAGGCTCTCGGTCAGCACCGTATCGACCGAATTCAAAAATTTCTTCATGGCCGTCCTCCCGAAATAGCCCAGCGTCAGCTGCCCTTGCCGGCGATGCTGGTGATCTTCTGGATGAAATCGTTGACCGCCCGGTCGAGCGCCGCGTTCTGCTTGTCGTCGCCGAAATCGGGAACGATCAGCGAGACATGGCGTGTCTTGCGCAAGCCTGCGGCCAGCGACATCTTTCCCGGATGCGCCCGATGGTAGGCCTCAAGGAAATGATCGCGTTCGGCCGGGCTGAAATGGCAGACGGAGAAGATAGCCGGCAAATGCTTCGACGGGATCGGCGTCGAATAGGCCGGGCTGGAAATCTGCGTGACGAAGCTGCGATGCTTGCCCAGCGCATCAGCGAGGCGCTGGCGCATGCCGGACGGGCGCTGGTCGATCACCTGCGACAGGATCGTCTTGTAGGCGCGGATCGCCTCTTCGGGGCCGGATTGCGACGCCTTGTCTGCCATACCGGGGCCTAGATCGAAACGTCCGCGATGGCCGCCTTGGCCATCGCGAGTTGGGCGGGAGCGACGGAGAGGTCACGCAGGCCGGTTTCGAGCAGCGCCGGGATCGAGGCGGGGTCGCCGCCGGCATCGCCACACAGGCTGACCGGGATATTATGCTCGCGGCCGAAGGCGGCAACCGAGGCGATCAGCCGGAGCACGGCCGGGTGCCTGACGGAATTCAGATGTGCGACCGACGCATTGTCGCGCGCGGCGGCCATCACGTATTGGGTCAAATCATTCGAACCGATCGAGAAGAAGGCGGCCTTGGCGAATGCCTCCGGTGCGATGGCCACCGACGGCACCTCGACCATGATGCCAAGCGGCGGCATTTTGTGCGCGATGCCGCGCGCCAAAAGGTCAGCCTGCTCCTCAGCGAACAGCGCGGTGGCGTGTTCATACTCTTCCGGAACGGCGATCATCGGGAACATCACCTTCAGATTGCCGTGCATGGCGGCACGTAGCAAGGCGCGGATCTGCACACCAAAGACCTCCGGACGCATCAGCGACAGCCTGATCCCGCGCAGGCCAAGGAATGGATTACCTTCCTCGACGGTCAGGCCCGGCACAGGTTTATCGCCGCCCGCATCGACAGTACGGATCGTCACCGGCCTGTCGCCTGCCCATTCCAGCACTCTACGGTAGGCGCGATATTGCGTCTCCTCGTCCGGCAGCGTCTTGCCGAACAGGAATTCGGTCCGCATCAGCCCGACACCGTCGCACGCCGCAGCATCGATGCTGTCGACATCGGACGGATCGGCAATATTCACCTGCACGTGGACCGCTATGCCGGTCTTCGTTGCTGCCGGCCTTGTCAAATAGGCTGCCGCTTTGTCGCGATGCGCCGCGAAAGACGACGACGATCGCCGGAATGCGTCGATCTCCACTTTCGAAGGCGCCAACACGATGCCGCCATGTTCGGCATCGAGCAGTGCGATTCCGGCAAGGTGAGCCGGCGAAGCACCGGGCCCGGCTACCCCACGCGCTACGAGCCCCAACCCCACCACCATTGGCACGCCGCGTGAGCGTGCCAGCATTGCGACATGACTTGCGGCACTTCCGGCCGTAAGTGCTATGCCGCCGCCGGCACTCCAGTCGGTTTCGAGGAAGCGCGTCGGTGCGATATCCTCGCCGTAGAAGATCGCACCTGCCGGCGCGGCAATGTCGCCGCCCCCGGCAAGCGCGCGTAGCACCTGGTCGCGTATGTCGCGCATGTCGGCCGCGCGCGCCCGGAAATAGTCCTGCTCGGATGTTTCATAGCCGGCTATCTCGGCGTCGAGCGCTTTTCGCCAAGCCACATCAGCAGCCATGCCCTCGGCAATTCGCTCAAAGGCCGGGCCGGTCAGCGCGTCGTCCTCCAGCATGGCGAGCTGGAATTCGAGGATACCGGCCGCCTCGCTGTCGCTGGTTTCCATCAATGTCGCGAGCCGGCCTGCGGCAATGGAGATGGCGGCCTCAAGCGCCGCCTTCTCGTCCGCGGCAGTCGCCTTGCGGACATAACGCACAGCAGCCTGGTCCAGATTGAACAGCGGCCCCTCGGCATAGCCGGCCGATGCCGAAATGCCCTGCAGCCTAAGCGGTTCGGGCATGGTCCTTGCCTTCGTCGAAATCGCGCCGCACCAGCTCGACCAGTGCGCCGACCGCCTCGCCGGCGCCGTCCCCTTTGGCTCTGATATGCAGGACAGTGCCTTTCGGCGCTTTCGCCGCCATCACCTTGACGATGCTCTTGGCGTCGAACCATGGCCCGTTGGCGGCGAGCGCAATCTCGACGTCGGCCGAAAACGTCTTGGCAAGCTTGGTGAACTTCACCGAAGGACGCGCATGCAGTCCCACCTCATGGGTGATCAGGACGCTGGCTTCGGCTGCTGCGGACATGCTTGTCAAAATTCCCGTTCGTTCACGACGGCGACAATTCGTGCGCCGTCGCCACCACTTCCCTGAGCGAGGCGCCGCCGGAAGCCTCGGTCGCCGCCATCACCGCGCCTTCGACGATCGGCGCATTGCAGACAATGATCTTCTGGGCGCGTGGTTCGCCGATCATCTCGACCGCCATCTCGCTATTGGTCTCGGCACCGCCGAGATCGACGAGGATCGCGACCCCCGCCTCCGACCAGGCCTTGTCGATGGCGTCCATGATCGCCTCGACATTGGTTCCCAGCCCGCCATGGCCGTTTCCCCCGCACCATGCAAGCGGCACTTCGTTGCCGACCATCTGCCGCACCATGTCGGCGGTGCCTTCGGCGACCAGCGGCGAATGCGATACGATGACGATGCCGACATTGCTCATGCGCGCCTCTCTATTGCCTCGGCTACGGCCCGCACCAGAAGCGCAGTCGAGCGTGCGCCGGCATCCATATGACCGATCGAACGGTCGCCAAGGAACGAGGCGCGCCCACGCAGCGCCTTCATCGGCACGGTCGCGTCGGCCGCGTTGTCGGCGATCTCGACGATGTCCGCTGCCGTCTTTCCCTGCAGCAGGGCCTCATGCACCGGCTGCAGCACATCTAACATGGTTTTTTGCCCGGCCTGCGACTTGCCTCTGGCGGCAACCGCTTCGATCGCCTTGCCGAAGGCCGCCGCCAGGTCGGCGCGACCCGGCGCGGCGGAAATCTCCTTGCCGAGCGCCATGAACAGCGTGCCGAACAACGGACCGGAGGCTCCGCCGACGGTCATCACCAGCTTGGTGCCGATCGCCTTCAGCGCCTCGGGCAACGGCTTTGTCGCAAACGCGCCGGCCTCGGCCCGCACTGCCTCGAAGCCGCGTCTCATGTTGAGCCCATGGTCGCCGTCGCCGATGGCCTGGTCGAGACTGGTCAGCTCGTCGGCATGTGCGGCGATCGTGTTTGCCGCCGCCTCGATCAGCCTGGAAATATCCGCTGCCGCCATATCACCCATGCTCCTGGCCCCTGCGCTGCCGGCAGTACGAGAAAATTGCATATCCGGCAATTGAAGCATTCTTTTCCCCAGTCAAGCGGGTTCGAGCAACGCAGCGAGGGCAGTGAAGACCTCGGCGACGGCAAAGGCGCCGGGGTCGACCACGCCGTCGAGCTGGCTGCCAATATAAGCGGACCGCCCGGCCTTGGCCTTGCGCATGGCAGCGGTGGCCTCGGCGCCGCGTTGCGCCGCGACCGCCGCATCTTCCAGACTCCCCCTATCCAGCGCCCTCAAGGCGGGTTCCAGGGCATCGATCATCGTGCGATCGCCGACCCTCGCTCCACCATAGAAGGACATCCGATCGAGGCCGGCGAGAAGCGCCTTGGGAAGCGTTTCGCCAGACTCCAGCGCCTGCGCGGCGGCGGTGAAGAAGATCGACAACAGCACGCCGCTAGAGCCGCCCATGCTGGCGCTCAGGATGTCGCCGACGACGGCGAGCGTTGCGGCAGGGTCAGCGAGCGGCAGTGTTGCAATGCGGCCAAGCACACTGCGCGCACCGGCCGCCACTGTCGATCCGGTGTCACCGTCTCCCGCCTTGGCATCCAGTCCGTTCAACGAGCCTTCAAGCGAGATCAGCCGTTCGCAGACCGCGACAACCAACCGGTCGGTGCGTGCGTCCTGGCTGGCTTTCGACGCGTTGTTCGGGCCGGCGGCTTTGGCCATCGGCACGACGCTGGCTTGGCGAACGGCTCTTGCCGGCAGCCAGGCGTGGGGGCCTACCGGCGCCCGCAACGCCGCTTCGCGCGACGCATCGAGCCGGATCAGCGACAGGGAAAAGCCGTTCATGTTGAGCGCGGTCATAAGCTGCCCGGGCCCGATTGTCAGCGTCACCTTTTGCGCCAGCGGTGAAGCCAGTACCGCATTGGCGACAAGCAACATTTCCAGCGGTGGCACCGAACCGAGATTATTGATCAGCAAGGCGTAGTGGCTGACCGGATCAAGCCGCGCGGCAAGGCGCTCCGACATGATCGCAACCAGCCTTTCGGCACTTTGCACCGCAATCCGCTCAACGCCCGGTTCGCCATGGATGCCGAGGCCGAGTTCGGCATCGTCCGCCCCGAATCTTTCTTCATGGCTCTGGCCGGGGATCGAGCAGGATGACAGCGATATGCCGAGCGAAACGATATCCGCCGCCACTGCCCGCGCCGCCCCGGCAATCGCCGCCAGGTCAATGCCGGCTTCCGACTGGTGGCCGGCGATCTTGTGCACGAACAAGGTGCCGGCCAGGCCACGCGGCTGGGCAATGTCCGGCAGGGCGATATCGTCGGCGACAATCACCATCTCGACCCGGAAGCCTTCGGCGCGCGCCTTCTCGGCTGCCAGGCCGAAGTTGAGGCGATCGCCGGTATAGTTCTTGACGATCAGCAGACACCCGGCGGGACCGGTCACCGCGCGGATGGCGGCCAATACCGCTTCCACGCTCGGCGAAGCAAAGATCTCGCCCGAAACCGCCGCCGTCAGCATGCCAATGCCAACAAAGCCGGCATGGGCAGGTTCGTGCCCGGCCCCGCCGCCGGAAATGACCGCAACCTTGGTCTTATCCCAGTCCGCGCGGAGAATGACCTTGATCTCGGGATAGCCGTCGAGGCGAGCGAGATCGCCGGCGCCGGTAGTATCGAGGAAGCCGTCCAGGGCCTCAGTTACGATCGTATCCCTGCGATTGAAAAAATGCTTCATCGAATTGGTCCAGTCCGGTGCCCGAAATTGCCGGTTGAAAGGTGCCAGGAAAACACTCGCGCAGCGCTCACATCAGCCGTCGCCCATCGGGGCCGAAATACAGCGGCGAGCGATAGCGGATCATGATCTTGTCGCCCTGAGCCAGGTCGGTGTCGGGGTCGGTTAGCGTCACCAGCTTCCTGGTCCCCACCGTCACATGCAGATGGTTCTGGTCGCCGAGATGCTCGACCCAATCGACGACGCCGTCGGCATGGCCGTTCGCCGCCTTCTCGATCGAAAGATGTTCGGTGCGAGCACCGATCGTCTTTGTTCCCGCCGGCGCGCCGCCATCCGGCAGCAGTCCGACCGGCAACAAATTGATTGCCGGTTGGCCGAGCCGTGCGGCGACGTGTAGGTTTGCCGGCTCAGAATAGATCGCGCGCGGGGAACCGATCTGCACCAGCACGCCGTCGGCGAGAATGCCGATGCGGTCGGCCATGGTCATCGCTTCGATCTGGTCGTGCGTGACGTAGAGCATTGTGGCGCCGAGTTCCGCCTGGATGCGCTTCAGCTCTAGCCTGAGATCGGCGCGCAGCTTGGCGTCGAGCGACGACAGCGGCTCGTCCATCAGGTAGATCGACGGCTTGCGCACCAAGGCGCGGCCGATGGCGACGCGCTGCATCTCGCCGCCAGAGAGTTTGGTCGAGCGATTATTCAGCTTGTGGTGGATGCGCACCATCTTGGCCACGTCCTCGACGCGGCGGCGGATCTGATCCTCCGGCATTTTCCGTGCTGGCGAGCGCAGCGGAAAGGCGAGGTTGTCGTAAACCGACAGATGCGGATAGAGCGAATATTGCTGGAATACGAAAGCGGTGTCGCGCTCGGCCGGCGACAGCGTCGTCGTGTCGTGGCCGGCAATATGGATCGAGCCCGCTTCCGGACGCTCCAACCCGGCGATCAGCCTGAGCGTCGTCGTCTTGCCGGCGCCGGTCGGCCCGAGCAGCACGACGAATTCCCCGTCGGCGATATGCAGGTCGAGATTGTCGACGGCGACATGCTCGCCAAAAGCCTTGGTCACGCTTTTGATGTGAACGTCAGCCATGATGTGCTCTCCCCTGGGAGGCCGAGTCATGGATTTCGGTGCGCACCGCACGCCCGGATCCTTTTGCGAACAGCGACAGCCGCGCGCTGCTCAGCGCCAGGCCCACATGATCGCCCGGATTGAGCCGGATTTCGGCCGGCACCCTGGCCTTGATGATGCCGTCCGCTGTCTCCACCGCGACGATCTGAGTGGTGCCGAGATATTCCGTGCCGTAAATAGCACCGCGCAGCTTCGAAGCGTCATCGAAGCGGATGTGCTCCGGTCGGATGCCAAGCGCCATCTCGGCCGGCGCGACGTCCTCGCGGATCTCCGGCACGGCCACCTTCGCGCCTTGCACAACAATTTCCCTGGCGCCCTTTGAAAGCCCGCCGCCGAAGCCGAGGAAATTCATCGGCGGCGAGCCGATGAAGTCGGCGACGAACATCGTCGCCGGCCGGTCGTAGATCTCGCGCGGCGTGCCGAACTGCTCGATGACGCCGTGGTTCATCACCGCGATCTTGTCGGCCATCGACATCGCTTCCATCTGGTCATGCGTGACATAGACGGTGGTGGCGTGAATGCGGTTGTGCAGTTCTCGCAATTCATGGACCATCAGGTCGCGGAATTCGGTGTCGAGCGTGCCGAGCGGCTCATCCATCAGGAAGCATTTTGGCCGCCGTACGATGGCGCGGCCGAGCGCCACGCGCTGGCGATCGCCGCCGGCAAGCCCGGAGACCGATTTGTTGAGCAGATGGTCGATCCGCAAAAGCTTCGCCGTCTCCTCCACTCGGCTCCGGATTTCAGCGCCTGGCACGCCTTGCGCCAGCAGTGGAAAGCCGATGTTCTTCCGCACATTCATGTGCGGATAGAGCGCGAACAGCTGGAAGACGAAGGCGATGTCGCGCTCGCGGGCACGCCGCATGGTGACGTCCTCGCCGCCAAGCAGGATCTTGCCGCCGGTTGGCAGTTCGAGCCCGGCGATCATGCGCAACGTCGTCGTCTTGCCGCAGCCGGACGGCCCCAGCATGACGAAGAATTCGCCGTCCTCGACGACGAAGTTGGAATCCTGCACGGCGACGAAATCGCCGAATGCCTTCCTCAGATGTTCGACCCTGATCTCGGCCATCGTCTACTCCGGAAATTTCGAGACGATGATGAACATCGCCGTGCCCGCAAGCATGGTGATGAAGGAATAGGTGTAGAGCACCAGTGCGAAGGGCTGGAACAGCATCAGGAAGCCGATGGCGATGATCGCGGTGGCGACGTTTTCCATCAGCCCGCGCCTGGCCCAGACGGGCCAGCGCGATTTGCGTTTTGCGGTCATGCTCATTTACGCACCGCGCCAAAGGTGATGCCGCGCAGCAATTGCTTGCGAAGCAGGATGGTGAAGACCAGGATCGGCACCAGAAAGATCGTCGTGCCGGCCGCGACCGCCGGCCAGTCCTGACCGCCTTCGCCGATGATGGTCGGAATGAAGGGCGGCGCGGTCTGCGCCGTGCCCGAGGTCAGCAGCGCAGCGAAGGCATATTCGTTCCAGGCAAAGATCAGGCAGAAGATGGCGGTTGCGGCAATACCGGTGGTCGCCTGCGGCAGCACCGTGCGCCAGAACGCCTGCAGCCTGGTGTAGCCGTCGATCATCGCCGCTTCTTCATATTCGCGCGGGATCTCGTCGATGAAGCCTTTCAGCAGCCACACCGCCAAGGACACGTTGACCGCCGTATAAAGCAGGATCATGCCGAGAGCCGTGTCCGACAGGCCAAGCTCCCGGTACATCAGGTAGATCGGGATGGCGACCGCGATCGGCGGCATCATCCGCGTCGACAGGATGAAGAACAGAAGGTCGTCGGCGAGCGGCACCTTGAAGCGCGAAAAACCATAGGCCGACGGCGTGCCGAGGAAAACCGCGCAAAACGTCGAGCCGAACGCGATAATCAGCGAATTGACGAAGCGCGGCATGAAGTTGGACGGGCCGGCGATCACCATATTGCGCTTGCGCACCGTCTCGTCGCACAGGCCCGTCGCCGGTCCCAGCGAGTTGATGTATTCCGGTGTTTGCCGAGTCCGGGTCGAGAACAAATTGCAGTAGCCCTCGAGGCTGGGCTGGAACAGGATCTTCGGCGGATAGGCGATCGAATCCGGCGGCGTCTTGAAGCTGGTGGCGAAGATCCACAGCAGCGGCACGATCGAGATCAGCGCGTAGGCGACGATGATGGCGCCGGCGACGCGCTTCGACGTGGCCGACGGCGCGACAACGGAATGGGCTGACGTCAGGCTCATCTCTGCTTCACCTTGTTGAGCGCCTTGACGTAGATGTTTGCGAGGCCAAACACTGCGACGAACAGGATGATGGCGAAAGCCGAGGAATAGCCCGTCCGCCAGCTTTCGAAGGCCTGCCGCTTCAGCGTGATCGAGGCCACTTCGGTGGTCGATCCCGGCCCGCCGCCGGTGAGCAAATTGACCATGTCGAACATCTTGAAGTTCTCGATGCCGCGAAACAGCACCGCCAGCATGATGAAGGGCAGCGCCATCGGCAGCGTGATCGACCAGAACTGCCGCCAGTTGGAGGCGCGGTCGACCTCGGCCGCTTCGTAGATGTATTCGGGGATCGAGCGCAGGCCGGCGAGGCAGATCAGCATTACGTAAGGCGTCCACATCCAGGTGTCGACGATGATGATCGACCATGGCGCCAGTGACACGTTGGAGAGCATGCTGATCTCGGTTGCCGGAATGCCGGTGACGAACGAAACGGCGTAGGCGAACAGCCCGATCTGCGGCTCGTAGAGAAAGCGCCAGAAATTGCCGACCACCGCCGGCGATAGCATCATCGGCACCAGGATGATGGTCGTCCAGAAGGCGTGGCCGCGGAACTTGCGGTCGATCAGCCAGGCCAGAGTGAAGCCGATCAGCGTCTGCAGCAGGATGGTCCAGAACACGAAATGCGCCGTCGTCTGCATGGCGATCCAGATGTCCTGGTCGGCGAGGATGCGCTTGTAGTTGGCCAGCCCGAGGTTCTTCACAACCTCGTTGGGCCGATTGGCGCGAAAATTGGTGAAGGACAGATAGATTGCCCAGAACAGCGGAAAGATGTTGATAGCTAACAGCAACAGGATCGTCGGCGAGATGAACAGCCAGGCGAGGCCCTTGTCGCTGATGCCCCGGACCTTGCGGGCCAACGGCTCGGGCGTAGCCCGGGCAACGCTGTCCGCCGTCCGATTGAGCATGGTCAGTCCTGCTTCGGTCACTTGGCTCGTCTCGACAATGGAATTTATCTGAACTGTGTCCCGTGCCAAGTGGCACGGGACGGTTCGGTCATGGGCTCGGGAGGAGCCGTTTACATCTTGCCATCGTCCTGGAAGACCTCGGTCCAGTCCTTGACGAGGCCGTCGAGCGCATCCTTGGCCGAGCCTTGCCCGGCAACGACATAGTCGTGGAAGCGCTTCTGCGATGCCTGCAACAGCGGGGCATAGCTCGGCTCGGCCCAGAAGTCCTTCACGATGGCCATCGAGTCGAGGAAGGTCTGCGCATAGGGCTGGCTGGCCGGGAAGGCGGGGTCCTTGACGACCGCGTTGAGGCAGGAATAGCCGCCGAGCGACCACCATTTGGACTGCACGTCCTTGTTGGCGAACCATTTGATGTATTTGAGCGCGGCTTCCTGCTTGTCGGAATAGGAGACCACCGAGATGCCCTGGCCGCCGAGCTGGGCGAACTGGTCCCCGTCCGGACCTTTGGGATTGACGAAATAGCCGATCTTGTCGCCGCCGACATTCTCGTCCTTCTGCAGGCCTGGCCAGGTGAAGGCGAAGTTCATGTGCATCGCCACCTGGCCGGATTTGAAGGCATCAACGCCTTCGCCCATGTAGCTGTTCGAGGCGCCGGGAGGGGTGCAGCAATCGTAGAGGGCTTTGTAGAACTCCAGGCCCTTCACCGATTTATCGGAGTTGACGAAGCCTTCCATCTCGTAGGGTTTTTTCGGGTTTTCGTACTGGAAGCCAAAGCTGTAGAGCACGTCCATGGCGCCCATGGTGATGCCTTCCGAGCCGCGCTCGGTGTAGATCGACGCGCCATAGACGGTCTTGCCGTCGATGTCGCGCTTCTGGAAGAATTCGGCGATCTGCTTCAATTGGTCGAAGGTCGTCGGCGGGCCGAGATCCCAGCCGTACTTTTCCTTGAATTCCTTCCGCAGCTCCGGCTTGGAGAACCAGTCCTTGCGGTAAGTCCAACCGACGACGTCACCCATGGCCGGCAGCGCCCAGTAATTCGGCGAGTTCTTCGGCCATTCCGAATAGCCGACGACGGTCGCCGGCACGAAATCATCCATGCTAATCTTCTCCTTGTCGAAGAAGTCGTTCAGCTTGACGTAATGGCCGTTCTCGGCGGCACCGCCGATCCACTGGCTGTCGCCGATGATGAGGTCGCACAGCTTGCCGTGCGAATTCAGCTCGTTGAGAAAGCGATCGGCATAGTTGGTCCACGGCACGAATTCGAATTTCATGCCGATGCCGGTTTCCTTGGTGAAGTCCTTGGACAATTCCACAAGCGCGTTGGCCGGGTCCCAGGCTGCCCAGCAAAGCGTCAGATCTTCTGCCCGCGCGACATTCGAAACGGCTGTCGACGCAAAGAGTGTCGATGCCAGTCCCAACGCCAATTTCAAGGTCGATTTCATGCCTTCCTCCCATTTGCGAAACACGTCCGGATGACGGTTTCAAGAGCCCGCTAAACCCCTCCTCCGGGGCCCAAACACAACGACGCGGCGGCGCACCGGATGTTTAGTAATTTGTTTAGTGATGCAATTTTTACTAAACAAAGCAAGCGAATTCGTTGCTGCACCGCAGCATGCTGGACAGGAAAGCAACGTGAGAAGTTGCGGCGACCTGTCTAGGTCATCGTCTTGTTGCTGACAGCCACCGGACGGATCACTGGGGCCGGCGGCAGCAGCGCGCGGATATCGGCGAAGGGGAAGACTGGCTCGAAGCGGAAGGCCTCGGCAAACGATCCGGCCGGGCCGTTGCACTGGCCGGCGCGAAAGGCGTTCTGCGTGCGCGCCGCGTCGACGAAACGCTCGGGATCCTGCGACTGGTGCGCCCTGATCGCCTCCGCCTTGAGATCGAAATGCCTGGAGGTGTCGACGTAGTGCGTTGGCGAAAACCCGGTGCCGCCGAACGTGTCGGCATGTAGCACCGGCACCGAGAATGACGCTGCGATGCGCACGCCATCCGACAGCGCGCGGTGGTCGCCATGATAGTCGTTCGGCGCATGCGTTATCACCAGATCCGGCCCTATCTCGCCGATCAGTGCTTTGAGCGCCCCGATCAGCGCGGCATCCGCGACCAGCCCGCCATCGGGAAAGTCGAGGAAGCGCGGCGTCACGCCAAGCAGGCCGGCCGCCGCCGTCGCCTCCTTGCGGCGCGTGCGGGCAAGTGCGGCCGGATCGCCATAGCCGCCCCTGGCGCCATCCGTGGCTATGGCAAAAAAGAGTTCTGCGCCTTGCGCGGCATAGGCGGCCATCGTACCGAACATGAAGATCTCGATGTCGTCCGGATGCGCGCCAAGCGCCAATATCTTCACTCTCATCTCTCCCGGAAATGGAAAAACGTGCCCAACGGAATTCTGCTCGCGCTCATCGCCTATGCAAGCTATTCGTGCAGCGACGCGGTTGTCAAAAGCCTGGGCGGGCAGTTCAACGTCTTCGAGATCGGCTTCTTCTCGACATTGTTTGCCGGCTGCTTTCTGCTCTTTGCCAGGCCGGCAGGCGAGCGCTGGCTCGATTTCTGGCGCACCAACCGGCCCTGGGCGGTACAGGCCCGGGCCTGGGCCGGCATCGCCTCGGGCGTGCTCAGCGTCTATGCCTTCACCACCATTCCGCTGGCGGAAGTCTATGCGCTCATCTTTCTGGCGCCGCTGTTCGTCACTATCCTGGCCACGCTGGTCCTCAAGGAGAAGGTCGGCCCGTGGCGGTGGCTGGCGGTGGTCGCCGGCTTTGCCGGGGTCATGCTGGTCGTCAGGCCGGGGTTTCGCGAATTGCATCTTGGTCATCTGGCGGCGTTCATCATCGCCTTCCTGGCCGCCACCAATGTGATCCTGATGCGTTCGCTCGCCGCGCAGGAAAAGCGCACGACGATGCTCGGCGTGCTGATCGGCTACGGCCTGCTCTTCAACGGCGCCGGTGCGGCGGCTACCTCGTTCTCGCTGCCGGATGGCAGGCAATGGGCCTGGCTGGTACTGGCCGGCGGCTTTACCGCCAGCGGCCAGCTGCTGCATCTGCTGGCGGTCAAATACGCACCGGCCAACCGCATCGCGCCGACGCATTACTCGCAGATCGTCTGGGCGGTGGTTCTGGGTGCGCTGTTCTTCAGGGAATATCCGGATTTTCTGTCGCTGGTCGGCTTGGCCGTGGTCGGCGGTTCCGGCCTGCTGACCATGGTGCGCGAGGAGGTGCGGCTCGGCACGGTGCGCTGGAACCCGTTTTCGCGGACCAGGCTTTGAGTCGGCGCCGAGGTTGCGCCGCGACCGCCACCGCTGATATGCGGTTGCTGCCAACTGGCTGCACAGCATAGCACAATGACGACAAAACCCTTGCCGGACCTGCCGGTCTCCGTTGTCTTGCCGGCGCTCAATGAAACGCTGAGCCATGGTAACAGCGCCGTGCTGGTGGCGCCACCCGGTGCCGGCAAGACGACGCTGGTTCCACTGGCGCTGCTCGACGCTGAATGGCTCGGCGCCGGAAAGATCATCCTGCTCGAGCCGCGCCGCCTCGCCGCCCGCGCTGCCGCCCGCCGCATGGCCGAATTGCTCGGCCAAGAGCCCGGCGAAACCGTCGGCTATGCCATGCGCATGGAAAACCGCAGTTCCGCAAAGACCAGGGTTCTCGTCGTCACCGAAGGCGTGCTGTCCCGCATGATCCTCGACGACCCGGAACTGCCTGGTGTCGCGGCGGTGCTATTCGACGAGTTCCACGAACGCTCGCTCGACGGCGATTTCGGGTTGGCGCTGGCGCTTGACGTGCAGGGTGCGCTGAGGCCCGAACTCAGATTGCTGGTGATGTCGGCAACGCTCGACGGCGCGCGTGTCGCAAAATTGCTGTCCGGCGCGCCGGTGATCGAGAGCGCAGGCCGCGCCTTCCCGGTCGACATCCGCTATGACGAGCGGCCGGCCGGCGTCACGATCGAGGACGCCATGGCCAAGGCGATCCGCTCGGCGCTTGCCGGGGAGGAGGGCAGCGTGCTCGCTTTCCTGCCCGGCCAGCGCGAGATCGAGCGCACCGCCGAGCGGCTGGCGGGCAAGGTCGGCGCCGATACCGACATCGTGCCGCTCTATGGTATGCTCGACAACAAGGCGCAGGACGCGGCGATCAAGCCGGCGCCGCTCGGCCGCCGCAAGGTCGTGCTGGCGACGTCGATCGCCGAAACCTCCATCACCATCGACGGCGTCCGCGTCGTCATCGATTCCGGCCTGTCGCGGCTGCCGCGCTATGAACCGGCGAGCGGCCTGACGCGGCTGGAGACGGTGCGTGCTTCCCGCGCTTCCGCCGACCAGCGCGCCGGCCGTGCCGGACGCACGCAGCCGGGCGTCGCCATCCGGTTGTGGCGGGCCGAGCAGACAGCGGCCCTGCCGGCCTTCACGCCGCCGGAAATCCTCGAGGCCGATCTTTCCGGCCTGTTGCTCGATAGCGCAGCGTTCGGCGTCGCCGATCCGACCAGTCTATCCTTCCTCGACCCCCCGCCGGCTCCGGCGCTCACCGAGGCGAGGGTACTGCTACGTGCGCTCGATGCTGTCGATGCGGCAGGACGCCTGACGGATGCCGGTGCCGCGATGCGTAGGCTGGCGCTACCGGTGCGGCTCGCCCATATGGTCGCCGAGGCGGCAAGGACCGGAGAGGCGCTCGAGGCGGCGATGCTCGCCGTATTATTGACCGAGCGTGGCCTTGGCGGCGATGGTGCCGATCTCGAACGGCGGCTGCTGCGCTTTCGCGCCGAAAGATCGCCGCGCGCCACCGCCGCCCGGCAGCTGGCTGAGAGGCTGGCAAAGCAGGCTTCACCCTTCCCCTCCAGGGGAGGGTCGGCGAGCGAGCCGAGCGCAGCGAGACGAGCGAGACGGGGCGGGGTCGTCGATGGCGTGCCCGAAGCGGCCCCACCCCTATCCGCTACGCGGATCGACGCGCCGGGGCGAGCCACGGGTCTCGCCCGTCCTTCCGACCCCCTCAAGGGGGAGGGCAGCACAGCCGGCGCTCTCCTCATCCATGCCTGGCCGGATCGGGTCGCCAAAGCGCGCGGCGAGCGTGGCCGCTTCGTGCTTGCCAACGGCTCGGGCGCCATGCTCGACGCCTCCGATCCGCTGGCCGGCGAGACCTGGCTCGTCGTCGCCGACCTGCAGGGCAAGGCGCAGAACGCCCGCATCACCGCAGCGGCAGCCATCGATGAGGCCGACATCCGCACTGCGCTGGCGGAAAAGATCGAGGCCCGCCGCGAGGTGAGCTTCGACCGCGACAGGCGCGCGGCGCGGGTGCGCGAAACGGTTCGCCTCGGCGCCATCACGCTGTCCGAACGCATGCTGCCGGCGCCGACCGGTGCCGACGCGGATCGCGCCATCCTCGACGCCTTGCGCGAACACGGCCTGTCCCTGTTGCCGTGGAACAGGGAGGCGGAGACGTTGCGGCAGCGGCTCGGCTGGCTGCATCGCGGCCTCGGCGTGCCATGGCCCGATGTCTCCGATGCCGCGCTCCTCGAGCGCCTCGACGACTGGCTGCTGCCGTTCCTTTCCGGCGCGGCATCCTTTGCGGCAATCGATCCCAGCGTGCTTTCGCAAGGCCTGATGACGCTGGTGCCGCACGAATTGCAGCGCAAGATCGCCACATTGGCGCCGACCCATTTCGACGCGCCGTCGGGCAGCCGGCTGCCGATCCGCTATGACGGCGAATGGCCGGTGCTGGCGATCCGCGTGCAGGAACTGTTCGGCCTCGACCGGCATCCGGCGATCGCCAACGGCACTGTGCCGCTGACGCTCGAATTGCTGTCGCCGGCGCACCGGCCGATCCAGACGACGCGCGACCTGCCCGGCTTCTGGCGCGGCTCCTGGGCCGATGTGCGGGCAGAGATGCGCGGCCGCTATCCCAGGCATGTCTGGCCGGAGAACCCGCTTCTCGCCGCCGCCACCAGCCGCGCCAAGCCGCGCGGTACCTGATGCTTCCAGACTGTCATCCCGAACCGAGGCCCAGCTTCGACGGTTTTCGGAAAAGACCTCCGGCTGTTTCCCCTCTATAATCACTGGCCATGATAAACATCCTGCACGCACCCGACTTCCAGCAAAGCCAGCGGCTGCGCCTCAACACGCTGATCAGGTTGCGCTGGCTTGCCATCGTCGGCCAGAGCCTGACCGTGCTTGTGGTCGCTTACGGGCTGAAATTTCCGCTACCGGTCGGCATGTGTTTTGCGCTGATCGCCTGTTCGGCCTGGATGAACCTTTTGCTGACCTTCCGCTATCCGGCGGCGCATCGGCTTACCCCGTTCTCGGCCTTCGCCATCCTGACCTTCGACAGCCTGCAGCTTGCCGGCCTGCTCTACATGACCGGCGGCCTTACGAATCCGTTTTCGCTGCTGATGACCGTGCCCGTCGTCGTCTCGGCGACGTCGCTGCCGCTGCGGCTGACCGCCATGCTCGGCGCGCTGGTGATCGTGGCGGCGACGCTGCTGGTCTTTTACCACCTGCCGCTGCCCTGGCATGAGGGGGCGCCATTGGCGATGCCGTTCATCTATGTCGCCGGCATGTGGATGGCGGTGTTCTGCTCCATCGCCTTTACCGCGATCTATGCCTTCCGGGTGGCCGAGGAGGCGCGGCTGCTTGCCAACGCGCTTGCCGCCACGGAATTGGTGCTGCAGCGAGAACAGCATCTCTCGGCCCTCGACGGCCTCGCCGCGGCCGCCGCGCACGAACTCGGCACGCCGCTCGCCACCATCACGCTTGTTGCCAAGGAGATGGAGAAGGCGCTTGGCGAAGATCCGAAATACGGCGAGGACGTGAAGCTGCTGCGTTCGCAGAGCGAGCGCTGCCGCGAAATCCTGAAGCGCCTGACCAGCCTGTCCTCCGAGAGCGAGGTGCACCTCTCGCGCCTGCCGCTGACCTCGCTGGTCGAGGAGGTGACGGCGCCGCACCGCGATTTCGGCATTTCGATCAAGCTTCGGCCGGGCGAGCGCATCGGCCCGGAGCCGGTGGGCCGGCGCAATCCCGGCGTCATTTACGGCCTCGGCAATCTGGTCGAGAACGCGGTCGACTTCGCCCGCAACAGCGTGACAGTGCGCTGGAACTGGAATGAGGCCGCCGTCAGCTTCTCGATCATCGACGACGGGCCGGGCTTTCCACCGGAGATCATCGACCGTATCGGAGAACCCTATATGTCGACGCGACAAGGCACCGAAGCCGGCGGCGGCCTCGGCCTCGGCCTATTCATCGCCAAGACCTTGCTCGAACGCTCCGGCGCGACGCTCGATTTCCGCAATTCAAGCGAGCCCGGCGAGGGCGCTATCGTGCAGATATCGTGGCCGCGCAGCGTCTTCCTCAATCCCGAGCAGGCTTCGGCCACCATGTTCGACACGGCCTAAATTGGACAATAGCGTTGCGAAACTATATTTGCGTAAAAATCAGGCAGCAGGATTTTCAGCACGATGAGTACTGACGAAACGATTGGCGCAATGGTCGAAGGCGAGGATACCTCGCTGCTGATCGTGGACGACGACAAGCCGTTCCTGACGCGGCTTGCCCGCGCCATGGAAACCAGGGGTTTCGTGGTCGAGACGGCGGAGAGCGTCGAGGAGGCGGTTGCCAAGGCGCGCGCCAATCCGCCGGCCTATGCGGTGGTCGACATGCGGCTGGCCGACGGCAACGGCCTCGACGTCGTCGCCGCGATTCGCGAGAAGCGCGACGATGCCCGCGCCATCATCCTCACCGGCTACGGCAACATCGCCACCGCGGTGACAGCGGTAAAGCTCGGCGCCATCGACTATCTGTCGAAGCCGGCCGATGCCGACGATATTTTTGCCGCCCTGACCCGCACCGCGGGCGAACGCGCAGCGCCGCCAGAAAATCCAATGTCGGCCGATCGCGTGCGCTGGGAACACATCCAGCGCGTCTACGAAATGTGCGACCGCAACGTCTCGGAAACCGCACGCCGCCTGAACATGCATCGCCGCACGCTGCAACGCATCCTCGCCAAGCGCGCGCCGCGCTAAAGGGCTCTCATTACAGGCTTGCCCGGCCAGCGCTGTTTGCGCATCATCGCTCGGCGGTGTCGGACCTTGCCGCTGATACGACGGAGGCGACATGCAGGACGAAAAGCGGCTGGTCTCCATGCTGCGCGAATTCCTCGACAGCGAGGCGGCCGGCGGCCTCATCCTGATGGCTGCGGCGGCCTTGGCCCTGATCGTCGCCAATTCGCCGCTGGGCGAGGCTTATTTCTCCGCCCTCCATGCCTATCTCGGACCGCTCAGCGTCTCGCACTGGATCAATGACGGCCTGATGGCGGTGTTCTTCCTGCTGGTCGGTCTCGAGATCAAGCGCGAAATGCTTGACGGCCAGCTGTCGACCTGGCCGCGCCGCGTGCTGCCCGGCATCGCCGCCGCCGGCGGCATGGCAGCGCCGGCACTGGTCTACGTCGCCATCAACCGCAACAATCCAGCCGCTCTGTCCGGCTGGGCGATCCCAACCGCCACCGATATCGCCTTTGCGCTCGGCGTGCTGTCGCTGCTCGGCAGCCGCGTCCCGGGTTCGCTGAAGATATTCCTCACGGCGCTTGCCATCATCGACGATCTCGGCGCGGTGCTCATCATCGCGGTGTTCTATACCAGCGGCCTCTCGCTCGCCTATCTCGGCGCCGCCTTCGCCGTGATCGCGCTGCTGGTGGTGCTCAACCGCATGCGGGTGCTGACGCTGCTGCCGTACATCTTGCTCGGCATCGTTCTGTGGGTTTTGGTGCTCAAATCGGGCGTCCATGCGACGCTCGCCGGCGTCGCGCTGGCCCTCACCATACCGCTGAAGATATCGCCGGGCAGCGGCCATGATCTCGACCATTCGCCGCTGCACCGGCTCGAACACGGCCTGCACAAAGTCGTCGCCTTTTTTGTCATCCCGATTTTCGGCTTTGCCAACGCCGGCGTCTCGCTCGCCGGTCTCAGCGCTGCCGCCCTGGCCGAGCCGCTGACGCTCGGCGTCGCCGCCGGCCTCGTCTTGGGCAAGCTGGTCGGCGTGTTCGGGTCTTCCGCGCTTGCCATCCGGCTTGGCTTCGCCGATCTGCCGGTCAATGCCGGCTGGCTGCACATGGTCGGCATTTCGCTGCTCTGTGGCATCGGTTTCACCATGAGCCTGTTCATCGGCCTGCTCGCCTTCGCCAGCGACGCCGCCCTGCAGGACGCGGTCAAGGTCGGCATCCTCGCCGGCTCCTTCATCGCCGCGCTCCTAGGCGCCGCTGTGCTGCTGGTGGCGCCGGCCGCAGGCGAGGCGGAGGAGGCGGAAGAATAGGCGTCTCCTCGCGGGCGCTACCCGTGAGCGACCATGACGTGGCGGACGGCGGTATAGTCCTCCAGCGCGTAGAGCGACATGTCCTTGCCGTAGCCGGATTGTTTCAACCCGCCATGCGGCATCTCGTTGGTCAGCATGAAATGGGTGTTGATCCAGGTGCAGCCATATTGCAGCCGGGCCGCTGTCGCCATGGCCCGCGAAACGTCCTTGGTCCACACCGACGACGCCAGGCCGTAGTCAGAATCATTGGCCCAGTTCACCGCTTCGTCAACTTCGGAAAAGCGGGTGACCGAGACCACCGGACCGAACACTTCGCGGCGCACGATCTCGTCCTCCTGCAGCGCGCCGGCGACGACGGTCGGCTGGTAGAAGAAGCCGGAGCCCTCGCCCGGCTTGCCGCCCGTGGTGATCTCGATGTGCTTGAGCTCAGAGGCGCGCTCGACGAAGCTCGAGACGCGGTCACGCTGGCGACGCGAGATCAGCGGGCCGATCTCGTTCTCGGTATCGTCGGGGCGATCATACTTGATGGTCGAGACCGCAGTGGAGAGGTCTGCGACGAGCTTGTCGTAAATCTTCTTGCCGGCGTAGATGCGGCAGGCCGCGGTGCAGTCCTGGCCGGCATTGTAATAGCCGAAGGCGCGCAGACCGTTGACCACCGCGCCGAGATCGGCGTCGTCGAAGACGATGACCGGCGCCTTGCCGCCGAGTTCGAGATGCGTGCGCTTGACCGATTTGGCGGCAGCCTGCAGCACCTTCTTGCCGGTGGCGACGTCGCCGGTGATCGAGATCATGTTGACTTTCGGGTGGTTGATCAGCGTGTTGCCGACGCTGTCGCCGCGACCGAGCACGACGTTGACGACGCCTTCCGGCAGGATCTCGGCAAGGATTTTCGCCAGCTTCAGCGCGGTCAGCGGCGTCTGTTCCGACGGCTTGAAGACGACGGTGTTGCCGCCGGCAATCGCCGGCGCCAGCTTCCAGGCCATCATCATCAGCGGATAGTTCCACGGCGCGATCGACGCGACAACGCCGATGGCGTCTCGGCGGACCATCGAGGTGTGGCCGGGAATGTATTCGCCGGCGACCTGGCCGGGCATCGAGCGGACCGCGCCGGCAAAGAAGCGGTAGCAGTCGACGATCGCCGGGATCTCGTCATTGAGCACGGCATTGATCGGCTTGCCACAGTTCAGCGCCTCGAGCGCCGCGAAATCCTGTGCAGCAGCCTCGATGCGATCGGCGATCTTCAGGAGATAGCCGGCGCGCTGCGCCGGTGTTGTGCGGGACCAGGTGACGAAGGCTTTTTCGGCAGCAAGCACGGCCGCCTCGATCTGCGCTGGGCTGGCCTCAGGCAGATTGAGGATGGTCGCCCCGGTCTTCGGGTTGAGGATCGGCTCCTCGGTCTCGGTGCCTTTTTCGAATTTCGAGCCGATCAGCATCTGTGTGTCCATGGAAGTCTCTCCCTTGTGAACGAGATCATTTGCCCGAACCGGCGATCTGGTCGCCGTCGCGGGTCAGGTAATAGGCAGCGAGGATGGGGAGCAGCGTCACCAGCACTACCACCATCGCCACGACATTGGTGACCGGACGCTGGCGCGGACGGATCAATTCTTCGAGCATCCAGATCGGCACCGTCTGCTGCTGGCCGGCGGTGAAGGTGGTGACGATGACCTCGTCGAAGGACAGCGCAAAGGCAAGCATGCCGCCGGCCAGCAGCGCGGTTGCGATGTTGGGCAGCACGACATGCCGAAAGGTCTGGAAACCATCGGCGCCGAGATCCATCGACGCCTCGATCATCGAGCCGGACGTGCGGCGGAAGCGGGCGACCGCATTGTTGTAGACGACGACCACGCAGAAAGTGGCGTGGCCGAGCACGATCGTCCAGAACGAGAACGGGATTTCGGCCAGCGCGAAGGCCGAGCGCAGCGCGATGCCGGTGATGATGCCGGGCAGCGCGATCGGCAGGATGACCAGCAGCGAGATGGTTTCGCGGCCGAAGAATTTTGTGCGGGACACGGCAGCGGCGCACAGCGTGCCGAGGATCAGAGCGATGGCAGTCGAGATCGCCGCGACCCGCACAGACAACGACAGTGCCTGCCAGACGTCGGGGCGGTTCCAGGTGACGGCGAACCATTGCGTGGTCAGGCCCGGCGGCGGCCAGACGAAGCTCTTCTCCTCGGTGGTGAAGGCATAGACGAAGATCAGCAGGATCGGCAGGTGCAGAAACAGCAGGCCGCCGGTGGCAGCGAGCTTCAGGCCGATCGGCGCGGATGGGCCACGGTCAGAGCGCATCGAAAGCCCCCATGCGCTTGGCGCCCCAGAGATAGAACCCCATGATGACGATGGGCACCACGGTAAAGGCGGCGGCGAGCGGGATGTTGCCGGCGGTGCCTTGCTGCGAATAGACGGCCTGGCCGATGAACAGCCGCGAGGTGCCGATGATCTGAGGAATGATGTAGTCGCCGAGCGTCAGCGAGAAGGTGAAGATCGAGCCGGCAACGATGCCGGGCAGCGCCAGCGGGAACAGCACGTTGCCGAAGGTCTGGCCGGGCGAGGCGCCGAGATCGGACGAAGCCTCGACCAAATTGCCCGGCACGCGCTCGAGTGCGGCCTGCACCGGCAGGATCATGAATGGCAGCCAGACATAGACGAAGACGATGAAGGTGCCGGTTGAGGAGACCGACAATGAGTTGCCGCCGACGACCGGCAGCGATAGCCAGGCATCAAGCAGCCAGAGAAGATGCAATTTGGCCAGCAGCCATGTCAGGATGCCTTCCTTGGCCAGGATCAGCTTCCAGGCATAGATCTTGACCAGGTAGCTCGACCACAGCGGCAGCATGACGCCGAGATAAAACAGCGCCTTCCAACGGCCGCGCGCATAGCGCGCCGCGTAATAGGCGATGGGAAAGGCGATGACCGCCGCAGCCAGCGTCACCAGCGCCGCCATTGTCACCGTGCGCAGGATAATGTCGAGATTGGCGGCCTGCAGCAGGTCGCCATAGGTCTTCAGCGTGAATTGCCGGTTGATCAGGCCGGAGAACTCGTCGATCGAAAAGAAGCTCTGCAAAAGCAATGCGAAGAGCGAGCCGATATAGACGATGCCGAGCCACAAAACCGGCGGCAGCAGCATGAGGAGCAACAGCAGCTTCGGCTGTCGCCAAAAAATATCCGACACCGCGCCACGCAGGCCGCCGCTTCGCGGCAGGATGGCGGGCGGCGTGGCGCGCGGCATGACGGTGTCGAGGCTCATCCGAGCTCGTCCATCAAATGCAAATGCTCGCGCTTGAAGGTGAGCACCACCGCCTCGCCGTCCCCCGGCAGCACAGCACCCGCCGGCACGATGGCATGCAGCCGCAAGCCCTCTGCATCGAGCGCCAGTCTTGTCGTGGCGCCGAGATAGTTGGTCGAGACCAGGCGGGCGGCAACCCCTTCGCCGTTGGCCCGGCCAATACGGATGGATTCGGGTCGTAGGCTGCCCCAGCGATGCTGGCCGGCATAGCGCTGGACGAAATCCGGCGGCAGCACGTTGGACGAGCCGACGAAATCGGCGACGAAGCGGGTCTTGGGGCGCTGGTAGATGTCTTCCGGCGTGCCGATCTGCATGATCTTGCCGTCATTGAAGACGGCCACGCGGTCGGCCATCGACAGCGCTTCGCCCTGGTCGTGGGTGACGAACACGAAGGTGATGCCGAGCGCCTTCTGCAGCGATTTCAACTCCTCCTGCATGTTTTCGCGAAGCTTGAGGTCGAGGGCGCCGAGCGGCTCGTCGAGCAACAGCACCTTGGGCTGGTTGACCAGCGCACGGGCGAGCGCGACGCGCTGGCGCTGGCCGCCGGAAAGCTGGCCAGGGCGACGGGCGCCGTAGCCGGGAAGCCGCACCAGCGCCAGCGCTTCTTCCGCCGCCTTTTGCCGCTCCGGTCTGCCGATGCCCTTGACCATCAGCCCATAGCCGACGTTGTCGAGCACGTTGAGATGCGGGAACAGCGCATAATCCTGGAACACGGTGTTGACGTTGCGGCGATAGGGCGGCACGCCCTCGGCGCGTTCGCCGAAGATCGAGATCGAGCCCGCCGTCGGCTGCTCGAAACCGGCGATGAGGCGCAGGCACGTCGTCTTGCCCGAGCCGGAAGGCCCGAGCATGGCGAAGAACTCGCCCGGCACGATGTCGAGATCGACCGCGTCGACGGCACGCACGCTGCCGAAATGGCGAGAGACGTTTTGGAAGGAAACGGCGGAGGTCATGGGGCTGTCCTGATCTGTCAGGCTCATCAAATTTCAGGCGGTAGCGCTGCCTCTCATCCGCCTGCCGGCACCTTCTCCTCGTATAGTGGACGGGGAGAAGGGAGGCGCTCCAACGTTGGCGGCCCCCCGGTTCTTCACCGGGAGAGGGTAAGGGTGAGGGGCAGCGCCGAACTTCGTAGGTGAGGCGAACTCACCGCCCGCCGATGACGCCGATATAGTCCGACACCCAGCGGTAATAGGGCACGCACTGGTCGTTCTGGGTGGCGCATTTCGAGACCGGCGTCTTCCAGAACTTGATCTTGTCGAAATTGTCGTAGCCGTTGGTCTTGCAGCCTTCCTCCCCGAGCAGTTCGTTGCCCTTGCAGGCGGCGGGCACCACCGGCAGCGAGCCGAACCAGGCGGAGACGTCGCCCTGCACTTTTGGCGACAGCGAATGCTCCATCCACATGTAGGCGCAGTTCGGGTGGGCAGCATCGGCCTCCATCATCGTGGTATCGGCCCAGCCGGTGACGCCCTCCTCGGGGATAGTCGAGGCGACCGGCTTCTTGGCCGCGATCAGCGTGTTTACCTGGTAGGGCCAGGAACCGGAGGCGACGACGCCTTCGTTCTGGAAATCGTCGACCTGGATGGCGGCGTCGTGCCAATAGCGTCCGACCAGCGTACGCTGGACCCGCAGCAGGTCGAGCGCCGCCTTGTACTGATCCTCGGTCAGTTCGTACGGATCCTTGATGCCGAGCTCCGGCTTGTGAGCCATCAGGTAATTGGCGGCGTCGGCGATGTGGATCGGCCCGTCATAGGCCTGGACGCGGCCCTTGTTCGACTTGCCGTCGGGAAGCTTCATTTCCTCGAAGACCACGTTCCAGCTCTTCGGCGCCTCCTTGAACACTTCGGTGTTGTACATCAGCACGTTCGGCCCCCACTGATAGGGGACGCCGTAATGGACTCCGCCGACGGTGAACCAGGGCGCATCCTTCAGCCGGTTGTCGACCGTCTTCCAGCTCGGTATGAGGTCGGTGTTGATCGGCTGGACGCGCTTGCCGGCGACAAGGCGCAGCGAAGCGTCGCCCGAGGCGGTGACGAGATCGAAGCCGCCCTCGTTCATCAGCGAGACCATCTCATCGGAGGTGTTGGCGGTCTTGACGTTGACCTTGCAGCCGGTTTCCTTCTCGAACGAAGTGACCCAATCATAGGCCTTGTCGGTTTCGCCGCGCTCGATATAGCCCGGCCAGGCGACGATATTGACCTCGCCTTCGCCTTTGCCGAGCTCCTTCACCTGGGCGATGGCCTGGCCGGAGAAGCTCAGCGCGACCGTCAAGGCAGTGCATGATTTCAGCAATGAATTCATCGTCGATCTCCCATTTTTGCATGACCTCGAAACCGGTTTCGGGTTTCGGAAGAAGGTCATGCGCCCGTTCAAAAACGTTGGATGCGCGGCCCTGAAGGGCCGTGCTCCTCGCATCGGCCCGAAAATCGGAAATCGATTTTCGGAAGGCCCGATGCGAAAACTAAAAGTCTTAGAGCGTACTATGTGCGTCCAATTGGACGCACGTCGCGCTCTAACGGCAGCTTTGTTCCCTGACCGAAAAGTGCTGCGAAATTTCCGGTTTCGCAAATTCATTTATCAGAAAGCCGATATCGATTTTTCCGATACGTCAGCGGCCAATCTTCTCGGGCCGTTGGCGCACCATGCGCTGCGACTGGGCAAGTCCGATGAAGTCGCGCGCCGCCTGCGGCAGACCGGAGCCGCGCCGCCAGACCATGCCGACCTGGACGACCGGCAACGATCCCGAAATATCGCGCGATTCGATGCGGTCGCCTTCCAGCGACCATGGCCGGTAGACGAGGTCGGGCAGCAGCGCCACGCCGGCGCCGGTAGCGACGAGGCTGCGCACCGCTTCGACCGAGCGGGTGCGGAAGGCGACATGCGGCTTGGCGCCGATTGCCGTCAGCAGCTTTCCGGTATTCTCCTCGATCTCGTCGACGGTCAGCATGATCAGCGGTTCCGAGGCGATGTCGCCGATGCCGATGATGTCGGCACCGGCCAAGGGGTGGCCGAGCGGCAGCCACAGCCGGTAGGCCGAGACTTCGAGGATTTCGGACTGCAGTGCCGTGCGGTCGCGCAGGTTCGAGGTGACCATGACGGCAATGTCGAGCTTGCCGCCAATTAACAGGTGCTCGAGATAGTCGCCATTGTCCTCGATCGCCGAGACCTCGACACCCGGATAGGCGCGGCGGTAACGGGCAAGAAGATCGGAAAGCACATAGCCGGCGACCAGCGAGGTGACGCCAAGTTGCAGCCGCCCGCTTGCCGCGGCCTGTTCGCCGAAGAAGGCGCGGCGCGCATCGGAAACGTCGGCCAGGATCTTTCTCGCATGGCGCAGGAACTGGTGGCCTTTGTGGGTGATGTTCAAGCCGCGCGGGTGGCGCTCGAACAGCTCGACGCCGAGATCGTGCTCCAGCTCCTTGATCGCCTCGGTGACCGACGATTGCGAGATCGACAGGTTCTGGGCGGCGCCCGACACCGTGCCCTGCTCGGCGACGGCGATGAAGAACTGCAATTGGCGGATGGTGAAAGCCATGGCCGGACTAAACACGGCAGACGCGGCGCTGGGAAGTGGGTGCTGGAGCAGATCTCCCGACAGAGCTCACGATAGAGCTCAGCCCTCGCTTCCGCCATCGGCAATGCTGAGCCGTGCGCCGGCCTGGGCGAGGGCGGCGCCGATGTCGTGCGGCGGCGGACGGTCGGTCGCGAGTTCGGAAAAGCCGCCGAAGCCGCAGACCTGAACAAGGCCCTGGCGGCCGAATTTGCTATGGTCGGTGACGACAAGCGAACGCTGGCCGCGCGACAGCACCATGCGGGCGAATTCGGCCTCTTCCAGATCATAGTCCATGACGCCGGTTATGGCATCGACCGCACCGGTCGATATCACTGCATGGCTGACGGAAAAGCGGCTGACGAATTCGATGGCCGAGACGCCGAAGGCAGCACCGGAATCGCTGCGCAGCTCGCCGCCGGCCATGTAGACCTTATTGCCGTTGACGGTGGCCAGTGTGCGGGCGATGTCGGAGGAGTTGGTGACGACCGTCAGCCGCCGGTGGCCGAGCAGTTCCCGGGCCAGGAAAGAGGTGGTGGTGCCGGTGTCGAGCATGATCGATTCGCCGTCGCGGATGGTGGCGGCGACCATGCGCGCTATTGCCCGCTTGGCATCGGCGTTCTCGCGCATGCGCCGCTCGAACGGCGCTTCGCCGGCAATCGACGGCAGGCCGACGGCGCCGTGCATCTTGAGGATGGAACCGTCGCTGGTCAGTGGCTTGACGTCGCGGCGTACTGTCTCCAGTGAGACGCCCAGCCGGTCGGCCAGGCTCGCAATGGTCACCGTGCCTTCCTCCTTGAGGAGGCGCAGGATTTCGCCATGCCGCTTCGAGTGGACCATCGGTTCCATCCGGTCGGATTGTTGCACCGCTGACCGCTTCTACGACATAAATGCCACTAACTCCAAGGAATTTAGCAAAATTCGGGCAAAAAACCAGAAAATGCCACAAATTCGCGTTGACAACGCCTCCAGCGTGGCGCGACATTATCGCTGTGACAGGCTCGGAACGGAGGACGACGGCTGAGCCGCACGAAAAATCGCTTGCCCGAACGCCCGGGAGATCGTCGGGTGCAAGGGTCCCGAAATTCAGGATCCGCGGGGGCGGATGCCGGCGTCGAAGAACCCGGCACAAAGGGGCTCGTCGGTGCGGTGCGGGATACCGATCCCGGGATCTGCACCGACGAGATCTTCGCGTTGCCTCCATTCCTCCGTCCGATTGTCATCGCTGGCCAGCCGTGACATGCGTGGAAAACTGACCCAATGTTGGACGACATCGTGACTGTCGAAGACCGCATCCGTGCGCTGCCTTGCTGGACCGGCAGCATCGACATCGCGCCGCTGCCGGGCGGGCTGAGCAATGCCAATTATCTGGTCAAGGACGCGGCCGGGCGGCACGTCGTGCGGCTCGGCCAGGACTATCCGTTCCACCATGTCTTTCGCGAGCGCGAGATGATGACGGCGCGGGCAGCGCACGCGGCAGGCTTCGCTCCGGCCGTCCACTACACTGGACCCGGCGTCATGGTGACGGAGTATCTCGGCGCCAAGGCCTATGTCGCGCAGGACGTGCGCGCCGATCTCGGCCGCGTTGCCGCGTTGCTGCGCGGTTTCCACCGGGAGATGCCCGGTCATGTCTCCGGCGCCGGCTTCATGTTCTGGGTATTCCATGTCATTCGCGACTATGCGCGCACGCTGGAGGAAGGCCGCAGCCGCAAGCTGGGCGAACTGCCGCGCCTGCTGACGCTGGCGGACGAGCTCGAGCGCGCGCAAAAGCTGCTTCCGATCGTCTTCGGCCATAATGACCTCTTGCCGGCTAACATAATCGACGACGGTCACAGGCTGTGGCTCATCGATTTCGAATATGCAGGCTTCAACACCGCGATGTTCGACCTTGCCGGCGCGGCGTCGAACGCAGGCATGAGCGACGAGGAGTCCTTCGCCTTCCTGACCGCCTATTTCATGAAGGAGCCGGACCCGGCGATACGGCGCTCGCACGCCGCCATGCAATGCGCGTCGCTGCTGCGTGAGGCGATGTGGGGCATGGTTTCCGAGCTTTACCTCGACGCGCCCGGTGTCGACTACGCCGCCTATGCCGACGAAAACCTGGCGCGGCTCGAAGCCGCCCTGGAAAACTACAGGACAAAATACGGGACGCGGACATGACCTTGCCCGCCCAGGCCGGGATCGTCGTCATCGGCGGTGGCATCATCGGCTGTTCGACGGCCTATCATCTGGCGCGCGACCACAAGGCCGAAATCGTGCTGCTCGAACAGGGCAAACTGACCTCGGGTTCGACCTGGCATGCTGCCGGGCTGGTCGGCCAGCTGCGCTCGTCGGCGTCGATCACGCGCGTGCTCAAATATTCGGTAGATCTCTACAAGGGGCTGGAAGCCGAAACCGGCCTCGCCACCGGCTGGAAGATGACTGGCTGCCTGCGCCTCGCCACCAATGCCGACCGCTGGACCGAGTATAAGCGGCTGGCAACGACGGCTAAGAGCTTCGGCATGGACATGCATCTGCTGTCGCCGGCCGAGGTCAAGGAGATGTGGCCGCTGCTGGAAGCCGGCGACCTCGTCGGCGCGTCCTGGCTGCCGACCGACGGTCAGGCAAGCCCTTCCGACATCACCCAGTCGCTGGCCAAGGGTGCGCGCATGCATGGCGCAAAATTGTTCGAGGAGGTGCGAGTCACCGGCTTCGAAATGAGAGACGGCCGCATCACCGCGGTAAAGACCAGCAAGGGCGATATCGCCTGCGACAAGGTGGTGAACTGCGCCGGGCAATGGGCGCGGCAGGTGGGTGCGCTCGCCGGCATAAACGTGCCGCTGCAGCCGGTGAAGCACCAGTACATCATCACCGAAAAGATCGATGGCCTGCCGACCGACGCGCCGACAATTCGCGACCCCGATCGCCGCACCTATTTCAAGGAGGAGGTCGGCGGGTTGGTGATGGGCGGCTACGAGCCGAACCCGCAGGCGTGGACGACCGGTCTGCCGGGCGGCGATGTGCCGGACTATTGGGAGTTCCGGCTGTTCGACGATGATTACGATCATTTCGAGCAGCATATGAGCCAGGCGATCGAGCGTGTCCCGGCGCTCGCCAATGCCGGCGTCAGGCAGATGATCAACGGGCCGGAGAGCTTTACGCCGGATGGCAATTTCATCCTCGGTGTGGCGCCGGAATGCGCCAATATGTTCGTCGGCGCCGGCTTCAATGCCTTTGGCATCGCGTCCGGCGGCGGCGCCGGCTGGGTGCTGGCGCAATGGGTCGTCGACGGCGAGGCGCCGCTCGATCTGTGGGTGGTCGACATCCGCCGCTTCTCCGATCTCCACCGCGACCGGCAATGGGTCCGCGACCGCACGCTGGAAGCCTATGGCAAGCACTACACGATCGGCTTCCCGTATGAGGAATATGTCAGCGGCCGGCCGCGCATCGTCTCGCCTTTGTACGAGCGGCTGCAAAAACATCGCGCCGTGTTCGGCTCGAAACTTGGCTGGGAGCGGCCGAACTGGTTCGCGCCGGAAGGCATCGAGCCGAAGGACGTCTATTCGATGGGCCGGCAGAACTGGTTCCCGGCGGTTGGCGACGAGCACCGCCACGTGCGCGAAAAGATCGGTATTTTCGACCAGTCGTCTTTCGCCAAATACGAAATGACCGGAGCCGACGCGCTGAAGGCGCTGGACTGGATCTGCGCCAACGACGTCGCCAAGCCGGTCGGCCGGCTGACCTACACGCAGCTTCTCAACACGCGCGGCGGCATCGAGGCCGATTTGACCGTGGCGAGGCTCGGTGAGGAAAAATTCTACATCGTCACCGGCACCGGTTTCCGCACGCATGATTTCTCCTGGATTGCCGATCATACCGGCAGGGAGTTCGACGTGACGCTGACCGACGTCACGGAGGATTTCGGCACATTGTCGCTGATGGGGCCGCGCGCCCGTGACGTGCTGTCAGCGGTGACCGATGCCGACGTCTCGAATGCCGCCTTTCCATTCGGCCATGTTCGCGAGATCGCCATTGCCGGTCACGCCGTCCGGGCACTGCGCGTCACCTATGTCGGCGAACTCGGCTGGGAACTGCATGCGCCGATCGCGGCGACCGGCGAGGTTTTCGACGCGCTGATGACGGCGGGCGCTGTCCACGACATTCGCCCGGTCGGCTATCGGGCGCTGGAATCGCTGCGGCTGGAAAAGGGCTACCGCGCCTGGGGCGCCGACATTACACCCAACGACACGCCGCAGGAGGCCGGCCTCGGCTGGGCGGTGAAGCTCAGGAAGAATACCGATTTCCTCGGCCGGCGGGCGCTTGAAAAGCTCGATGGCTCGACGCTCAGCAAACGCTTTGCCGGCTTCACTGTCGATGATCCGGACGTCGTGCTGCTCGGGCGCGAGACCATCCTGCGCAACGGCGAGGCGGTCGGTTATCTCACCAGCGGCGGCTATGGCTACACCATCGGCAAGAACATCGGCTACGGCTATGTGCGCAATGCCGATGGCGTCAACGATGATTTCCTTACCTCCGGCAACTACGAGCTGGTGGTGGCAATGGAACGGACGCCGGCTAAGATACACCTCGAGCCGCTTTACGATCCGGCAGGAGCAAAGGTGAAGGCATAGAGCCTTCCGGTTTCAGCCTCAGTTCACGATGAGCACCAGCCCCCGGCTCGGCACGGTATCGGCCTCGCCTGGCATCGAAACATAGGGCGGCGTCTCTTCGGCGCGCGTGACGGTGCCTTGCGCCTCGAGCTCGGCGATCCGCGCGGCAAACCCGGCATCCCACAGCGTGTTCTTCACTGTCAGCACGATCACTCCGCCCGGCCGGCAGATGCGGATCAGCTCGTCCAGACCCTCGGCCCCGACATGGCCGGACGTGAAGACGCCGGCTGAGATGATCCCGGCATAGGCGTCGTCCACGAAGGGCAGCAGTCCGCCAAGCGCCAGGCAGTGCAGCGCTGAATAGACGCCCTTGCGCGCGGCTTGCGCCAGCATGCCTTCCGAGATGTCGAGCGCCTCGACCTGCGGATAACCGGTAATGGCAAGCCATTCGCCGATGAGCCCGGTGCCGGCGCCGGCATCGAGCAGAGGAGCGGCGCCGCGCGCCAGATGGCGGGCCAGCAAGGCAAGGCAGATGGTGGGATGGCGATAGCCAGCCGCCGACATGTCGGCGTCATAGGTGCCGGCCCACCTGTCGTAAAGAGCCGCGATGTCTTCCGGCCGCTTCGCCGCATAGGCTGCGGCGAGCGCGCTCTGATGTTTGCTGTTTGTCATTGCTGTCCGTCGCCTGGTATCGATCCGCAACGCGATCATAGCCAAACGGCGAAAACTGTGGAACCGTCGTCGTCCCAATAATACGGGGAAAGGAGCGAAATCCATGGCGGACGACCGGGCGCGCGCCGCACTTGCGGCCATTCCGATGCTGGCCGGCTATGACGGCCCTCTGGAACGGCTCGGCGGTCTCACCAACCTCGTCTTCAGGGGTAAGGATTTCTGCCTGCGTATCCCCGGCAAGGGTACCGAGGAATACATCAACCGCGCCAACGAGGCAGTGGCGGCGCGGGAAGCGGCGAAGGCCGGCGTCAGTCCCGATGTGCTGCATGTCGATGCCGAGACCGGCGTGTTGGTGACCCGCTTCATCGCCGGTGCCGAGACGATGTCACCGGAAAAGTTCAAGACTCGGCCGGGCAGCCCGGCACGCGCCGGCAAGGCCTTTCGCAAACTGCACACATCCGGCGCGGTGTTCCCCTTCCGCTTCGAGCTGTTTGCGATGATCGACGATTATCTGAAAGTGCTGTCAACCAAGGACGTCGCCCTGCCTGCCGGCTACCACGATGTGGTCCGCGAGGCGGAGGAAGTGCGCTCAGCACTTGCGGCTCAACCTCTGACGATCGTCGCCTGCCACTGCGACCCGCTCTGCGAAAACTTTCTCGATACGGGCGACAGGATGTGGATCGTCGATTGGGAATATTCCGGGATGAACGATCCGCTCTGGGATCTCGGCGACCTCAGCGTCGAAGGGCAATTCGACGCCGCGCAGGACGAAGAGATGATGCTGGCCTATTTCGGCGGCGAGCCGAGACCGGCGGAGCGCGCCCGCATCGTCATCTACAAGGCGATGTGCGACCTGTTGTGGACGCTCTGGGGCTTGATCCAGCTTGCCAACAAAAATCCGGCCGACGACTTTCGCGCCTATGCCGACGGCCGGTTTGCGCGCTGCAAAGCACTGATGGAGATGCCGGAATTTTCGCGGCATCTCGCAGCGGTGCGCCGGGGTTAATTCACACCCTTCGGCACGTTTTCCGGCGGCACGGAATCGACCACCTTCTGGCGGTGGAAGATGAACAGGCCGGCCAGCACGACGATGGCCGAGCCGATCAGGATGCGCGGCCCAGGCACATCGCCGAAGAAGGCGAGGCCGAAGACCACTGCCCACAACAGCAGGCTGTAATGCAGCGGCGCCAAGGTCGAGGCCGGCGCCAGCTTCAACGCCCTGGTGATCATCAGATGCGCGCCGCAGGAGACGATGCCGAGAAGCAGCATGGCGCCGAAATCGAGCGAGGACGGCGTCTTCCAGCTGCCGAGGGTCAACGCAGCGCCGACCAGCAGCGTGCCGATGGTTTGCCAGGTGACCAGCGAGGTGTCGCTGGTGCCGCGCAGCCGCCGATTGAGGATGATGGCGAAGGCAAAGGAAATGCTGCCGGCGAGCGCGAACATCGACGACAGCGAGAACGCGGCCGAGGACGGCTTCAGCATGATCAGCACGCCGCAGAAACCGACCAGGATAGCCGCCCAGCGGCGCCAGCCGACCCTTTCGCCGAGCAGGAAGTGCGACAGCGCCGCGACATAGATCGGCCCGGCCATGTAAAAACTCATCACATCGGCGAGCGGCAGATAGACGACCGCCGCGTAGAACAGCGCCGTGTCGAGCGTCGTCATCACCACGCGAAGCAGCTGCAGCTCCGGCCGCTCCATGCGAAACAGCTTGGCCGCACCCTGATGTGCAATCATCGGCCCGAGTATGAAAAACGCGCCGATCGAGCGGATCAGCACGACCTGGCCGACAGAAAAACTGGCGACCAGCCACTTGCCCATCGCGTCGTTCAGCGCAAACAGGAAGTCGCCGGCGAGCATCAGCAGGATGCCGGCCAGCAGCACGTTCATGATCGTTGAGCACTGGGCTGCGGGCCGCGCCATTCCGTTACCGGTTCCTCGCCGTGGGGTACGGTGACCCGCGTCGTAGTCGCAAGCTGCGGCCATGACGAGGCGAAAATCGAGAATTCGGTAAGACCAGCGCCGGAAATCGGCTGGACTAATGCATGTCGCGCAAAAGTGTGCAGCGGTTTTGCGATAACGACACGCTTAAAAACAAGACCTTAAAGCGCGTCGCGTGGGTCCGTTCAAACGCGACGCGCTTTAAGCGTGGCGCCGGTTCACCGTGCCCGGCCTTCCGGCGATCGAAAGCCGCGTGTCCTGCCGGCTGCGCTCGGCCACCACCTTGCCCCTGGCGATGACGCAGAGGCGCTCTGGGCGCAGCCGCAGGGCCTCGACTGGGTTGCCGGCATCGAGAACGACCAGGCTGGCGCGCTTGCCGACCGCCAGGCCAAGGTGGTCGAGGCCCATGATGGCGGCATTGACGTTGGTGACCATATCGAAGCAGCGCGCCATCTCGGCCGGGCTCGACATCTGCGCGACATGCAGGCCCATGAAGGCGACGTCGAGCATGTCTGCGGTGCCCAGCGAATACCAGGGGTCGAGCACGCAATCCTGGCCCCAGCCGACGCGGATGCCTTGCGCCAGCATCTCCTTGACCCGCGTCAGTCCGCGGCGCTTGGGAAAGGTGTCGTGGCGGCCCTGCAGCATGATGTTGATCAGCGGATTGGGGATCGCCGAAACGCCGGCCTCGGCAATCAGCGGCAATAGCTTCGAAACGTAGTAATTATCCATCGAATGCATCGATGTCAGGTGCGAGCCGGCCACTCTGCCCTGCAACCCGAGCCGCTGCGTCTCATAGGCAAGCTGCTCGATGTGGCGCGACAGCGGATCGTCGGTCTCGTCGCAATGCAAGTCGACCATCAGGCCGCGCTTCGCCGCGATTTCGCAGAGCTCGGTGACGGAGCGCGTGCCGTCGGCCATTGTGCGCTCGAAATGCGGAATGCCGCCGACGACATCGACGCCTATGTCGAGCGCCCGGATGGTGTTGTCGCGCGCCGTCGGCGAGCGGTAAAACCCGTCCTGCGGGAAGGCGACCAGCTGCAGGTCGATATAGGGGCCAACCGTCTTCTTCACGTCGAGCAGCGCCTCGACCGCCAGCAGGCGGTCGTCGCAAACATCGACATGGGTGCGGATGGCGAGCAGGCCCATCGACACCGCCCAGTCGCAATAGGCGAGCGCACGGTCGCGCACCGCTTCGCAGGTCAAAAGCGGCTTCAACTCGCCCCAAAGCGAGATGCCTTCGAGCAGCGTGCCCGAGACATTGATGCGCGGAATGCCGAGCGAAAGCGTGGCGTCCATATGGAAATGCGGATCGACGAAGGGCGGCGAGACCAGATTGCCATGGGCATCGATCGCCGTGCCGGCGCTGACGTTCAGCTCGGGCTCTATCGCTGCGATCGTTTCGCCGACGATGCCGATATCCGCGATCCTGCCGTCGGGCAGCATCCCGCCGCGCACCACAAGGTCAAAATCCATCTAGCGCCACCTCGTTCAAAAAAGCCGTTTCTTTCCATGCAGCGTGCTGCCGCAAGGCGGAACCTTCAGGCGCGGCCCTTCCCTTCTTCCCTTGTGGAAGAAGGTGGCCGCGAAGCGGCCAGATGAGGGGTGTTCCAGCTTGGCGCCGGCGGCACTCCGTCCAGCACCCCTCAACCGTCTTGGCGCTGCGCGCCAATCCACCTTCTCCCACAAAGGGAGAAGGAAAAGCCTCTATTCCGGCACGTACCGCACCGCCCCCTTGGCGGCACTTGTCGCCATCGCCGCATAGGCGCGCAAGGCCGTCGTCACCTTGCGCTTGCGCTTTTCTTCGGGCTTCCAGGCAGCCGTTCCCCTGGCCTCCATCGCGGCGCGACGGGCGATGAGTTCGGCGTCGTCGACAGCAAGCCTGATGGTGCGGTTGGGGATATCGATCTCGATCGTGTCGCCTTCCCTGACCAGCCCGATCAGACCGCCTTCCGCGGCTTCCGGCGAGACATGGCCGATCGACAGGCCGGAGGTGCCGCCGGAAAAACGACCGTCGGTGATCAGTGCGCAGGCTTTGCCGAGACCTTTCGACTTCAAATAGCTGGTCGGGTAGAGCATTTCCTGCATGCCGGGTCCGCCGCGTGGACCTTCATAGCGGATGACGACGACATCGCCGGCCTTGATCTCGTTCGACAGGATCGCCTTGACGCTGGCGTCCTGGCTTTCGAACACTCTTGCCGGACCGGTGAATTTCAGGATCGATTCATCGACGCCCGCCGTCTTCACGATGCAGCCATCGAGTGCCAGATTGCCTTTCAGCACGGCAAGGCCGCCATCCCTGGAGAAAGGATGTTTGGCCGAGCGGATGACGCCCTTCTCGCGGTCGAGATCGAGATCGTCCCAGCGGCGGTCCTGGCTGAACGCGACTTGCGTCGGCACGCCGCCGGGTGCCGCCAGGAAGAAATCGCGGACATTCTGGCTGGTGGTGCGCGAAATATCCCAATGATCGAGCGCTTCGCCGAGGCTTGCGGCGTGCACCGTCGGCAGGTCGCGGTTGATCAGCCCGGCGCTATCCAACTGGCCGAGGATGGCCATGATGCCGCCGGCGCGATGGACATCCTCCATGTGGACGTCAGCCTTGGCCGGAGCCACCTTGCACAGCACCGGCACCCGCCGCGACAGCCGGTCGATGTCCTCCATGGTGAAGTCGACCTCGCCCTCATGTGCTGCGGCGAGGATGTGCAGGACCGTGTTAGTCGAGCCGCCCATGGCGATGTCGAGCGTCATGGCGTTCTCGAAGGCGCCCTTCGAGGCGATGCTGCGCGGCAGCGCGGTGTCATCGTCCTGCTCGTAATAGCGCTGGGCGAGATCGACGATCAGATGACCGGCCTCGACAAACAGCCGCTTGCGGTCGGCATGCGTGGCCAACGTCGAGCCGTTGCCGGGCAGCGAGAGGCCGAGCGCCTCGGTCAGGCAGTTCATCGAATTGGCGGTGAACATGCCGGAGCAGGAGCCACAGGTCGGACAGGCCGAGCGCTCGATGATCCTGACGTCTTCGTCGGACACCTTGTCGTCGGCGGCCGCGACCATGGCGTCGACCAGATCAAGCGCCTGGCTCTTGCCGGCGAGCACCACCTTGCCGGCCTCCATCGGCCCGCCGGAGACGAAGACGGTCGGGATGTTGAGGCGCAGCGACGCCATCAGCATGCCGGGCGTGATCTTGTCGCAATTTGAGATGCAGACCATCGCGTCGGCGCAGTGCGCGTTGACCATGTATTCGACCGAGTCGGCGATCAATTCGCGTGACGGCAGCGAATAGAGCATGCCGTCATGGCCCATGGCGATGCCGTCATCGACGGCAATGGTGTTGAACTCCTTGGCAACGCCGCCGGCTTTTTCGATCTCGCGGGCAACCAGCTGGCCGAGATCCTTCAAATGGACATGGCCCGGAACGAATTGGGTGAAGGAATTGACCACGGCAATGATCGGCTTGCCGAAATCCGAGTCCTTCATCCCGGTGGCGCGCCACAGGCCGCGGGCGCCGGCCATGTTGCGGCCATGGGTGGTGGTGCGGGAACGGTAGGCGGGCATTGAACTGTCCTTGCTGTCTGCGTCGCGCCCAAAGGCGCGGAAAACCGGAATTAAGCCGCAGGCCTTATAGACGGCACACTCTGGTCTGGCCACAATTTTGCGCTGCGCCAGGGTGCGGAACGAGCGGCCAGCCAAAGACGCAGCCGGCCCAGTAAAAAAGTCAGAGGTGCTGTCGGATCGGGTCTCGTTCGAGCGTCCTTGGGCAGACGGCGGAACCGGGCATCAATTGCCAGCCAGCCGTTTTGCGAGTGAAAACAAAGCCAAAACCAGCCCGAGGAGCAAGAGAATGCAAAAGATCACCCCCTGCCTGTGGTTCAACGATCAGGCCGAGGAGGCCATGAACCATTATGTCTCCATCTTCAAGAATTCGAAGGTGCTGAGCGTGATGCGCTGGCCCAAGGGCAGCGGCGATAATGAGGGCAAGGTGCTGATGGTCTCATTCGAGCTCGACGGCGTTCAGTTCCAGGCGCTGAACGGCGGGCCGCAATTCAAGTTCACCGAGGCGGTCTCGCTCTCCATCGACTGCAAGACGCAGGAAGAGGTCGACTATTTCTGGGACAGGCTCATCGCGGGCGGTGGCCAGCCCAGCCAGTGCAGCTGGCTGAAGGACAAATTCGGCCTCTCCTGGCAGGTCGTTCCCGAGCAGCTGCCCAGGCTGCTGCTGGACGCCGACAGGGAAAAGGCCGGCCGCGTGATGCAGGCGATGATGCAGATGAGCAAGATCGACATCGCCAAGATCGAAGAGGCGGCCAAGGGGTGAATGGAACGCGATCTTGCCTTCTCCCCCTGTGGGAGAAGGTGATCGGCGCGCAGCGCCGAGACGGTTGAGGGGTGTGGGACGGAATGAGACGTTGGTGTTTTCTGGAACACCCCTCATCCGTCGCCTTCGGCGACACCTTCTCCCACAAGGGGAGAAGGGAAAACCAACAGCTCAAGCCGCCCTGTCGCGGACCTGATAATCCTTGACCGCGGTGAAGCGGATCGCCTTCCAGCGCTCGGCCTCGTAGTTGAGCGAGAAGGCGTGCTGGGCGAGGAACACCGGATCGTTGTCGAGATCGCGCGCGATGTCGCCGCGATGCGCCTCGATGAAGCGCTGGAGTTCGGCCTTATCGTCGGCCGATATCCAGCGGCAGACGGAAAAGCGCGACATCTCGAAATCGACCGGCAGTGTGTATTCGAAGTTCAGCCGCTCCTTCAAGACGTCGAGCTGCAGGGCGCCGACGACGCCGACGATGGCTGGCGAGCCGTCCTCCGGCGAGAACAATTGCACGACGCCTTCCTCGGCCATCTGGTGCAGTGCTTCCTTGAGCTTCTTGGCTTTCATGGCATCGCCGAGGCGAACGCGGCGCAGGATTTCAGGCGCGAAATTCGGCACACCGCGAAACAGGATCTCCTCGCCTTCGGTCAGCGTGTCGCCGATGCGCAGCGTGCCGTGGTTGGGGATGCCGACGACATCGCCGGCGAACGCCTCGTCGGCCGTGACGCGGGTGCGGGCGAAGAAGAATTGCGGTGCCGACAGGCTCATCGGTTTTCCCGTGCGCACCAGCTTGGCCTTCATGCCGCGCTCGAGCTTGCCGGAGCAGACGCGGACGAAAGCGATGCGGTCGCGATGGTTGGGGTCCATATTGGCCTGGATCTTGAAGACGAAGGAGGTCATCTTGTCCTCGGTCGCCTCGACCTTGCGGCTGTCGGCCTCCTGCGCGCGCGGCGGCGGCCCGTAGGCGCCGAGCGCCTCGATCAGGTCGCGCACGCCGTAATTGCGCAGCGCCGAACCGAAATAGACCGGGGTCAGATGGCCCTCGCGAAAGGCTTCGAGGTCGAGCGGGCGACACGCCTCGCGCGCCAGCTCCAGCTCCTCGATGAAGGCCTCGCGCTCGTTCTCCGGCAACAGGCCGGCGACGCGGTTGGAATCGGGTCCATTGACCGGCGTGCGCTCCTTTTCGGCGTCGCCCTTGCGCACCGCGTTCAGCGCCAGATGGTAGGTCCCGGAAAAGGTCTTGCCGCGGCCGATCGGCCAGGTGATCGGCGCTGTATCCAGTGCCAGCTTCTGCTCGATCTCGTCGAGGATGTCGAATGGGTCTCGGCTTTCGCGGTCCATTTTGTTGACGAAGGTGATGATCGGGATGTCGCGCAGCCGGCAGACCTCGAACAGTTTCAGCGTGCGCGGCTCGATGCCCTTGGCGGCGTCGATGACCATGACCGCGCTGTCGACCGCCGACAGCGTGCGATAGGTGTCGTCGGCGAAATCCTCGTGGCCGGGCGTGTCGAGCAGGTTGAAGACGGTGTCCTCGTATTCGAAGGTCATCACCGAGGTGACCACCGAAATGCCGCGCTCGCGTTCGATCTTCATCCAGTCTGAGCGGGTCTGGATGCGGTCCTTCTTGGCCTTGACCTCGCCGGCAAGCTGGATGGCGCCGCCGAACAAAAGCAGTTTTTCGGTGAGCGTCGTCTTGCCGGCGTCGGGGTGGGCAATGATCGCGAAAGTGCGGCGGCGCGATACCGCTTGTTCGATGTCTTCAGCCAATTTCATGGAATCCTGTCTGTGGCGCGGGCTTCTAGCAGCGCTTTTCCAGCCTGTCGAACGGAAACACCGCTGATACCCCGGCAGCAGGTTCAGTCTCTGACGATAGCCGCCTGCGTGACCCAGCCAACGTCATCCAGGCGCATAACCAGCCATTCAGAGTCGATCGAAAAAAATCCTCTTTCCGAACCAAGAATATAAACCAGACTCCAGTCCTCGAAATAGTCCGTCTTCGGCGGCTCGCCGAGCATGGCAACAACTTCTGCCCGCGATTTCCCAACCAACGCCCCGGTCAGCGCCAAACCGTCAGCGATGCGATGGCGTTTATGCAAAGGATCCAGCCAGTTGTCGTCCTGCCACCAAGATCGAACGAACGGCAGCGGGCCAAAGAAGACGGCATAGACAATGGCGGCTCCGGCTGCAGCAAAAACCAACCCTTTTATCCAGCGGCGCAAATGACCCTCATGTGATTGAGCTGAACGTTTCCAGTGAGGCGATCGTCATCGACCCGCTTCGAGAGCGGTCCCGGCAACGCCCTTGGTAAGTCTGTAGCATGGTGGCAATGAGGGCAAGAAGTCCTGGGCGTTTGAAGGTACACGGCCGTGAGCAAGAACATCATCGTCATTGGATCCGGCATCATTGGCGCCTCCATCGCTTGGCACCAGCAGAGCTAAGCTGTCGACCTCTCCGGCTGCCGCCGGTTCACGTCCCGACGTCAGGCTGATTCGGTCGCTCGGCTCTCGAAGGCTACCTCCGGAATCCACTCGGCAATTGCGATGCCGATCCTGTCGGCATGGTCCTCCTGCAGATAATGCGCGCCGGGTCCGAGATCGATCAACCGGCAGTTCTTCAGGCCGGCCGCGAATTCCCGTGCCGCATGCGGCGAGACGAGGGCCCCCGGATCGCCTGAGAAAAGCAGCTTCGGGTAGGACGAGAGCCGGAGCGCCCGATGGTCGTGCTCGCTGATGGCAGCGACATCGGCGGGCTGGCCTTCAATCGGCAGGTCGCGCGGCAGCCGCAGGATCGGCTTGCGCGATTGCGGCGTCGGGAACGGTGCCCCGTAGGAGGCCATTTCCTCATCGCTCATCGTGCGCAGCACCGCAGCCGGCAGTACCTTTTCGACGAAGACGTTGTCTTCCAGGACAAGCTTCTCACCGACGCCCGGCGTGCGCATTGCCTTGAACAATTCGCGCGCCTGCGGACGCTGGTGAAAATCGTCCCAACTCTCGAAGGGGCGGATGAATTCCATGAAAGCGAGGCCGAGGATCCGCTGCGGCCGCCGGGCCGCGAGATGGAAGGCGAGCGCTGTGCCCCAGTCCTGCGCGACGACCACCATGTCGGTGATGCCAAGCGTCTCGATGAAGGCGTCGAGATAGCGGACGTGGTCGAAGAAGCGATAGTCGATGTCCGGCTTGCCGGATTGGCCATAGCCGATCAGGTCGGGCGCTATGCAGCGGCCGAACGGCGCCACATGCGGGATGATGTCGCGCCAGATGTAGGACGACGTCGGGTTGCCGTGCAGGAAGAGCACCGTCGGGCCGGCCGTACCTGCCTCGACATAGGAGATGGTGGAATCGAGTACCGCGACTTCCGAGCGCGGCACCGTTGTGCGGGATTGCTGCTTTTCGAGTTTCGGGTTCATCGGATCAGCTCCTTTTTGCGAAGACTGTTTTGAGGACGATATTCTTGAAACGCTCGAGCGGTTCGGGACTGCGCTCCACCTTCATGCGCAGCATCGCGCCTTGCCAGGAACTCAACAGGAAATCGGCGAGGTCCTCGGCATCGAACGCGTCGGTGATGTCGCCAGCCGCCTGGGCCTCGGCGATGCATTCGGCAAAGGGCTTACGCCAGCGTTCGAAAATGGCGACGAGTTGCAGCCTCAGCGCCTCACTGTGAGCCGCCGTCTCGAGGCTGAGATTGCCGATCATGCAGCCCCGTGCCCAATCATGCGCCTCCAGCTTCGACGTGATGATTTCGAGATAGCGGCGCAAGCGCCCGACCGGGGGCGTGCCGTCCCGAGCAAGGGCCTGCTCCGCCAAACCGCTAACATAGGCGAAATAGCGGTCCAGCACCTCGCCGGTGAACGCCTCCTTGGATGCAAAATGATTGGTGAAGGACCCCGGACGGGCATCGGCCGCGGCGACGATGTCGCGTACGCCGGCGGCCGAATAGCCGGAACTCCAGATGGTTTTGAAACCGGCGTCGAGAAGTTTTTCGCGAAGTGAATGTCTAGCCATCGCGGTATAATACGTACGTACGTATTTAAAATCAAGAGGCATATTTGGTACCGCGCGCTCTTGGCAGAACCCACGGGCGATGGCATCGCAGTGGTGGCGTTGGAACGAGGAGTGAAGCATGACAGCGGCGAAACAAGTCATCGTCATCGGCGCCGGTATCATCGGCGCCTCCATCGCCTGGCACCTGACCAGGGCCGGAGCAAAGGTGACGGTCGTTGCCGGCAGCGGCGCCGGCGGCGTCGCGACACCGAATTCCTTTGCCTGGATCAATGCCAGCTGGGGCAATCCGGAGGTCTATTTCCGCTTGCGCATTCGGTCGATGGCCGAATGGACGCGATTGGCGAACGAGGTGCCCGGCATCCCGTTGCAATGGCGCGGTGGCCTATGCTGGGACCTGCCACGTCCCGAACTTGAGGCCTATGCGGCCGAGCACTCCGCATGGGGCTACGGCATCGAGCGTGTCGACCGTGCCGGAGCGGCGCGCATCGAGCCCAATCTGGCCGAGCTTCCCGATTTCGCCCTTTATGTCGCCGAGGAAGGCTTTGCCGAGCCGGTCGCCGCCACGCAAGCACTGCTGGCCGATGCCGAACGGCGCGGCGCGCGAATTGTAGCCGGGACGACCGTCACCGCTCTGGTGCAAGCCAACGGCAGGATTGCCGGCGTCGATACATCCGGCGGGCGGATTGCTGCCGACGAGGTGGTGATCGCGGCCGGAGTCGGCTCTCCGGCACTAGCTGCAACAGCCGGGATAGAACTGCCGATCGAGACACCACCCGGCCTGATCGTGCATTCGCGGCCGTACCAAAAGCTGCTCAACGGCCTGGTGATCGGCGACCGCCTGCACATGCGCCAGACGGCGGAGGGACGCATCATCGCCGGCTCGGATTTCGGCGGCGCCGATCCGGGCATGGATGCCGCAGCCACCGCCCGCAACCTGTTTGCGGCGATGAAGGCCATGCTGCGCGGCGCGGACGGGCTGGAACTCGATTTCCACACCGTCGGCTATCGGCCCACGCCGGTCGATGGCTTTCCGATCATTGGCCGCGCCGAAGGCACGAGCGGCGTCTACGTCGCGGTCATGCATTCCGGCATCACGCTGGCACCGGCCGTCGGCCTGTTCGCCGCCCGCGAAATCCTCGACGGCGAGCGCGATCCTCTGCTTGATCCCTACGGGCTGGCGCGGTTTACTCAATAACCGGACGGGCGGCGAAAGCCGCCGGCTAGCGGCTCGATTGCCCTGGCGATCCCGAGCAGGCGCCGCTCCGACCAGCGTTTGCCAACAATCTGTAGTCCGATGGGCAGGCCGTCGCGATCTTGTCCGCAGGGCAGCGACAGTGCCGGATGGCCGCTGTAGTTGAACACCGCGCCATAGGCCGGCAGCATCCAGTAGCTTTGCTCGCTACCGTCGACCCCGATCGGCGTTCCTGGCTCGCAATGCGGGAAGGCGGTGGCCATGGCGACCGGGCACAGCAAGGCGTCGCAGCCGTCGAAGAACCGTTCCCACGCCAGGATGGGGCGGTCGCGGCGGGCGAGCGCCTCGAACCAGCGCGAGACCGGTGTCGGCTTCTCCCGCGGTTCTGGCTGCGCCGACTCCAGCATCATGCCGATCAGCGCGCCGCCTTGCTCCAGATCGTCGTGCAGGTCGAGCTTCGGCAATTTGGCCTCCTCGACGATCGCGCCTGCCGACTGAAGCTCCTTTGCCAGGCTTTCGACCGCCGCGCTGATTTCGCCGGCCACCGGAAAGCCCGGAAAGGACGGCGCGACGGCAATCCGCAAATTTCTGAGATCCAGCTCCGGCATGGTTTCGACCGGTACCGGCGCAAGGTCGGTATCGCTTCCATCCGGCCCGGCAATGAGGCCGTAGATCAGTGCCAGGTCCTCGACGCTGCGCGCCATCGGTCCGAGGCAGGAGATCAGCCTCACGCTGCGCGGCGCCCCGCCTGGATCGGGGAAGGCGCCGGCGAGCGAGACGCGGTGCTCGGTCGGCTTGAGGCCGTAGACGCCGCAAAAGGCAGCGGGCAGCCGGATCGAATCCTGCATGTCGGTGCCGACCTCGAACGGCGTCATACCGGTGCTGAGTGCCGCCGCCGCACCGCCGCTGGAGCCGCCGGCGGTGCGCTGGAGGTTCCAGGGGTTGCCGGTGCGGCCGAACAGCGGATTGTCAGACTGCCAGTCACCGAGCATTGTCGCCACGTTCGTCTTGCCCACCAGTATGCCGCCTGCCGCCTTCAGCCGGGCAACGACCGGACTGTCTGCCCTCGGGGCATAGTCGGCGAAAGCCGGGAAGCCGACAGTGGTTCTCATGCCCGCTGTTTCGTGCGTGTCCTTCAGTGTGAACGGCACGCCGTGTAGCGGCCCAAGGGCCTCGCCGCGCGCCTGGGCTTCGTCGGCCTTGCCGGCGCGTTGCCGCGCACCTTCCCGATCGAGGGTTACGACTGCGTTGACCGCCTCATTGTGCCTGTCGATCTGCGCCAGATGCGCATCCAGCGCTTCCACAGCGGAAATCTTGCGGTCGCGAATGGCGGCAGCCAATTCTGTCGTCCGGGAAAAGACAATATCCATCGTGGATGCTCCGGGCTATCGCGCCGCGATCCTCAAAATGGCGGATTGGCGCGTGGATGCAAGCCTGGCTCGGCATTCGACGATGGCGGCGCTTGATCGGGATTGCGCTGCGGGGCCCGTTGGGGGGCGGCCCTGTCCAGCGGCCTCGCTGCGCTCGGTACCTCTACGGCTTACCGTCCTCTGTTATGCGTCCGCTCATAGAGCTCACGGATGATGCCGCTTGCCGTGGTCTCGAACAGAAACGGCAAGAAAGCATGAATGAGCGCGGCAAAGGCCGCCATGAACAATCGCGACGAGAACCATGCGGCGAAAGCCATATGGCCGAAATAGCTCTCGCCGACCGCGGCCGGGTGAGAGGTGAAAAGTCTTGCGAGCCGTGCGGTCATGTCAATCCCTCCTGCCGGCATGAAGAGCCGGCTATGAGTATACTGGCACTGGTGTTCGGTTCATCGGTCTCAAATTGTCCTTGTGAAAGGCTGAATTTTGGGACAAACATCCCACATGGCGCAGGAAATCGACGAAATAGACCGGAGATTGCTGGCCGAGCTGCAACGCGACGGCACGCTGTCCGTCGACCAGCTCTCGGCAAGAATATCGCTGTCGCGCAATGCCTGCTGGCGCCGGGTCAAGCGGCTGGAGGAAGACGGCGTCATCACCGGCCGGGTGGCGCTGGTCGACGCCGACAAGCTTGGGCTCGGCCTTTCGGTGTTCATCCTGATCCGCACCTCCAACCACGATCCGGACTGGCTGCAAAGATTCCGAGCGGCGGTGACTGGCTTTGCCGAGATCACCGGCGCTTACCGCATGTCCGGCGATCTCGACTATGTCCTGCGCGCCCGCGTCGCCGATGTGAAGGCCTATGACCGGCTCTATCAACGGCTGATCGCCAAGGTGGCACTGTCGGACGTTTCGGCCTCCTTCGTCATGGAGGAGATCAAGGAGACCACGGTCGTTCCGATGGAACTGCGCTGAAGCGGAACTGTGCTGAAAGAAAGCCGTTGATAGCATTGCCGCCGAGTTGACTGAACCGGCGTTCGCGACGATAGGATCAGCCTCATGCGCGCAGCACTTTATCCCACCTCCGTCATCGGTCCGGCTGTCGGCTTCGTCAGGCTGCCGCATGGCGAGGGATTGCCGCTTCCTGCCTATGAGAGCTCGGGCGCCGCCGGCATGGACCTGCGCGCCGCCGTCCCGGACGACAGGCCGCTTTTGATCCTGCCGGGAAAGCGCGCGCTGGTGCCGACCGGGCTGGTCCTGGAAATTCCGGAGGGCGTCGAAGGCCAGGTCCGGCCGCGTTCCGGCCTCGCCTTCAAGCACGGGCTCACCTGCCTCAACACGCCGGGCACCATCGACAGCGACTATCGCGGCGAGGTCAAGGTGCTGCTGATCAATCTCGGCGACGAGGATTTCGCGGTGACGCGCGGCATGCGGATCGCCCAGATCGTCTTCGCCCCGGTGACGCAGGCGACCGTCGAGGAGCGCACATTGGCTGGCGGTACGGCGCGCGGCTCGGGCGGCTTCGGATCGACCGGCACGGCCTGATGAAAATACCCAAGCTCGTCATCTTCGATTGCGACGGGGTTCTGGTCGACACCGAGAACCTGGCCAATCGGCGCCTCGCCGAATGGCTGACCGCGGCCGGCTTTCCGGCCAGCTTCGAATATTGCCGCAAGAATTTCTCCGGCCGCAGCATGGTCTCGGTGCAGAAGGAAGTCGAGGCGACCGGCGTCAGCCTCGGCGCCGATTTCGTCGAGCGCTGGAACGCCGGCCTGCCGGACCTGTTCGCGCATGGCGTCGAGGCCATCCCCTACGTTCGCGAGTTCATCGAAACCGTGCACGCCGCCGGCATCGCCACCTGTGTCGCGTCGTCGGCACGGGTGTCCAAAATGCACATCACGCTCGGCCAGACCGGGCTGCTGCCGCTATTCGAGCATGCGCTGTTCAGCTCGACCATGGTCTCGCGTGGCAAGCCGTTCCCCGACCTCTTCCTGCATGCGGCAGCGACGATGGGCTTCGCGCCCGCCGACTGCATCGTCATCGAGGACAGCGTCGCCGGCACGGCAGCCGGCATCGCCGCCGGCATGCGCGTCTATTCCTACCACGGCGACCCGCTTTCCGACCGCGACGGGCTGATCGAAGCCGGCGGCATCCTGTTCGACGACATGCGTAAACTGGCCGGGCTGGTGCCGATCCACTGATCGCCTTTGCGCAGGCTGCATGCGCGCCCGATCTCAGACCGGGCGCGGCGCTCCAAGTACTCGGTCGACCGTGTCGCATATGAGACTGCGCAGATTGGCCGGCCTGTCGAGATGACTGACGACAAGCAGGCCGTCGGCCGCCACCGTTAGCGCGTCCGCGGTGCGGTCCGGATCGCGATTTGCGTCAGCGATCAGCAGATCCCTTAGGATGCCCCACTTCCAGTGACGATGCTTATCGATTGCCTGGCGAACCGGGCTCCTCGGGTCGGGGTATTCGGCCGCGGCATTCTGGAACGGGCAGCCGCGGTAGCCCGGCTGATCCGCCGCGTCGGCAATAAGATCGAATATGGCAAGGATCATCTGGCGAGGTGGCCGCCGGCCAAGGCTCGCGATTGCCGCCCGTCCTCCCTTGCTGAGCTCCTCGATGTAGGCGCGGACGAGATCGTCCTTGGCCGCGAAGTGATGATAGAACGTCGCCTTCGCAACGCCGGCCTCGGCGATGATGCGGTCGATGCCGACGGCACGGATCCCCTCCAGAGAAAACAGCGCGGTCGCCGTATCGAGGATGCGGCGGCGCGCAAGACTTTCTGGACGATCGTTGATTCGGGCTGCGGACATGCCTTGACCGCATAGCAGACAGGTCTGTATACATCCACATGTAGACAGACAGGTCTACCTATTAACAGAGGGACCAGCGAACATGGCTTCGATAGTCAGGGAAATCATCGTAGATGCTTCACCGGAAAGCGTATGGGCGACGGTGGGCGACTTCGCCGGCGGCGCCCAACGGATAGCCCCAGGCGTTTTCGTCGACTGCCGGGTGGATGAGGGCGACGTGCGGGCCCTTACTTCGCCGACGGCAAGATCGTGCGAGAGCGGCTCATCGCCCGCGACGAGCAGAGCCGGCGGATCGTGTGGGGATGGCTCGGCGATGAGGTCACCCACGATAATACCTTCATGCAGGTCTTTGCCGAGGGCGAGGGCCGGAGCCGCCTGGTCTGGATCCACGACACTCTGCCCGACGAACTCGGCGCGTGGCTCGCAGTCGCCATGGATCAGCTGGTGCCGGTTTTCCAGCAGACCCTGGCGAGCCAAGCCAAGCCAACATAGTGAGGCAACGCCAGGTGTTTCCTCTTGGCCGCAAAATGCTTTAGCTTGCGCGCGCCCGACATAACGAGCGCGCGCATGACCTTCTTCCTGCTTCGTTTCATCTTTGCCTGCCTGCTGCTGCCCTGTCTTTGGACGACGGCCAGCGCGGAGGCCGTCAGCTTCCCGGAGCTCGGCAGCGCCGTCCCCGGCCACGGCGATGTCACCTATCTCGATCTCGCCAGGATGGTCATTCCCGATCTGGCCGCGGACAAGGACGGCTTTTTCCGGGGTTCGATTCCGATCGAGATGCGCCACATCGCTGGACCGGACTACGACGGCTCGCCGCCGGCGACGTCGGGTCTTTCCAGCGGCGACGTGCTCAACATCAAGGCCGGCGGCAAGGACCGGCTGGCGATGCTGCTCGACCTCGGCGACTCGCCTGACAGCGCCGAGGGTTATGCCGTGCTGGCACTCTACGACATCACCGGCAAGCCGGCCTTGCTCGACGCGGTCAATGTTGCCGTCGACCGCAGCACCTACTTTCGCGATCCGGGCAAGCTGTCGATCGGGCCCGGCGATGACGTCATCATCACCACGAGCACGCATTTCAATTCGAGCCAGGGCTATGTGATCGCACCGCTGGTCATGGTCCGCAACGACAGGTTCGAGCTGATCGACATGATCTATACGTTCGACGAAAACCTCTGCACCAACCGAAGGACGCAGAATGTGGCCTTCCAGGCGATTGCCGACAGCCAGCTCTATGCAGCCATCAAGGTCACGGTGACCGACGCGACAGTGCCGGGCGATGAAAGCTGCGACGGCCAGCCGCCGCCAGAGGCGTCTTCGCGCGACATTTCCGTCACCTATCATTGGGACAAAAATGCTTCGCGCTACGTCAAGGATTCCGACGCGCTGGATCGATTGGCAGATGACAACGCCAAACGCTTCTGAGCCAACCGCATTTGTTTGCCCGGCGCCTTCCGCCGGGCTAGAATTTGCCTCACATTCTGCACTGGAGGGGAGCATCCATGGACAAGGGCAAGATTTTTCGCGACCTGCATGCCTCGATCTTCGTCATGGCCAATTCCTGGGACGTTGGCACGACCAAGCTCTTGGCCTCATTCGGCTTCAAGGCGCTGGCCACGACCAGCGCCGGCTTTGCCTTTTCGCGCGGCCTGCCCGACGGCGCGGTGACGTTCGAGGCGATGATCCATCATTGCCGTGAAGTGTCAGCGGCGACCGGGCTGCCGGTTTCGGCCGACCTCGAAAAGGGCAAGGGCGACAGCGCGACAAGTGCCGGCGAGACCATCTTCGCCGCCGAGGCGGCTGGCCTCGCCGGCTGCTCGATCGAGGACCATACCGGCGAGCCCGCCAAGCCGATCTATGATTTTTCGCATGCCGTCGATCGCGTCGCGGCGGCGGCGGAAGCGGCACGGGCACTGAAACGCGATTTCGTTTTCACCGCGCGAGCCGAGAATTTCCTGTGGGGCAAGCCCGACCTCGACGATACGATCAAGCGGCTGCAGGCCTTCGAGAAGGCCGGCGCCGACGTGCTCTATGCACCGGGGCTGGACGACATCGAGATGGTGCGAACCGTCTGCTCGGCGCTGACCAAGCCGGTCAACGTCATGGCCAGGCCCGGCTTCACCATCGCCGACCTGGCCATGGCGGGGGTAAAGCGCGTCTCGCTCGGTCCGTGGCTGACCAATTTCGCCTTCGGCATGCTGGAGACCGCGGCGCGCGAGATCCAGCAGGATGGCACCTTCGGCTTCACCCGCGCCGCCATGCCGTTCGGCAAGCTGCAGGCGCTGTTTGCCAAACCTTCCGCCTAGGTCGGGCCCGGCAAATGACCCTCACGGTCGTGGACATGCACACCGGCGGCGAGCCGCTGCGGATCGTCACCGGCGGCTACCCCGATATTCCCAAGGGCACGATCCTCGAAAAGCGTGCCTATGTGCGCGACCATCTCGATCATCTCAGAAAGATCCTGATGTTCGAGCCGCGCGGCCATTACAACATGTATGGCGCGCTGCTGGTGGAGCCCGACCTGCCAGGCGCCGACCTCGCGGTGCTGTTCATGCACAATGACGGCTATTCGACGATGTGCGGCCACGCCATCGTCGCGCTCGGCCGCTACGCCGTCGACGAGCGGCTGGTGGCGCCACGCGAGCCGCTGACGACCGTCAATATCGAGGCGCCATGCGGGCTGATTTCGACTGCAGTCGAGGTAAGGGATGGCAAGGCCGGCGCGGTGTCCTTCGAAAGCGTGCCGGCGTTTCTGTTCGTCGGCGACCAGCGGATCGAGCTGCCGGGCTATGGTCCGGTCGGCTTCGACATCGCCTATGGCGGCGCCTTCTATGCAGTGGCCGACTGCCGCCAGTTCGGGCTGGAATTTGGCAGGAACCGCGTGCGCGATTTCGTCGATGCGGCGACCGCGCTGACCAATAAGCTCAAGGCCGAATTGCCGCTGTCGCATCCCGACCATGCCGATCTCGCCTTTCTCTACGGCACAATCCTGACCGACGGACAGGATGCGTTCTCCGATACGCCGACCAAAAACATCTGCGTTTTCGCCGAGGCCGAGGTCGACCGTTCGCCGACCGGCTCCGGCGTCACCGCGCGGCTGGCGGCCATGCACGCCAAGGGGCAGATCGAAATTGGCCGGACGCGGCTGTTCGAGAGCATTGCCGGCTCGCGCTTTTCCGGCGCGGTCGTACGCACGGCCACAGCCGGGCCGCATGACGCCATCATCGCCCGCGTCGGCGGCCGCGCCTATTACTCAGGCCGAGCCGAATTCATAGTCGAGGACGATGATGAACTGGGGCGCGGCTTTCTGCTGCGCTAGCTCCCTTCCCGTGCCGAGATCGCCTTGTGCAGATGCACCATCATGGCGGCGGCGAACAGTGGCGTCAGAAGGTTGAGCAGCGGCACGGCGAGGAAAGCGGCGACCACCAGCCCGGCCAGGAACACGGTGATCGAGTGCTTTCTGCGCAACGCCCGTGCCTCGGCCTCCGGGCGAAAGCGCATGGCGGCGAACTCGAAGAACTCGCGCCCGAGCAGATAGCCGTTGACGACGAAAAAGGCGGCGATGTTGATGCCCGGCACCAGCAGAAGCAGCAGGGCGACGATGTTGCCGAGGATGACGACGCCGAAAAACCGGATCGCCAGCACCAGCGAGCGCAACGCCGGCACGGCGCGGCCGGGCGGGTCGTTTGGATAATCGGTGCGCTCGACCACTTCGGCGACGTCGTCGAGGAACAGGCCGGCGATGATCGCCGTCACCGGCGCGATGAGCAGCGCCAAGCCCAGCGCAAGGCCGACGCCGGCGACGACGGCGCCCAGCCACCCGGCCCAGGAGGGTGGGGCGGGCAGCCATGCATCGATCCACGGCCAGGCCAGCAATTCGAACAGGCTCTTGATCCCGAACCAAAGCGCCGCCAGCGCCAGCAAGGTCAGCCCCAGCGTCTTCAGGAACACGGAACGGAATTCGGGCGAGAACAGCCGGCTCAAGGCGGCACGGGCGGCGTCGAGGATCACGGCGTTTCCAATTCCATGTCAAACGAGGCCATGGGCGATATTTCGGGATAGGCGGAGACAGGTCGCGAGACAAGCGCAAACCGCGCGATACGAAGCATGCGCTCTGCCCGGATTTATAACTCGCGGCCTAGGCAAAGCCGCATCAAACCGCTAGACCCGCCCGCGCCCGGCGTGGCAGAAAGCCGGTGGGTTTTTTGGCGGAGACATGAATTGATGCCGGACTATGACGTGCTTTGTATCGGGAATGCCATCGTCGACATCATCGCCCAGTGCGACGAGGCGTTCCTGGAGACCAACGGCATCATCAAGGGCGCGATGAATTTGATCGACACGAGGCGCGCCGAACTGCTCTACAGCCGCATGGGCCCGGCCATTGAAGCCTCGGGCGGCAGCGCCGGCAACACGGCGGCGGGCGTCGCCTCCTTCGGCGGTCGCGCCGCTTTCTTCGGCAAGGTCTCCAACGACGCGCTCGGCGAAATCTACGCGCATGACATCCATGCCCAGGGTGTCGCCTTCGACACCAGGCCGCTTAACGGCGAACCGCCGACAGCGCGCTCGATGATCTTCGTCACGCCGGACGGCGAGCGCTCGATGAACACCTATCTCGGCGCCTGCGTCGAGCTCGGCCCGGAGGACGTCGAGGCCGACAAGGCGTCGGGCGCGGCCGTCACCTATTTCGAGGGCTATCTGTGGGACCCGCCGCGCGCCAAGGAGGCGATCAGGCAGACGGCTAAGCTCGCCCACGCCGCCGGGCGCGAAGTGTCGATGACATTGTCGGACTCGTTCTGCGTCGATCGCTACCGCGACGAATTCCTCGATCTGATGCGCTCCGGCACCGTCGATATCGTCTTTGCCAACAGCCACGAGATCAAGTCGCTCTACCAGACCGCTTCATTCGACGAGGCGCTGGCGCGGATCCGCAGGGACTGCAAGATCGCCGCCGTCACCCGCTCGGAAAAGGGCTCGGTGATCGTGCGCGGCGACGAGACCGTGACCATCAATGCGACCAGGATCCGCGAGCTGGTCGACACGACAGGCGCCGGCGACCTCTATGCCGCCGGCTTCCTCTACGGCTACACGCAAGGCCGCAGCCTCAAGGATTGCGGCGATCTCGGCTCGCTAGCGGCCGGGCTGGTCATCCAGCAGATCGGCCCAAGGCCACGCCAGAATTTGCGCAGAGAGGCCGAGCAGGCGGGGCTGCTGTAGCGGCATCTCTTCCTTCTCCCCCTGTGGGAGAAGGTGGATCGGCGCGCAGCGCCGAGACGGTTGAGGGGTGCTGGACGGAGTGCTGCCGGTGCCAAGCTGGAACACCGCTCATCCGACCGAGCTTCGCTCGGCCACCTTCTCCCACAGGGGGAGAAGGGAGAGGCGCTGCTGCTGCCCCCGCTCGTCAAGCTCCTGCGCTATACGCCGCAATCGCTGCCATGTTGACGATGTCCGAATCCTTGGCATTGAGCGAGACGATCTGGACCGGCTTGTTCAGGCCGACCAGCAGCGGGCCGATGACGGTCGAGCCGCCGAGCTCCTGCAGCATCTTGGTCGAGATCGAGGCCGAGTGGAAGGCCGGCATGACCAGCACGTTGGCCGGGCCGGTCAGCCTGATGAACGGGTACTGCGCCATGGCGCGGGCGTTGAGCGCCACGTCAGCGGCCATCTCGCCGTCATACTCGAAATCGACGCGGCGCTTGTCGAGGATGCGCACCGCTTCCTGGACGCGCTCGGAGCGCTCGCCCTGCGGATGGCCGAAGGTTGAATAGGCGAGCATGGCGAGCCTCGGCTCGTAGCCCATGCGGCGGGCGAAACCGGCGGCCTCCTCGGCGATGTCGGCGATCTCGACGGCATCCGGCATGTCGTGCACCGCGGTGTCGGCAACGAGGACGGTGCGACCCCGCGCGAGCACGATCGACACGCCGATGACGCAATGGCCGGGCCTTGCGTCGATGACGCGGCGGATGTCGTCGAGCGCCGTCGAATAGTTACGGGTAACGCCGGTGACGATGCCGTCGGCATCGCCCAGCGCCACCATGCAGGCGGCGAAATGGTTGCGGTCGTTGTTGATCAGCCGCTGGCAGTCGCGGAACAGGAAGCCTTTGCGCTGCATGCGCTCGTAGAGATAGTCGGTGTAGACGGAGTTGCGCCGCGACAGCCGCGCATTGATGATCTCGATGCCTTGCTTGCCGAGGTCGATGCCGGCGTTCCTGGCGTTTTCCTTGATGATGTCGTCGCGGCCGAGCAGGATGGCGGTGCCGAGTCGCTGGTTCACATAGGAGACGGCGGCGCGCATCACCTGCTCCTCCTCGCCCTCGGCAAAGACGATGCGCTTGGGCTGGCGGCGCACCCGGTCGTAGATGCGCTGCAGCGTCGATGCGATCGGGTCGCGGCGGGCGGAAAGCTCCTGCGCGTAGCGGTCGAGATCGAGGATCGGCTTGCGCGCGACGCCGGAGTCCATCGCCGCTTTGGCCACCGCAATCGGAATGGCCGAGATCAGGCGCGGGTCGAACGGCACCGGGATGATGTAGTTGGGGCCGAATTTCGGCCGCATGCCCTGATAGGCGGCGGCGACGTCGTCGGGCACGTCCTGGCGCGCCAGTTCGGCGAGCGCTTTGGCCGCGGCGATCTTCATGTCGTCGTTGATGGTGGTCGCCCGCACATCCAGCGCGCCGCGGAAGATGTAGGGGAAGCCAAGCACATTGTTGACCTGGTTGGGATAGTCGGACCGTCCCGTCGCCATGATGGCGTCGGTGCGGATCTCGGCGACTTCCTCCGGCGTGATCTCGGGGTCGGGATTGGCCATAGCGAAGATGATCGGGTTCTTGGCCATCGACTGCACCATTTTGGTGGTCAGCGTGCCTTTGGCCGAGAGGCCGAGGAACACGTCGGCGCCGTCCAGCGCCTCGGCCAGCGAGCGCGCGCCGGTTTTCACGGCGTGCGCCGATTTCCACTGGTTCATGCCTTCGGTGCGGCCCTGGAAGACGACGCCCTTGGTGTCGCAAAGGATGATATTCTCAGGCGCAAAGCCCATCGCCTTCATCAATTCGATGCAGGCGATGCCGGCAGCACCGGCGCCGTTGCAGACCATTTTCGTGGTCTTCATGTCGCGGCCGGTGATTTCCAGCGCGTTGATCAGGCCGGCGGCCGAGATGATGGCGGTGCCGTGCTGGTCGTCATGGAAGACCGGGATGTCCATCAGCTCGCGCAGCCGCTGCTCGATGATGAAGCACTCCGGCGCCTTGATGTCCTCGAGGTTGATGCCGCCGAAGGAGGGGCCGAGAAAGCGCACGCAGTTGATGAATTCGTCGGCATCCTCGGTATCGACCTCGAGGTCGATGGAATCGACATCGGCGAAGCGCTTGAACAGCACCGCCTTGCCTTCCATTACCGGCTTCGAGGCCAGCGCGCCGAGATTGCCGAGGCCGAGGATGGCGGTGCCGTTGGAGATGACGGCGACCATGTTGCCGCGAACCGTGTAGTCGAAGGCGCGGCTCGGGTCCTCGGCGATGGCGAGAACCGGCACAGCGACGCCCGGCGAATAGGCAAGGCTGAGATCGCGCTGCGTCGCCATTGGTTTTGTGGCTACGATCTCCAGCTTGCCGGGGCGGCCCATAGCATGGAATTCCAATGCCTCCTGGGCGCTGACGGAGGGCCCGTTGCTTTCGGTTTTCTTGGCCATGGTACTTTCGGTTTCCTCGCCCGTACGGCACCGCTTGAGATGGGTGCGCATGCTTTCTTTTGTGGAAGGTTCGGGATTAAGGCTACACTTCGCCGCTGTAAACCGCCAAGCATGGCTTGCAAAATTTTGGAAGCAGCTTCTTGAACGACGAGACGCCCATTCGAAGCGACAACGCCACGCCGGCCTTCGCGCCGGCGACGCCGATGATGGAGCAGTATATCGAGATCAAGGCGGCGAACCCGGATTCGCTGCTGTTCTACCGCATGGGCGATTTCTACGAGCTGTTCTTCGACGACGCCGAGAAGGCAAGCCGGGCGCTCGGCATCGTGCTGACCAAGCGCGGCAAGCATCAGGGGCTCGACATCCCGATGTGCGGCGTGCCGGTGCATGCCGCCGACGATTATCTGCAGAAGCTGATCGGCCAGGGGTTCCGCGTCGCCGTCTGCGAGCAGATCGAGGATCCGGCCGAGGCGAAGAAGCGCGGCGGCAAATCGGTGGTGCGCCGCGACGTGGTGCGGCTGGTCACCCCAGGCACCATCACCGAGGACAAGTTGCTGGCGCCGTCGGAATCGAGTTTTCTGATGGCGCTGGGACGGGTCAAGGGCGGCAGCAGCGATACAAGAGGCGGGGAGCGCGGCAGCGCGACAGGGAACCAAGGAAGTTTCGCCCTGGCCTGGATCGAGATCTCGACCGGTGTCTTCCGCGTCGCCGAGACAACCGCCGACCGGCTGCTCGCCGATGTCGTCCGCGTCGATCCGCGTGAGCTGATCGTCGCCGAACCGGTGTTTTACGACCCGGAGCTGAAGCCGGTGTTCGACGTGCTTGGACGCGTCGCCAGCCCGCAGCCGCCGTCGCTGTTCGATTCGGCTTCGGCCGCCGGCCGCATCGCCCGCTTCTTCGAGGTGGCGACGCCGGATAGTTTCGGCACATTTTCGCGCGCCGAGCTGTCGGCGATCTCAGGCGTCATCGCCTATGTCGAGAAGACGCAGAAGGCCGAACGGCCGCCGCTGTCGCGGCCGGAGCGCGAGGAGCAGGGTTCGACGCTGTTCATCGACCCGGCGACGCGCGCCAATCTGGAGCTGCTGCGCACGCTGTCCGGCAGCCGCGACGGGTCGCTGTTCAAGGCGATCGACCGCACGGTGACCGGCAGCGGTGCAAGGCTGCTCGCCGACCGGCTGATGGCGCCGCTGACCGATCCGGCGGCAATCGCTGCAAGGCTGGACTCGGTGTCGTTCTTCCGCTCCGAGACGCGCCTTTGCCAGGCGGTGCGGGCAAGCCTGAAGAGCGTCGCCGACATGCCGCGCGCGCTGTCCAGGCTGGCGCTCAACCGCGGCGGTCCGCGCGACCTCGGCGCGCTGCGCGCCGGTTTCGAAGCGGCCGGCGCCATCGCCGAACTGTTCGGCCAAACCGCCTTGCCGGCCGAACTGACCGCGGCGTTGGGAGCTATCAAGGCACTGCCCAGTGAACTGGCGACGCATCTGGCACAGGCGCTCAGCGACGAGCTGCCGTTGCTCAGGCGCGACGGCGGCTTTGTCCGCGGCGGCTACCACGCCGAACTCGACGAGATGCGGGCACTGCGCGACGAGTCGCGAAAGGTGATCGCCGGGTTGGAGCGTTCGCTGATCGACGAGACCGGCATCCGCTCGCTGAAGATCAGGCACAACAATGTGCTCGGCTACTATATCGAGGTCACCGCCAATCATCATGCGCTGATGACCGGCAGCGACGGCGCCAGGGCGCGCTTCATCCATCGCCAGACCATGGCCAACGCCATGCGCTTCACCACCACGGAGCTCGCCGAGCTGGAATCGAAGATCGCCAATGCCGCCGACCGGGCGCTGGCGATCGAGCTTGCCACTTTCGAGGCGCTGACGGCGGAAGTCGTCGGCCAGGCCGACACGATCCGCGCTGGCGCCGAAGCGCTCGCCGTGCTCGACGTTTCGGCCGCACTTGCCTTGCTTTCCGAGAGCGAGGCCTGGTGCCGGCCGCTGGTCGATGCGAGCCTTGCCTTCGAGATTTCGGGTGGACGTCATCCGGTGGTCGAACAGGCGCTGCGGCGTTCCGGCGAAGGCCCGTTCGTCGCCAATGATTGCGATCTGTCGCCGCAAGGCGATGCCAAGGCCGGCGCGATCTGGCTGCTGACCGGCCCCAATATGGGCGGCAAATCGACCTTCCTCAGGCAAAACGCGCTGATCGCCATCCTCGCCCAGACCGGCTCCTTCGTGCCGGCGGCATCAGCCCATATCGGCGTCGTCGACCGGCTGTTTTCGCGGGTCGGCGCCTCCGACGATCTGGCGCGCGGCCGCTCCACCTTCATGGTCGAGATGGTCGAGACGGCGGCGATCCTCAACCAGGCAGGCGAACGCGCACTGGTCATCCTCGACGAGATCGGCCGCGGCACCGCCACTTTCGACGGCCTGTCGATCGCCTGGGCGGCGGTCGAATATTTGCACGAGAAAAACCGCTGCCGGGCGATCTTCGCCACGCATTTCCACGAAATGACGGCGCTGGCCGGAAAACTGCCGCGGCTCTCAAACGTCACCATGCGGGTCAAGGAATGGGAGGGCGACGTGGTCTTCCTGCACGAGGTCGGCAAGGGTGCGGCCGACCGTTCCTACGGCGTCCAGGTAGCGCGGCTGGCCGGCCTGCCAGAGGCCGTCGTCGGCCGGGCCAAGGAAGTGCTGCACCAGCTCGAAGCCGGCGAGGTCTCGGGCAAGGCCAACCGTCTGGTCGACGACCTGCCGCTGTTTTCCGTGGCGGCGAAGCGGGAAGCGTCGAAGCCGGCGAAGAGTGATGGGCTGGGTTTGGCGCTAGCGGAGATCAATCCCGACGAGATGACGCCAAGGGAAGCGCTGGAGGCGCTGTACCGGCTGAAGGGGATGGCTGAGAAGTAGTGCTCGTCCGATAGCGCTCTACGGCACCCCCCCTCTGTCCTGCCGGACTGTCCGGCAGGACAGAGGGGGGTGTGACGGAACGCTGCTTTGGCTTGCCTTCCGCCCCACCCCTCAAATCATCGCCAAGCCGGACTTCCGCCTCGGCGGTGGGAAGGCGTGGTCAATTTCGGCGAAATCTTCGCTCGTGAGCTCGATGTCCAACGCCGCGACATTCTGCCGGATATGCTCCGGGCGACTGGCCTTCGGAATGGCAATCACCCCGTCCTGCGCCATCACCCAGGCAAGAGCGATCTGCGCCGGCGTCGCACTGTGGCGGGCGGCGATGGCATCTAACCTGGCATTGCGCGCCAATACCCCCTGATCGACCGGCGAATAGGCCATCAGCGGCATGCCGCGTTGCCGGCTCCACGGGGCGAGGTCGAACTCGACGCCGCGCTGCGACAGATTGTAGAGCACCTGGTTGGTCTGGACGTTGCCGCCGGCCGGCAACCGAACCAGCTCTTCCATCTCATCGGTATCGAAATTGCTGACGCCCCAATGGCGGATCTTGCCGGCCGCCTTCAACGCTTCGAACGCCTCTACCGTTTCCATCAAAGGCACACTGCCCGGCCAATGCAGCAGATAAAGATCGATGCGGTCGGTGGCGAGATGCCTCAGGCTGTTCTCGCATGCCCGTTTCACGCCGGCGCGCGAGGCATTGGACGGCAGCACTTTGGAGACCAGGAAAACCTCGTCGCGGCGACCGGCGAGGGCCTCCGCCACCACCTCCTCGGCACCGCCGCTGGCATACATTTCGGCGGTGTCGATCAGCGTCATGCCGAGATCCAGCCCGAGCTTCAGGGCATTGGCCTCGTCGCCACGGCGGCGGCCGTCTTCGCCCATATTCCAGGTGCCCTGGCCGAGCACCGGCACGGCTTCGCCGCAGGGCAGGGTGGTCGTTCTTATCGTCGACGGCATGGCATGCTCCAGTCCGAGGCCCGGATAGCACCATAGCCGCCAAGGCAAATCCAGGTGAAGCAGAAATCCAGGTGAAGCCTCTCGCCCGGATTCCCCGACAGCGTGACGCCTACTTCACCGGATGGGCAGCGAGCCAGTCCTGCATCTGCTTGATCTCGGCTTGCTGCGCGGCGATCACTGCTTCCGCCAGCTTGCGGATTTCCGGATCCTTGCCGTTGGCGAGCTCGACCTTGGCCATGTCGATCGCCGCCTGGTGATGCGGGATCATGCCGCGGGCGAAATCGACGTCGGCATTGCCGGAATATTCGATCGCCATCATGTCGGCGTGCATCTTGTCCATCGCCGCCTTGTAGCCGTCGGTCGAAGGGCCCTGCGCGCCCATTGCGCCCATGTCGTGTTTCATCTCCTCGGCTTGCGCCGGAACGCTTTCGAGGAAAACGGCAAGCAGCATTCCCGCCGCCATCATCAGCAGCACGATCTTCTTGGCCAAGGTCATTCATCGTCTCCTTTTTTGAACAGGGTCTATCTGGGCAGTCGACTCAAAGTTTCAACGTCCTGAGCCGCAACGCGTTGGAGATCACCGAAACCGAAGACAGGCTCATCGCCGCCGCCGCAATCATCGGCGACAACAGCGTGCCGGTGAGCGGATAGAGCACGCCGGCGGCGACCGGCACGCCAAGCACGTTGTAGAGGAAAGCGAAAAACAGGTTCTGGCGGATGTTGCGGATCGTGCCCTGGGCAAGCGTGCGGGCTCGGACGATGCCGTTGAGATCGCCCTTGACCAGCGTGATCCCTGCACTCTCGACCGCAACATCGGCGCCTGTGCCCATGGCGATGCCGACATCGGCGGCGGCCAGTGCTGGCGCATCGTTGACCCCGTCGCCGGCCATGGCGACGCCGGCGCCGTTTGCACGCAATTCCTCGACCAGCGCGTTCTTCTCTTCGGGCAAAAGTCCGGCACGCACCGCGTCGATGCCGAGCTTGGCTGCGATGGCGTTGGCAGTACGCTCGTTGTCGCCGGTCGCCATGACGATCTTCAGCCCGCTGTCATGCAGTGCCTTGATCGCCTCGGCGGTGGTCGCCTTGATCGGGTCGGCGACGGCGACGAGGCCGGCGAGCCGGTTGCCGACAGCAACGAACATCGCGGTCTTGCCGTCGGCCTGCAGCGCCTCGGCGCTGGCCTGGACCGATGTGCTGTCGATGCCGAGATCGGCCATCATCGCAGCATTTCCGAGCGCCACCTTCTGTCCCGAAACCGTGCCGGAAACACCCTTGCCGGTGACGGCCTCGAAACCGCCGGCATCCGGGATATTCACCCCGCGTTCGCGGGCGCCGTCGACGATCGCCTCGGCCAGCGGATGCTCCGAGCCTTTTTCCAGCCCGGCGGCGAGCGCCAGCAGATCGTCTTGCGCCATCCCTTCGAAAGCGACGACGTCGGTCAGCCGCGGCCGGCCTTCGGTCAGCGTTCCCGTCTTGTCGACGATCAACGTGTCGACCGAGGCAAAGCGCTCGAGCGCCGCCGCTTCCTTGATCAGCACGCCGGCATGCGCGCCGCGCCCGGTGGCGGTCATGATCGACATTGGCGTGGCAAGGCCGAGCGCACAGGGGCAGGCGATGATCAGCACCGAGACCGCCGAGATGATGGCAAACACCAGGCTGGGTTCCGGTCCGACGATCGCCCAGGCGACAAACGCTATGATGGCGACCAGCACGACGGCCGGGACGAAGTAGAACGAGACGCGGTCGGCCAACCCCTGAATCGGCGCGCGTGAACGCTGCGCCTTGGCGACCAGCTCGACGATGCGCGCCAGCGTCGTCTCGGCGCCGATCTTTTCGGCGCGCATGATCAGCGAACCGTTCTTGTTGAGCGTGCCGCCGGTGAGGTTGTCGCCTTCGGTCTTCTCGACCGGCAGCGGCTCGCCTGTGATCATCGATTCATCGATGGAAGAGCGTCCTTCGAGCACAATGCCGTCGACCGGCACGGCGTCGCCTGGGCGGATGCGCAAGCGGTCGCCGGCCTTGACCGTATCGAGCGGCACGTCGTTTTCGGAACCGTCCGCGCCGATCAGCCGCGCCGTCTTCGGCGCCAGGTCGAGCAGCGCGCGGATCGCCGAGCCGGTTTTCTCGCGGGCGCGCAATTCCAGCACCTGGCCAAGGAACACCAGCGCGACGATCACCGCCGCCGCCTCGAAATAGACCGGCACGGTGCCGTCATGGCCGCGGAACTGGTGCGGAAAGAGGCCTGGAAACAGCGTGGCGACGACGCTGTAGAGATAGGCGGCACCGACGCCGAGCGAAATCAGCGTCCACATATTGGGGCTGCGGTTGAGGACCGAGTTCCAGCCGCGATGGAAGAACGGGAATGCCGCCCACAGCACCACCGGGCTGGCCAGCGCCAGCTCCAGCCAGACCTTCGCGCGGTCGTCGATGAAGGCCTGGAACGTCAGGCCGAGCATCGGCGCCATGGCGATGACCAGCAACGGCACGGACAGCACCGCGCTCACCCAAAAGCGCCTGGTGAAGTCGACCAGTTCCGGGTTAGGCCCCTCGTCGCCGGTCGGCACGCCCATCGGCTCCAGCGCCATGCCGCAGATCGGGCAGGAGCCGGGCTTGTCGCGGATGATTTCGGGATGCATCGGGCAGGTGTATTGCGTGCCCTTGGGCATCGGCTGCGGCGCCGGCCTGTCGCCGAGATATTTTGCCGGCTCGGCTTCGAACGTCGCCTGGCAAGCGGCCGAGCAGAAATAGAAGCCCCGGCCCTCGTGCCGCAAAAAGTGCTTGGCCGTGGCGCGATCGACGCTCATGCCGCAGACGGGATCGGTTGCGGTCAGGTATTTTTCCGGCTCGGCGACGAATTTCGCGCGGCAGCTCTCGCTGCAGAAATGATAGCGATGGCCGTCATGCTCGGCCGTCGGCTTGCCGGCAGCCGGATCGACGGTCATGCCGCAGACCGGATCGCGGACGACGGCGTCCGCAGCAGAGGAGGCGCCTTTTGCCGAGCAGCAGCTGCCATGGGCGTGATGATGGTGATCCGAATGCGTCATGCCGAAAGCCCCTGTATTTCGATGTTGCGGCGGAGGTAGTGCTTCCAGTAACTGGAAGGTCAAGGGCTGATTTCGATTTTTCGTGGCCAGACCCAAACTGCACCGGCCGCGGGCATGAGACGATCGTCCCGTTCCACGGCTGCGGAGAACGCGTCCGTCCGCCCCATACCCAGCGCCGCGAAAACGCGCTATAGACGCCGCCGAAACGGCGAGGCCGACGGCATTTATGGCAAGAATATCCCTGAAGCTCGAGGAACTGATCGACGGCGAAGCCTTGCGCCGCGAGATGACCGAACTGACCGCGGCCACGGCAGGCGACGGCTCCGGCAAGGCCGCGCGCAGCGGCGTTCTCAAACTTCTCAAAAGCCGACTCGCCGACGGCCGCACGGTCGCCGAACGCATGCTGATGGACGATGGCAGCGGTACCGCCTGCGCCGCCCGGCTGTCGCATCTGATGGATGAGATCATCCGCGCGCTCTACGACTTCGCCGCCACCCATGTCTATCGCGTCAAAAACCCGTCATCGGCCGAGCGCATGGCGGTCGTCGCCGTCGGCGGCTATGGCCGTGGCACGCTGGCGCCCGGGTCCGACATCGACCTGCTGTTCCTGCTGCCCTACAAGCAGACGCCATGGGGCGAGCAGATCGTCGAATACATGCTTTACATGCTGTGGGACCTCGGGCTGAAGGTCGGCCACGCCACCCGCAACATCGACGAGTGCCTTAGGCTGTCGCGCACCGACATCACCATCCGCACCTCGATCCTGGAGGCGCGCTTCCTGTGGGGCGAGCAAAAGCTCTATGACGAGCTTTTGCAGCGCTTCGACCACGAGGTGGTGCGCACCACCGGCCCCGAATATGTCCAGGCCAAGCTCGCCGAACGCGACGAGCGCCACGCCAAGGCCGGCGAGAGCCGTTACCTGGTCGAACCTAACGTCAAGGACGGCAAGGGCGGCCTGCGCGACCTGCAGACGCTGTTCTGGATCGCCAAATATTTCTACCGCGTGCGTACCGGCGAGGAACTGGTCGACAAGGGTGTCTTCACCGACGCCGAATACAGGGAATTCCAGAAGGCCGAGGATTTTCTATGGGCGGTGCGCTGCCACATGCATTTCCTCACCGGCAAGGCCGAGGAGCGGCTGCATTTCGATATCCAGCGCGATATTGCCGAGCGGCTGGGCTACACCACCCATCCCGGCCTGTCGGCGGTCGAGCGATTCATGAAGCACTACTTCCTCGTCGCCAAGGATGTCGGCGACCTGACCCGCATTTTCTGCGCCGCGCTGGAAGAAGAGCAGGCCAAGCATGTGCCGGGCTTCAACCGCATCTTCCTCACCTTTTCGCGGCGCAAGCGCAAGCTCGCCGGCACGGCCGATTTCATCGTCGACAACCACCGCATCAACATTGCCGACGACGAGGTGTTCGAGCGCGATCCGGTTAACCTGCTCAGGCTGTTCTGGTTTGCCGACAAGCATGGCCTGGAATTCCACCCCGATGCGCTGAAGCTTTTGACCCGCTCTCTCGGCCTCGTCGGCAAGGCGCTCAGGCGCGACGAGGAGGCCAATCGGCTGTTCCTCGATGTGTTGACCTCGGACCGCAACGCCGAGCTCAATCTGCGGCGCATGAACGAGGCCGGACTGCTGGCAAAGCTGATCCCGGATTTCGGCAAGATCGTCGCCATGATGCAGTTCTCGATGTACCACCACTACACGGTGGACGAGCACCTCATCCGCTGCATCGGCGTGCTGGCCGAGATCGAGCGCGGCGACGGCGAAAAGGTCCATCCACTCGCCCACTCGCTGATGCCGGGGCTGAAGAAGAGCCGCGAGGCGCTCTATGTCGCCGTGCTGCTGCACGACATCGCCAAGGGCAGGCCGGAGGACCATTCGCAAGCCGGCGCCAGGATCGCCCGGCGCATCTGCCCGCATATGGGGCTGTCGCCGGCCGACACCGAAACGGTTGCCTGGCTGGTCGAGAACCACCTCGTCATGTCGATGACGGCGCAGACCCGCGATCTCAACGACCGCAAGACGATCGAGGATTTTGCCGCCATCGTGCAGTCGGTCGAACGGCTGAAGATGCTGCTTGTGCTTACCGTCTGCGATATCCGCGGCGTCGGGCCTGGGGTCTGGAACGGCTGGAAGGGCCAGTTGCTGCGTACGCTCTACTACGAGACCGAGCTTTTGTTGACCGGCGGGTTTTCGGAGGTGTCGCGCGCCAAACGGACGGCGGCGGCGCGCGAACAACTGGCCGAGGCGCTTGCCGACTGGCCGGAAAAGGCCCGCAAGCGTTATGTCGGCCAGCACTACGAGAACTATCTGCTGGCGGTCGATCTTCCCGACCAGCTCCGCCATGCCGAATTCATCCGCGAGGCCGATCACGCCGGCAAGAAGCTCGCCACCATGGTCAAAACCCACCAGTTCGAGGCGGTGACCGAGATCACCGTGCTGGCGCAGGACCATCCGCGCCTGCTTTCGGTGATTGCCGGCGCCTGTGCCGCGGCCGGCGGCAACATCGTCGACGCGCAGATCTTCACCACCTCGGACGGCCGCGCGCTCGACACCATCCTGATCTCGAGGGAGTTCGACCGCGACGAGGACGAGCGCCGCCGTGCCGAGCGCGTCGGCCGGCTGATCGAGGACGTGCTGTCGGGCAAGAGCTGGCTGCCCGAAATGATCGAGAAGCGCACCAAGCCGCGGCGCGGCGCCAAGGTTTTCCGTATTCCGCCACGCGCCGAGATCCGCAACACGCTGTCGAACCGTTTCTCGGTGATCGAGGTCGAGGGGCTGGACAGGCCGGGCCTTCTGTCGGAGATCACCGGCATGTTGTCGGACCTGTCGCTCGACATCGCCTCGGCCCACATCACCACCTTCGGCGAAAAAGTCATCGACACGTTCTACGTCACCGATCTCACCGGCCAGAAGATCGACAGCCCGTCGCGCACCGCGACCATCCGCAACAGGCTGATCGCGGTGCTCGAGGGCACGGCGTCCGAGCGCGGCAAGACCAAAACGGCCGCCGAGTGACGGTTACCTTCCATTTGCCCCAATCGCACAGGCAGTCTTCAAGCGCATGAGCCTTGTCAAGAAATTCGCCACGGTCGCTTCCGGCACGCTGATGAGCCGCGCACTCGGTTTCGGCCGCGAGATGCTGATGGCTGCCGCACTCGGCACCGGGCCGATCGCCGACGCCTTCAACGCCGCCTTCCAGTTTCCCAACACCTTTCGCCGGCTGTTCGCCGAAGGCGCCTTCAATGCCGCCTTCGTACCGCTATTCGCCAAGGAGATCGAGACACACGGCACCGACGGCGCCAAGCGCTTTTCCGAAGAGGTGTTCGGCGTCTTGTTCACGGCGCTTCTGGCGCTGACCATCGCCATGGAACTGGCGATGCCGCTGATCGTGCGCTATCTGGTGGCGCCGGGCTTTGCCGACACGCCGGGAAAATTCGAGACGACGGTGGCGCTGGCGACCGTCATGTTCCCCTACCTGATCTGCATGTCGCTCGGCGCCATGATGGCCGGCATGCTGAATTCGCTGCGCCGCTATTTCGCCGCTGCGGTGGCGCCGGTGTTCCTCAACGTCATCCTTATCGCCGTGCTTGCCTATGCCTGGTACAAGGGTTCGGACGCCCGCACCGTTGGTTTCGGCCTGGCTTGGGGCGTGCTGGCGGCCGGCCTGGTGCAGCTGGCGATCGTCTGGGCTGCGGTGCGCCATGCCGGCATTTCGATCGGCTTCCGGCGGCCGAAGATGACGCCGAACGTCAAGCGGCTGCTGATCCTGGCGCTGCCGGCGGCGATCACCGGGGGCATCACCCAGATCAACCAGCTGATCGGCACGGCGATCGCGTCGGCGCAGGACAGCGCGGTGTCGTCGCTGGCCTATGCCGACCGCGTTTACCAGCTGCCGCTGGGCGTCGTCGGCGTCGCCGTCGCCATCGTGCTTTTGCCGGAACTGTCGCGGGCGCTGAAATCAGGCAATCTGGTCGAGGCCGCCAATCTGCAGAACCGCTCGGTCGAGTTTACCCTTTTCATGACCTTGCCGGCGGCGGCCGCGCTGCTGGTCATGTCCGAGCCGATCGTGCGGCTGGTCTATGAGCGCGGCGCCTTTGCCGCCAACAATTCGACGCCGACGGTCGCGGCAATCCTGGCGATCTTCGGCCTCGGCCTGCCGGCCTTCGTGCTGATCAAGGCGTTCACCCCAGGCTATTTCGCTCGCGAGGACACGCGCACGCCGATGATTTTCGCCGCCATCTCGGTGGCGGTTAACATTACGACGGCGCTGACGCTGTTTCCGACGATGGGCGCGCCCGGCATTGCCGTTGCCTCCGCTGTCGCCGGCTGGGTCAATGCGGCGATGCTGCTCGCCGTGCTGATCCGGCGCGGCCATTGGGGCCGCGACGTGCCGCTCATGAAACGCATCCCGCGGCTGGTGCTGTCGGCGGCGGTGATGGCGGCGGCGCTCTATTTTGCCGAACACTGGTTCGCCGCAAGGCTCGGCTCCGGCTCGCCGCTGGTGATCAAGGCGGCAACCCTGCTTGCGCTCGTCGCCGGCGGGGCGCTGCTTTACTTCGTCACCGCCTTCGCCACCGGCGGTGCCGATTTCGGCATGATCCGCCGCAATATCGGGCGCAAGGGCTCCCAGCCGGTCAAGGAGCAATCTCCGGATCCGTGAGGGGGAAAATTCATCAGCGCCAATTTTGTTCTTGCTTTGTGCCGGCAGCTATGCTATTAATTTCGGTATGGTGCTAATTGGCTCCAACGACCCGCCCACCGAGGCGGGTTTTTGTTTCTGGTCGGCGCCATCCCTCAAACAGCCTTCTGTTCGGCCGACGTCAAAGCCTGCGCGCCCTGGCCAACGCCCCTCTTGATCGTCTCCTCGCTCTCGTCCATAAGCGCGCCGTCGCAAGACTTTCGCCGCGCGCGAAACGGCCCTCCACAAGCCAGGGAAACACCATGACCGATCAGCCCCCCTTCAAACCGCTCGTTTTTTCCGGCGTCCAGCCAACCGGCAATCTGCATCTCGGCAATTATCTCGGCGCCATCAAGAAATTCGTCGCCCTGCAGGACACCTCCGACTGTATCTATTGCGTCGTCGATCTGCATTCGCTGACCGCACAGCTCGTCCATGAGGATCTGCAGGACCAGACGCGGTCGATCACCGCGGCGTTTCTCGCCTCCGGCATCGACCCGACCAAGCACATCGTCTTCAACCAGTCGCGGGTGATGCAGCACGCCGAGCTTGCCTGGATCTTCAACTGCGTGGCGCGCATCGGTTGGATGAACCGCATGACGCAATTCAAGGACAAGGCGGGCAAGGACCGCGAGAACGCCTCGCTCGGCCTGCTCGCCTATCCCTCCCTGATGGCCGCCGACATCCTCGTCTACCGCGCCACCCATGTGCCGGTCGGCGACGACCAGAAGCAGCATCTGGAGCTGACCCGCGACATCGCGCAGAAATTCAACAACGACTTTTCGGACCGCATCGCAGCGCTTGGCGTCGGCGTCGAGATGCAGGTGGGCGAAGAGACGGTGAACGGCTATTTCCCGCTGACCGAGCCGGTCATCGGCGGCCCGGCGGCGCGCATCATGTCGCTGCGCGACGGTTCGAAGAAGATGTCGAAGTCCGACCCGTCGGACTTGTCGCGCATCAACCTGACCGACGATGCCGACGCCATCTCGAAGAAGATCCGCAAGGCCAAGACCGACCCGGAGGCTTTGCCCGGCGAACTGGACGGGCTTGCCGGCCGGCCGGAAGCAGAAAACCTCGTCGGTATCTATGCCGGCCTCGCCGAAATCTCGAAAGAGGCGGTGCTGAAGGAATATGGCGGCCAGCAGTTTTCGGTGTTCAAGCCGGCGCTGGCCGACCTTGCGGTGGAAAAACTGGCGCCGATCGCCGGCGAGATGCGCCGCATCTCCAGCGACCGCGCCTATGTCGACGCGGTGCTGCGCGATGGCGGCGAGCGTGCCGGCACATTGGCCGAAGCGACCATGAAGACCGTGCGCGAGATTATCGGCCTGCTGCAAGGCTAATGCGTGTCGCGCAAAAGTGTGCAGCGGTTTTGCGATAACGACATGCATAAAACAAGAACCTGAAGCGCGTCGCTGGTCGAACGCGACGCGCTTTAAGCTGCACCAGCATTGCCACAGCCGCCGGTCGCTTGCGGGCGGGCTGTGGCGGTGGCAGATTGCGGCCGAAACCATCGAACAGGGTGAATATGGTCTCCAAACGCCTCAGCCGCGAAGTCGGTCATCGCCGCAAGTTCCTGGCGATCATCGACGACACGCCCGAATGCGAGCGCGCCGTCGCCTACGCCTCGAAGCGGGCGCAAAGCACGGGCGGCGTGCTGGTGCTGCTCTATGTCATCGAGCCGGATGATTTCCAGCACTGGCTGGGCGTCGAGAAGATCATGCGCGAGGAGGCGACCGCCACGGCGCGTGCCGCACTGGACAGCTACGCCAACAAGGTGCGCCAGAAGCTCGGCATCGAGCCGGAACTGGTGGTGCGCGAAGGTAAGCCGACCGAAGAGATCCACAAGCTGATCGAGGAAGACCAGGACATCGCCATCCTGGTGCTGGCGGCAGGCGCCGGCAAGGAAGGCCCAGGGCCGCTGGTCGGCGCGGTCGCCGGCAAGGGCGCCGCCTTTCCGATTCCCGTCACGGTGGTGCCGCAGAACCTGTCGGACGAGGAGATCGACAGCCTCGCCTGAGATGTGCTGATATTCAGGTGAGGCCGGCCTGCAAATGGCGGCTTCCTGCGCTTCCGGTGCTCACGTACCAAAGTACGCTCCGCTCCGGTTCTCGGAAACCACCATTTTCGGCTCGGCCTGACCTGAATCTCAACACATCTCCAATCGTTTCAGCGAACTAGCAAAACATTCCGCCAGCCAGCCGTTCTCCCCGATGCCTTTCCCTTGAATGTCGGGCGGATAAAGCCTAATTAGAATTATTCCAAACTAGCTGCCCCAACGGGCACGGAGACGGCCATGTTCATCCAGACCGAGTCGACGCCAAACCCGGCGACGCTGAAATTCCTGCCCGGCAAGGAAGTGCTGCAAGAAGGCACCGCCGATTTCCGCGATGCCGATAGCGCCGCGACGGCTTCGCCGCTCGCCGGCCGGCTGTTCGAAATCCCCGGCGTCACCGGCGTCTTCTTCGGCTATGACTTCATCACCGTGACCAAGGACGGCCCCGACTGGCAGCATCTGAAGCCGGCTATCCTCGGCGCCATCATGGAGCATTTCATGTCCGGCGCCCCGGTGATGGCCAAGGCCGGCCCCGCCGCCGAGACCAGCCAGACCGGCGAATTCTACGACAAGGCCGACGAGGAGCTGGTCGTCACCATCAAGGAGCTGCTCGACACGCGGGTGCGCCCGGCGGTGGCCCAGGACGGCGGCGACATCACCTTCCGCGGCTTCGAGAACGGCACCGTGTTCCTGCACATGAAGGGCGCCTGCGCCGGCTGCCCGTCGTCGACGGCGACGCTGAAGCACGGCATCCAGAACCTGCTCCGGCACTTTGTGCCGGAAGTGCAGCACGTCGAACAGGTCTCCTGACGCACCGTTCCATCGTCAACGTCGATAGACAACAAAAAACCGGGCCAAAGTGCCCGGTTTTCTGTTTGCGACGTCTGTGTTGTTGCCTAGACGGTCCGCGTATAAGGGTTTTATATCACAATGACCTTGGCGCCGACCGAGGTGCGGTCGTAGAGGTCGATAATGTCCTGGTTCATCAGCCGGATGCAGCCCGACGACATCGCCTTGCCGATCGAATTCCATTCCGGGCTGCCATGCAGGCGATAACCCATGTCGCCGCCCTTGTTGAACAGGTACATGGCGCGCGCGCCGAGCGGGTTCTTCAACCCCGGCTCCATGCCACCGGCAAACTTGGCCAACTCCGGCTGGCGCTTGATCATCTGCGAAGGCGGTGTCCAGGTCGGCCATTCGCGCTTCAGCGCGATATGGGCGGTGCCGTGCCATTCGAAACCCTCACGGCCGACGCCGATGCCGTAGCGCATCGCTTCGCCGTCGCCCATGACGAAATAGAGGAACTTGTTCTGCGTATCGACGATAATGGTGCCCGGCTTTTCCCTGGTGTCGTAGTCGACGATCTGCCGGCGGTATTTGAACGGCACCTTTTCGATCGGAACGCGCGGCAGGTGATAGCCGGCGTCGGTCACCGCGCCGTAGTTGTTGGTGAAGATCTGCGAGCCGATGGTGCTGCAACCGGCGACAGCCGTCGACAGCGCCAGGGCCGCGACGATTGCAAGTGACTTCATGCGCATGAAAAGGTCCGATGCCTGCCCAAACAACAGCGGCTCGAGTCGGCCGCTTTTTTCATCTTCATTCATGCTGGCATTTGCTTTGCTTGCCAAGCGGGCGATGCCTATATCCTTGGACTTGCGTGCTGGTAAACCCGCGACTATGGCATTTCGGCAACAGCCCCCGCAGGATTATGTTGCAAAATCAATGGGGCCAGGAACAAGGACCAGGAGACGAAGAAATCACCCATGAAGTCGGCGACGCTGCCCGGCGCTCTGGCCTGCGGCCAAGACCATCCGTTGCTACGAGGAGATCGGCCTGAGACGCGGCCGCCGCAGGGGAAAGTCCAGACGGGCCCGGGTTTAATAAAGGACGCCGCGAAGCACGGCCCAAGCCAGAAGCCCGAACGTGCCGATCACCACCAATGCACCAAGGACCGTGCCGATCTTTTCAGGCAATCCATCGGGGCGACCAGGATCGTCGGCCATTCAACTATCGATCATGACGTAGGCCGCACCAAACACGGCAACGATAATTGCCCCAAGCACCGCCCAGCCTCTGATGGCCGAGCGGATTTCCTCCGGCGTCGCCGATTTCCGGTCGTCATCTTCCGTCATCTAATGCTCCTCCTAAAATCCGTGGCAGACATTGAAAACGCAAGCTGCAACGTGCGCCGTTCGAGAGCAAGCGTTCCCCAGCCTTCGACACTCCGCAGGGGCGGCGGTCACGATCCCGGTGGGCGGTACCGGATCGACTTGGCTTTGCCAAGCGCGTCCATCGTCTCTTCGACACTTAACAGGACGGTGGTCTGGTACGAGCTGAGCGCGCCTCCCGCACCGATGGCCAGCATGACAGAGGCCATGGACACGTTGTCCGGCGCCTCCCATAGGTTCCAGCCATCGTACTCCCCGAAGGCATACCAGAACCCGTGCAGCTTTCCGCCGACCGACTCGATGTAGGAACGGGCAGCCTCGCGTCTGTCCTCGGGATTATCCATCAAGCGCGCCCAGGTTTCGGGCCTGTAGCTGAATCGCGTGAGATACATCGGCATGGTTCGTCTCCTCCCAGAGCTGCCCCCACCAAGACAGTTAAGCGCCCCAATCCGGGAGAACGCGAGTCGTTTCCGAGGCGTAGTACCGCTGGCTTAGTTGCGGGGCCGCTAATAGACCTGTTTCAATTGCCTTTTCCCAAGGGGAGTAAGGTCAATGGCCGCATATCTCATTGCTGATGTAGACGTAACCGACGCCGCCGTTTTCGAGGAATACCGCCGGGACGTGCCGGCAACCGAAGCCCGCTACGGGGGAAGGTACATCGCTCGCGGCGGAGCCACCAAAGTTCTGGAAGGCGATTGGGAACCTCATCGCCTCGTCATTGTCGAATTCCCGGACATGGCGTCCCTCCTGGCATGGTACGACTCTCCGGAATACGGCCGCCTCAAGGCCATCCGCGAACGCTGCGCAAAGACGAGAATTATTGCTCTGGAGGGCATGATGCCGGTTAGCTGAAGGTCGGGTCGATGACAATGGCAAGTCTGAGTTGCCATATCAGGTGCGGCCCGGCGACGGGACAGGAGCATTCTGATATGAATCAGCAAGCTTTAAACTTGCGGGCGGGAAACGGCCAATGATGGGAGGATGACGCCGGAAACACTCATTGAACGGGACCTACAAATCAATATGACCCAACACCAGATCGGCAGGCGGTGTTACAGCGTGACCTAGGGTTGTGTCATGGCGTTGAAAATGCCGGCGCCAACTATCGCACATAAGGCTGCGGCCCCAAGCCCTCCCACAATGATGCACCACCAGGCGCGGCCATTTCCCCGAAGCACGGGATTCATTTTTATCATCCGTCGCGCCAGAAGCCCCTGGTAGAGTGCATAAGAAGACCCGAAACCGGCGAGCCAAATGACGGAAAATACGACGCCCCGCGTGAGCATCCTATTGAGCCTAGTCTGCTCGACCGTCAAACTTGCATTCTCAGTAACCATGCTTCGCCACCTTTTTTTATTACGCTGCGACCACTATCGGGCCTGCAGCGGTGAATATTAGATCAACGGCGACGCCTCGCGAAAACATAGCTCCCCTCACCCGTAGGAATTGCATTGCCACCACCGGCTACAAACATTTGCGGGTGCTTGCTGCCGCCAAAGCTATCCTCGACGCTGTTAAGTTGTTGGAAGGGGGCGCGCTCTGCCAGCCATTCCTGTATGCTCTCGAAGAGAATGGGCAGGCCGTTCGGGCTCGATCGATCTTCAGCAGAAGACGTATAAAGCACCACACCGCTCACGACGCTCATTGTGACTTAGCCATTGCCTAACGGGCCTTCTTGCCCGTCTCCAGCCGTTCGAAAGCAGCTTCTTCGTTGTGGAAGTGTGGCTCGAAAAGGACACCCATAACCCGGATTCCTACTGTGGATTCAAGGTATCAGGCACATCGCCGTGTTTGTAAAGTGCGTAATCGCCCGCAAAAGGCGATTCTATGGTTGACAAACCCAGGGCCGAACGGGCATAAATTGACGGCCAGCCGCGCCAACGGAATGACCCGTTTCTTCATTCAGGAGAAAGTCTTTAAACTTGGGGGCGCGGCTGTGCCTACCCAGCCGTAGGGGAATGGCCATCGCTTGCTACAGTTGGTAGCGGAGCGCCGCCTACCAGGTGCACGCTTTGGGTGCCAATGTTGACGCAGGCCCTTTTCCCTGCTGTTATGCCATCATACATGAGGGTGTTCGCCAAGTTAGGAACACATTAACTGGCGAAGCGTTAGTTTGTATGAGTAGCCACGCAGGCCGGGGAGGCCGAAATGGGCATCCAGGTTAAAGATATCCAAATCCTATGCAAGGAAGTTGGCGGTATGTACGTGCTGACTTCGCCTGCCGTGCCTGAGTTACACGTCGCCAACGTGGATAAGCAGGCCGCATACGACTCGATTCAGGCTACCCTTGACATGATTGGACGCATGAAAGAGCGGCAGGCTGCTCGCAATGCGCACAAGGAAATGCAAGCCGAGCGGCGATACGCCTGATTGCGCTACCTAGCGACTGATGTCTACGTGGCATTGGCAGGTTTCGGCTGCGAATTTGATGGCGACGAGACTGACTCCTCCGAGGGTTGGTACACGTCTGACGGTCACATCTTCGTCTTGCCCAAGCCTATAGTGGATAATGATGGCCGGCACTGGCTTTCAGCCGAGGTCGTTGACGAGATAATCAGAGATCGCTGGCTGCCCTTCACGCTTCAGTTGCTCGCGCGCTACGACTAGTCCTTCGCCTCGCGCTCCCGGCGTACAAACTCTTTTATCTGTTCGGGCGTGAGCCTCTTGGCCTTGGCGATCTTCTGCACAATGGCTTCGAATGCCGCGTCGGACTGATCGGTTTTCAGTTCGCGGGCCGCTTCGCGGAATTTATCGATCTGCGGCTTGTCCGCTGATTTAGCCATAGGAATATAGACTCCGATTCGTGCGTATGCTAAACGAATGGGCGGGGAGTGATCCCCGCCCAAACTCTATCTTATGAGGCGCGGTTGGGAATAGCCCGCCGCGCGCGGTATGTGGAGCATGGGAACTCCAGTCTCCCGGGAACTACCAGTCCCGGGTCTGGCCGCCGGACGAAGCGGAATTTCAGTTTGGAGAACTTGGCGGTTCTCCGGTGTCTGGGGAGGCTTTCGCCTCCCCATTCTCGTTTTGCGCCTTTGTGCCAGCGCTGATCAAATCATCTACAAACCCGCCTCGCTTTGGATCTGCTACACGCATACCGTCGCGAACAATTTTTCCCGCCCCCTTCATCATGCTCAATGTAGGGCTGATCGTGGACATTGGGACTTCGACCCCCTTCAAAGCAGAAACCTCTACCTGCAACTGGTTAGCCGTCCACCACACCTTGTCGCTCGCACCCAAAACGATAAGAATCAGGCTTTCCACAGACTCCCTAGCGGGGTCCACAGTGTAGTTTTCAACCTTCGACGACAAAGGCGGCGGCGGCAGGACGTGCCTTGGAAGGCTGTTCAGAGTAACGCCCGGAACTGTCTGGGAGGCACGAACAGACGGCGTGTACTCTCCTAGACGCCTAAGAACGCGCTCGGCAACCGCTAGCTCGGACAGCTCCAGCTTGCGTTCTTCGATCTCTGCTTCAAGCTGTTCACGACGCGCCGCGACATCGGAAAGGGACGGGTTTGTGTTCATGATTCGTATCTACTCTAAATCAATCCAAGATGCAATCCGCCCGATTGATTGTTAAGCGAACATTAAACGAACATGCCAATGGTCAGATAAAGCCATCCGGTTGATTGAAGCTTGACGTCGGATTGGTGATCTGCAATATCGACGTTGACGCCCGTCGTCGCACTTTCGTCCCTGCTCGTTCGTTCTGAAACGGGCGGAACGCATAGAGCGCTCCGGAGCGCTGGGCTCTTTCCCAGCTAACTCCAGAGGTCAAAGACGATGGTTTATTGTCAGTTGCCTAAGGGCGTTCACGTTCGTTTTTACGTTCGTGTCCGCTTTGGAAGGGTAGAGTTCGTCACTGAACACTGCCGTTCCTTTCCTTCTCGCTAACGGTTTGGCGACCCTGAGAAGGTGATAAGAAGGCGACGGGCGTCACCTACTCGAAACACCATGAATCATTTGGGATTTCGCGTCAAGGCCGGCGGCGCTTTGCATACCGCCAGTAGGGCAATTCGAGTTGAACGGGCTTTCGGAAGTGCGTCCGCTTCTCGTCAAGCAGGTCTATGATAGGTCAGGCGCTTACCGGCGGCACCCTTCAAGGCAATGAAAGCGCGCGTGCCGTCATCGACGCCCATGGCAGTCCGGTTCGAATAGCGGAAGTCGAATTCAGCCAAATAGCGGTGCAGATGGTGTTCGGCGCAATGCTGATAGACGCCCTTCATGCCGCGCTTGAAGATCGAATAGTAACCTTCGACGGTGTTCGTATGGATGGTGCCGCGAACGTATTCGTCCTTGGAATGCGTGACGAAATCATGCGAGGCAAATTCCTGGCCCGCGCGGCGATAGATACCGGACTCATCCGTCATCAATGCGCTTTCCTTGGCAATGTTGGCGCGAACGATTGGCATGACATTGCCAATGCGGGCGGTATCGACGTGGAAGGAACGAGCGCGACCGCCGCGTTCAACCAGGCTGACAACGGTGTTTTTGTGACCAGCGCCACGCTTGACCGGGGTGTCCTTGAGGCGACCGATGTAGGTTTCGTCAACCTCGACAGTCTTGCCATTGCCACCAAGCGGGGAGAGTTCGCCAGACGCCATTGCAAGGCGAATGCGATGGCACAGGAACCAAGCGGCCTCATAGGTGCATTCGAGTATGCGGTGCATCTGGTGAGCGCTGACGCCCTTCTTAGAGGCGCACATGAGGTGGATGGCCTGAAGCCACTTGGTGAGCGGCAAATGGGTTTCCTCGAAGATCGAACCCATGCGGACGGTGAACTGCGAACGGCAAGCGCCGCACTTATAGAGACCATGCCGCTCAACGCCGTTCGGGTTTTTCTTGGAAGGCTTGGTGCGGACGCCCTTCAATTTGTAGTGCTTGTCCACGGAACCGCACTTAGGGCAAACCGGACCATTCGGCCACAAGATCGCCTCGACGTGTTCGAAAGCCTTGGCTTCGTCGTGGAATTCGGGGCGGGACAGGATGGACATGGCGATAACTCCTTGGAATCGTTATCGCAGTTCCATTTGGGTTTGTCAACCATAGAATCGCCCCGCAAAAACCGGTTCAAACCGTGAACAAAATCTGGCATGGTGGTCGCCATGCCGATCATTTCACCTCTACCTCTCAACCCGCTCATCGACGGCCGCCAGTCGGAGCGCGCCATGCTGGTCCGGCGCGGCGTGCAGCGGCTGCTCAGGCAGATGGGCGCGCATGTCTTGCCCGAACTGTCGCTGGCCACTGGCCGCCGCGCCGACCTCGTCGCGCTGACCCGCCACGGCGACATCTGGATCATCGAGATCAAATCCTCGATCGAGGATTTCAGGGTCGACCGCAAATGGCCGGACTACCGGCTGCATTCCGACCGCTTCTTCTTCGCCACCCATCCCGGCGTGCCTTCCGAAATCTTTCCGCAGGAATGCGGCTTCATTCTCTCCGACGGCTATGGCGCCGAGATCTTGCGCGATGCGCCCGAGCATCGCATGGCGGCGGCGACGCGCAAGGCGCTGATGCTGCGGATCGCACGCGCCGGTGCGTCGCGGCTGCTCGCGGCCGAGCTCGCCGGCGTGTCGGTGCCGGCGCTGGACGGCGAGAGCGAGTAGGGGGGTGCGCTCGTCGTGATTTCAGACGTCGTGCTGCCCCTCGTCCGGCCGCTGCGCGGGTGAGGGGGCATCTTCCCAAATGCGATAGCCCTGCGGAAGCGAGGATGAGAACCGCTATTCCACGATGCGGTAGATATTCCACAGGCTGGTGCCCGACACCACGTAAGGCTCCATCTCCTTGCCCCATTTGGCGGTGCGCGTCGATCTTGTCGATCCTGGCGAAGAACGCCTCCAACTGGCGAGGCTTTCGACCTGGTGACGTGACCCGACCGTCGCTTCCCGCGCGCCGTTCGATCCAGTCATGATCTGGAACTTGAGGTCGTCGAGACCGACCTGCGAGCCGATCTCGCGTTCTCATTCTTTAAGAGTTCGAGCACGGTCTGCTTGTGGCCGAACTTGGCGTCGATCTGCCATCTGGCACTGAACATCGCCGCCTCCTCACTCGTCCCACGCCTGCACGACGGTCTGGCGCACGATCAGGCCGTTCTTCAGCTCCAGCATCGCCGCGCAGAACACCTTGGTCCCGTCCGGATAGGCGCACGCCTGGGTGAAGGCGAGATTGTTGCCGTCGGCGATGGTGGTGTCGACCTTGTGGGTCATCGCCCGGCTGCAAATGTCGTCCCAGAACGTGGTGATCGCAGCGCGCCCGCGGATTTCGCGCGGCTTGCTCGGCGGGTTGTTGCGGTCGATCACCCGCACCAATGCGTCGTCGGCATAGAAGCTCGCCAGCAATTTTCCATCACGGCCCTCAATCGCCTTCTTGATCGCAGCGCCGTCTATCGTCTGTGTCTTGGTCAGCATTTTTTCCTCCATAGGCCCGTCTTAACCGGGCATTCAATTGATCAGAACCGCCCTGCGCTCACAGACGGGCAGGTGGCTCACTGCGACTTCGCCTTGACGGCCGCGAACACCTCGTCGGACTGCTTCTTGAAAGTGGCGAGATCGACCTGGCTGCCGTTGAGCATCGTCGACCAGTGGCGCACGATCGCCGCCATCGCCACCGCCTCCTTGATCTCCTCGTCGCTGGCGCCATTGAGCTTGGCCGCCTGCGTGTGGAAATAGATGCAGTACTGGCAGGGGATCTGCGAGGCGACGGCGAGGCCTATCAATTCCTTGGTCTTGCCGTCGAGCGCGGTGTTCGGGTTGAGCTGCACGCCCTTGATCTCGGCCCAGGCGCCGGCAACAGCGACATCCGGCAGCGTCTTGAACATGTCCGGTACCGAGCCGAGCGTTGCCTGGATGTCCTTGTAGGCAGCCGTCGCCGAGGTGTCTTCGGCCTTGGCAGGAACGATCGCCAACAGCGCGCCAACGCCTGCCGCAAGCACCAGTGATTTGAGTGTCGACTTCAGCATTTTATTCCTCCCTTCGCAGCGCCTTTCCCGGCGATATCCGCCTGGCCTGCATGGGACGAAGTGATAGCGCTTACGCATGCCCGGCCGCTTCGCCCGAAAGCGCCATGGCTCCTATGGCCCGTGCGGGCCAGCGTGCCGGGCCGAGAACGCCGCCGCCGCCGCCCGCGACGGCAGGTCCAGCTTGAGCAGAATATTGGCGACGTGGCGCTTGACGGTGTGTTCGCTCAGCCCGAGTTCGGCGGCGATCGCGGCATTGCTCTTGCCATCGGCGATGAGGTTCACCACCTCGCTTTCGCGCGCCGTCAGTGCGGCCGGCTCGGCAGCCTTGGCCTTCGGCCGGCAGGCCGGCTCCAGATGCTGTTCCGAGGTCGCCTGCACCAGCGCCAGCGGCTCATCCAGCTCGTCAAGCGCGATGCGCCCGGCGTCATTGAAATGAAGCCCTGAACCGGCGGCGAGATCGGCGACCAGCCGTGAAGCGAGGATGTCGCCGCGCCCGGCATGCGCGGCAAGCTGCATCGTCACGCGCGCCGTCAACCCCGTCGGCGGCCCACGCAACTCGACCTCGCCGACATGCACGCCCTGCGCGCTGGCGACGCCGATCTCCTGCGCCGCATCGCGCAGCCCCGCCGCGCAGCGTACGGCCCGCGCCGGGCCGTCGAAGCGCGCCATCATCAGCTCGCCATGCGTGCCGGCCGGGCGGCCGCCATGGCGCCCGACCAGCAGGCGCCATGTTTCCTGAAAACGTCGGCTGCGCTCGCTCCACATACGGTCGCCAAGCCGCGCCGTGTCGTAGATCCGGGTGACCAGCAGTGCAGCCAGCACGCGCTCGGCCTCGGCAACGGCGCGCGCTCCGGTCAGGAATTCCTCGATCAGATCGGCCACCCGGTCGACATCGCCGGTCCAGATCGGGTGGTCGCGCCCGGCCACCTCGACCAGCCGCGCATTCGGGATCTTCCTTGCCAGGAAGCGGCTGGCCTCCGGGTCGACGCGCGCATCGTTGCGGCGATGGATGAGCAGCGTCGGTGCGCTGATCGCCGCCAGCACGCCGCGCACGTCGATAGCCGCATTCATGCGGGCCAGGGCGATTGCCGCGGTCGGGCTCGCCGACAGCCGCTCGAAGCGCGCCCACCATGTGGCGAAACGCGGATCGTCGACGCGGCCGGGCGCGAAATGAGGCAGGGTGGCGCCGGTGCCCCATGCGGTCTCCGCCGTCGCGATGAACGCCTCAAGGCGTTCCGGCGGCATCACCCATTTGTGGAAATGCGCATAGCCGCCATAAAGCGCCAGCGCCCGCGTCCGCTCCGGGTAGGTGGCGGCGAACAGCATTGCCATCGGCGCGCCTTCCGAAGCGCCGACCAAGGCGGCGCGGCCGCTGCCGGTCGCATCCATCACCGCGCGTACATCGTCCATGCGGGTTTCGAGGCTGGGCAGGTGGTGGACATCGACGCGGTCGGACAGACCGGTGCCGCGCTTGTCGAACAGGATCAGCCGTGAGAACGCGGAAAGCCGCTTCAACAGCCGGGTGTAGCCCTCGTCTTCCCAGTGCAGGTCGAGATTGGAAATGAAACCCGGCACGAAGACGAGATCGAGCGATCCCTGGCCGACCACCTGATAGGCGATCCGCACGTCGCCACTGAGCGCGTATCGAGTTTCGATCGGCCTCACGAGTTGTCCGCCCGACCCGACGATTTCTTATCGCCGGATCATAGCAGAGGCGCGCGGCCTGCGGCAGATGAAACTTCAGAGAGTGTGAATGTGGGCCAGCGGCGCCTACTTCTGTGACGCGGCGGCAGTCTCGGTGTTCGCTCCGCCGACGCTAAAACCTGCGCCCTCCGGCGCGCCCGGCCGCTTGATGTGTGGCGCGGCCGCGACGACAAGCTCGTTGAACCCCTCGCCACCGCTGTCCAGCATCTCGAACAATTGCCGGCGCATCCTCGGCTCCCAGAATTTGTTGATGTGCTCGGCGACGCCGGCAATGCCTTGCTCGCGCGGCTTTGAGTGGAAAAAGGCGGCAATCTGGTTGGCCATGCGAACCAGCTTTTCGCTGGTGCTCATGAGGTGGCCCTCGTCATGCGACATGCTTGGCAACTCCGGAAACCACGCGGTCAGGATGGGTGAAAATATCGAAATCGTCGCCGCGCACCAGCGCCACCAGCGTCATGCCGGAATCGTTCGCGGTGCGGATGGCAAGTGCCGTCGGCGCCGAGACGGCAATGATGACGGCCGAGCCGATCGCCGCGGTCTTCTGCACCATCTCGACCGAAACGCGCGACGTGACGACGACGGCCCCCGACCTGCCGTCGATACCGGCTTTGGCCAGCGCGCCAGCCAGCTTGTCCAGTGCGTTATGGCGGCCGACATCCTCGCGCGCCATGACGATGCCCTTGCCGGGAAGGTAAAAACCGGCGGCGTGGACGGCACCGGTCTCGGCGTGCAGCGGCTGCAGCTTCGACAAAAGCTTGACCGAGCGGACGATGTCATTGGCCTGAAGTGTAAGTTGCGACGCACCGACCGGGTTTACCGAGCGCATCGCCTCCTCGATCGATTCGATGCCGCACAACCCGCAGCCGACCGGGCCGGCCAGGCGTCTGCGACGCGCTTCGAAGCGGGTGTTGGCCTGGTCCTTCAGCCGGATCTGGATATCGATGCCGGCGCCGTGATCCTCGACTTCGATCGCTTCGATTTCGTCCGGCGAGGCAATGATGCCTTCGGTCAGCGAGAAGCCGAGCGCGAAATCCTCGAAATCAGCCGGGCTTGCCATCATCACCGCATGCGTGGTGCCGGCAAAGGAGAACGCCACCGGCGTCTCTTCCGGCACCATGCGGTTGGCGGCCGCAGTGCCGCCGGCGCGGCGCGCGAGACGCGAGATCTGCGCAATGGCTTTGCGGCGCGCGGTCAAGGACTACTCCGCCGCTTCCAACTTCGCGATGCGGCGGCTTTGCTTTGCCTGCTCGTCATAGTCGCGCTGCCATTCCGACGGGCCGTTGGATGCACCCACCTGCACCGCGGTCACCTTGTATTCCGGGCAGTTGGTCGCCCAGTCGGAGAAGTCGGTGGTGATGACGTTAGCCTGGGTGTCGGGATGGTGGAAGGTCGTATAGACGACGCCCGGCGACACCCGCTCGGTGATCAGCGCGCGCAGCGTCGTCTCGCCCGAGCGGCTGGTCAGCCGCACCCAGTCGCCATCGCGCAGGCCGCGATTTTCGGCATCGTGCGGATGGATCTCCAGCCGGTCCTCGCTATGCCAGACCACGTTGTCGGTGCGCCGGGTCTGCGCGCCGACATTGTATTGCGACAGGATGCGGCCGGTGGTCAGCAGCAGCGGGAAGCGCGGTCCGGTCCTTTCGTCGGTCGCGACATATTCGGTGCGGATGAACTTGCCCTTGCCGCGCACGAAGCCGCCAATGTGCATGATCGGCGTGCCTTCCGGCGACTTCTCGTTGCAGGGCCACTGCACCGAGCCCACCCGGTCGAGAAGGTCGAAGGAAACGCCGGCGAAACTTGGTGTTGTCTTGGCGATCTCGTCCATGATCTGGGACGGATGCGTGTAGTTCCAGCCGAGGCCGAGCGCCTTGGCGAGCTCCTGCGTCGCTTCCCAGTCGGCATAGCCGCATTTCGGCTCCATTACCTTGCGCACCATGTTGATGCGGCGCTCGGCATTGGTGAAGGTGCCGTCCTTCTCGAGGAACGTCGAGCCGGGCAGGAACACATGCGCGTAGTTGGCCGTCTCGTTGAGGAAGAGGTCGTGCACGACGACGCATTCCATCGCGGCGAGACCGGCGGCGACATGCTTGGTGTCGGGGTCCGACTGCAGGATGTCCTCGCCCTGCACATACAGTCCCTTGAACGAGCCGTCGACGGCCGCATCCAGCATATTGGGGATGCGCAGGCCGGGCTCGTCGTCGAGCTTGACGCCCCACAGGCTCTCATAGATGGCGCGCACCGCGTCGCCTGAAATGTGGCGATAGCCGGGAAGCTCGTGCGGGAACGAGCCCATGTCGCAGGAGCCCTGCACATTGTTCTGGCCGCGCAGCGGGTTCACGCCGACGCCCGGCCGGCCGATATTGCCGGTCGCCATGGCGAGGTTGGCAATGGCGATGACGGTGGTCGAGCCCTGGCTGTGCTCGGTCACGCCGAGGCCGTAATAGATCGCGCCGTTGCCGCCGCGAGCATAGAGCCGCGCCGCGCCGCGTATGTCGTCGGGATCGACATTTGCAAGCTGGCCGACCACTTCCGGGCTATTTTCCGGCAGCGCCACGAACGATGCCCAGTCCTGGAACTCGTCCCAGTCGCAGCGCTCGCGGATGAAGGCCTCGTCGAACAGGCCCTCGGTGACGATGACATGGGCAAGTGCGGTCAGCATGGCGACGTTGGTGCCCGGCTTCAGCGGCAGATGGAACTGCGCCTCGACGTGGGCCGAGCGCACGATGTCGGTGCGGCGCGGATCGAGCACGATCAGCTTGGCGCCCTCGCGCATGCGCTTCTTCATGCGCGAGGCGAACACCGGATGCGCGTCGGTCGGATTGGCGCCGATCAGCAGGATCACGTCCGTCTGCTCGATCGAATCGAAATCCTGCGTACCGGCGGAGGTGCCGAAGGTCTGGCCGAGACCATAGCCGGTCGGCGAATGGCAGACACGGGCGCAGGTATCGACATTGTTGTTGCGGAAGCCCTGCCGGACCAGCTTCTGGACGAGGTAGGTCTCCTCGTTGGTGCAGCGCGACGAGGTGATGCCGCCGATCGAGGTGCGGCCGTACTGGTACTGGATGCGGCGGAACTCATTCGCCGTATGGGTGAGCGCCTCTTCCCACGACACTTCGCGCCACGGATCGCTGACCTTTTCGCGGATCATCGGTTTCAGGATCCGGTCCTCGTGCGTCGCATAGCCATAGGCGAAGCGGCCCTTGACGCAGGAGTGGCCGTGGTTGGCCTTGCCTGCCTTGTAGGGCATCATACGAATGACCTCGTCGCCCTTGACCTCGGCCTTGAACGAGCAGCCGACGCCGCAATAGGCGCAGGTGGTGACGGTCGAGCGCTCGGGCAGGCCTTTCGCCAGCACGGTCTTCTCCCTCAGCGCATCGGTCGGGCAGGCCTGCACGCAGGCCCCGCAAGAGACGCACTCGGAATCGACGAACGCCTCGTGCATGCCGGCCGAGACCCTGGATTCGAAGCCGCGGCCCTCGATGGTCAGCGCGAACGTGCCCTGCACCTCCTCACAAGCGCGCACGCAGCGCGAGCAGACGATGCACTGCGTCGGATCGTAGGTGAAATACGGGTTCGATTCATCGCGGGCGATGTAATCGATGGTCAGCGAGCCATGGCCGGGCGCCACGCCGTTTTCCTGCTTCACGTGGTTGCGGCCGTCCACGCCATAGCGGTTCTCGGTCAGGCCGACCGTCGTGACGACCTTGTCGAACTCGCTGGCGCCAGTGCCGGCCTTCTCGCCCCACGCCGCAGGATGGTCGGAGACGTAGAGTTCCATCACGCCGCGGCGAATCGCGTTCAGCCGATCGGTCTGCGTATGCACGACCATGCCTTCGCCAACCGGCGTCGTGCATGAAGCCGGCGTGCCGCCGCGCCCGTCGATCTCGACGAGGCAGACCCGGCAGGAGCCGAACGAGTCCAGCATGTCGGTGGCGCACAGTTTCGGGATTTCGACGCCCGCTTCCATCGAAGCGCGCATGATCGAGGTCCCCGCCGGTACCGTTATCGACTTGCCGTCGACCGTCAGCGTCACTTGCTGCTCGGCTTCAGAGGCAGGTGTGCCGTAGTCGATTTCCTGGACCAGCGATTTGATGTCGAATGCCGCGTTCATGGCTGTCCGCTCCTATTCCGCTGCTTCGGCGACCGGCGTCGGCCGAAAGTCGTCCGGGAAATGGTTGAGTGCACTCATCACTGGATATGGGGTGAAGCCGCCGAGAGCGCAAAGCGAGCCGAACTTCATTGTGTTGCAAAGGTCGGTGACCAGCGCGATCTGCTTTTCCGGTTCGACGTTCTGGGCGAGCCTGTCCAGCACCTCGACACCGCGCGTCGAGCCGATGCGGCACGGCGTGCACTTGCCGCAGCTCTCGATGGCGCAGAATTCCATGGCAAAGCGTGCCTGTTTCAGCATGTCGGCGCTGTCGTCGAAAACGACGATGCCGGCATGGCCGATCAGCCCGTCCTTGGCGGCAAACGCTTCGTAGTCGAACGGCGTGTCGAACAGCGCGCGCGGGAAATAGGCGCCGAGCGGGCCACCCACCTGCACCGCTTTGACCGGGCGTCCCGTCGCCGTGCCGCCGCCGATATCGTCGACGATCTCGCCCAGCGTCATGCCGAACGCCGCCTCGTAGAGACCGGGATACTTGACGTTGCCGGCAATCTGGATCGGGATGGTGCCGCGTGAACGGCCCATGCCGAAATCCTTGTAGAAGGCAGCGCCCTTGTCCATGATCACCGGCACCGAGGCCAGCGAGATGACGTTGTTGATCACTGTCGGCTTGCCGAACAGGCCCTTGTGCGCCGGCAGCGGCGGCTTGGCCCGCACCTGCCCGCGCTTGCCTTCGAGGCTGTCGAGCAGCGCGGTCTCCTCGCCGCAGACATAGGCGCCGGCGCCGACCCGCACTTCCATGTCGAATGAATTGGCCGAGCCGAGCACATTGACGCCGAGCACGCCGGCCTTGCGGGCGATCTCGACGGCCTTCTGCATCACCGCCACCGCATGCGGATATTCCGAGCGGATATAGATGAAGCCCTTGGTCGCGCCGGTGGCGATGCCGGCGATCGCCATGCCTTCGATCAGCACGAAGGGGTCGCCTTCCATGATCATGCGGTCGGCGAACGTGCCGGAATCGCCTTCATCGGCGTTGCAGACGATGTATTTGCGGTCGGCCGACGTATCGAGCACAGTTTTCCATTTGATGCCGGTCGGGAAGCCGGCGCCGCCGCGACCGCGCAGCCCGGACTCGGTCACCTGCTTGACGACCTCGGCCGGCGTCATCGCCACTGCATTCTGCAGGCCCTTCAGCCCGCCATGCGCCTTGTAGTGGTCGAGCGACAGCGGATCGGTGACGCCGCAGCGCGCAAAGGTCAGCCGTGTCTGCCTTGCCAGGAACGGGATCTTGTCCGGTGCGCCCAGCCAGCGCTTGTGGTGGCCCCCGGTGAGGAAGCCGCAGTCGAACAGGCTTTTGACGTCGGATGGCTTCACCGGCCCGTAGGCGACGCGGCCAGTGGCTGTCGCAACCTCGACCATAGGCTCGAGGAAATAGGCGCCGCGCGAGCCGTTGCGCACGATCTTGGCCTCGATGCCGCGCTCGGCCAATTCCGCACGAACCGCCTTGGCAACCTTTTCCGCACCGAGCGCCAGCGCGCCGGAATCGCCGGGAATATAGATACGCGGGATCATGAGCGCACCTCGGCAACGATCTCGTTGAGCTTTTCGCCGTCGAGCCGCCCGATCACCTCGTCATCCAGCATTGCCGACGGCGAGCAGGCGCAAAGGCCGAGGCAATAGACCGGCTCCAGTGTCACCGAACCGTCGCGGGTTGTCTCGTGGAAACCGATGCCCAGCAATGATTTGAGCTTGGCGGCAATCGCATCCGAGCCCATCGACTGGCAGGCTTCCGCCTGGCAGAGCTTCAGCACATGGCGGCCGGCGGGCTGGCTGCGGTAATCGTGATAGAAGGTGACGACGCCATGAACCTCGGCCCTGGAGATGTTCAGCGCCTCGGCGATGATCGGCAGTGCGTCCTGCGGCACATAACCGAACTCTTCCTGTATGCCGTGCAGGATCGGCAACAGCGGGCCTTCGAGGCCTTTCAGCTCGTGGATGATCGCCGCCGTGCGCGATGCGATCTCGGTACTTGCTAGCTGCATCGTCATGCAGCGCCCTCCCTGGTCGTGGCGGTCTTCCGCTAAGTGGTTAGGAAATCAGAGGAAACCCGCCAAATCAATAAAGCCGATCCGTTGCTCGATAGAAATTTTCTATCGTTCGCGTTCACCAGCATTGTCTAGACTAGCGGCGGCCGTGGAAATCGTCCGCCAGCGCCATTGCCTCGTCCAACAGCGCCGAGACCAGCGGCGTGTGCGGTTCGCGCCGCGCCGCCACCAGCCCGACCGTGTGGCTGGCATCCGGCTCGACGATCGGGATCGCCCGGATCGGCTCGGAAAAACCGAAGGTTTCCGCAAGGTTAAGCGGCATGATCGACGACCATTTGCCGGTGCGGATATGCGAAAACAGCACGATCATCGAGTTGGATTCCAATGTCGGCCGCACCTGCACGCCGGCTTCGGCCAGATGCTGGTCGATGATGCGGCGGTTCTGCATGTCCGGCGTCAGCAGGCAGAGCGGCAGCTGGCTGAGTTCCGCCCATGTCACTTTGTCGCGGTCGAAATAGGGGTTCCCGACCGCGGTGATCAGCTGATAGCGCTCGTCATAGAGCGGCACGCTGGTGACGCGTCCGAGCGGCTCGTTGTCGAGATAGGTGATGCCGGCGTCGATGTCGAAATTGCCGAGCAGCGATAGCACCTCGATCGAGGTGCGCGACAGCACCGAGAAGGTGACGCCGGGGTGCTTTGCCCGAAACGGCGTCGTCAGTCGCGCCACCATGGCCAGCGCCGTCGGGATCGCGGCGATGCGGATGCGCCCCGACAGGCCGTGGCGCGCCGCCCGCATCTCCTCGCGCATGGTCCTGCTATCGCCGACGATGCGGCGCGCCCACACCAACACCTGCTTGCCTTCCGGCGTCAGCCCCTGGAAGCGCGAGCCGCGCAGCACCAGCATCACGCCGAGCTGACCCTCCAGCTGCTTGATGCCGGCCGAAAGCGTCGGTTGGGTGACGCCGCACACCTCCGCCGCCCGGCCGAAATGTTCTTCCCTGGCAAGTGCTATGAAGAATTCCAGCTTGTCGATCATGCCGTCGGAGCCTGTCATGGACGCTGTGTCCGATCTTAGCGCGCAAGGTCGGGGAAATCGCCTTCGGCCGCAAGCCGCCTGTGTAAATCGTCCGCATCCACATCTTTCAGCCGGCTTACTGTTTCCCGCGATGGAATGCGGCGCTATGTGGATGAGACGGGGTCGTGGACTGGACACGACGGGAGTACCGAACATGCTGGGCTGGTTCCGCAAGCTTTTGCCGCGCGAAGATCGCTTCTTCGACCTGTTCGAGCGGCATTCCCGCACCGTGGTCGGTGGCGCCGAGGCACTGCAGCAGCTTTTGCAGGGCAACGACATCGAGCGCTGGTGCCAGACGATCATCGATCTCGAGAACGAAGCCGATCAGATCACCGCGGAAGTGCTGCTGGCCGTGCGCCGCTCCTTCATCACGCCCTTCGACCGCGGCGACATCAAGGACCTGATCCAGTCGATGGATGATGCCATCGATATGATGCACAAAACCGTCAAGACGGTAAGGCTGTTCGAGAAGAAGGAATTCGACCCGCTGATGCAGGAAATGGGAGGTGTCATCGTCGAGGCCGCCAAGTTGGTGGCCGAGGCGATCCCGCTGCTCGGCAAGGTCGGGGCGCATACGGTGCGCCTCAACGCCATCGCCGAGGAGGTCATGCGCGCCGAAGGCCGGGCCGACGACCTGCACGAGCAGGGCCTGAAGGACCTGTTCAAGCGGCACGGTCGCAGCGATCCGATGGCCTATCTGATCGGCAGCGAGATTTACGGCCAGCTGGAAAAGGTGGTCGATCGCTTCGAGGACGTCGCCAACGAAATCAGCGGCATCGTCATCGAGAACGTATAGTGTCAGAAGCCGCAATAGCCTTTCCCGTGCTGGTCGGCCTTGTCGTCGTCGCGCTGTTCTTCGATTTCCTCAACGGCCTGCACGATGCCGCCAACTCCATCGCCACCATCGTCTCCACCCGGGTGCTGCGGCCGCACTATGCGGTGTTCTGGGCGGCCTTCTTCAATTTCATCGCCTTCATGTTCTTCGGTCTCCACGTAGCGGAGACGCTCGGAACCGGCATCATCGACGCCAGCATCGTCACGCCGGCAGTGATCTTCGCAGCACTTGTCGGCGCCATCGTCTGGAATGTCGTCACCTGGCTCGTCGGAATCCCGTCCAGCAGCTCGCACGCTCTGATCGGCGGTTTGGTCGGCGCCGGGGTTGCCAAGGCAGGCACCGGTGCCATCGTCTGGGCCGGGTTGGGCAAGACGACGGCGGCCATCGTGCTATCGCCGGCGGCAGGCTTTCTGCTGGCGCTTGTCTTGATCCTCGCGGTCTCCTGGCTGTTCGTGCGGCAGACGCCGTTCGCCGTCGACAGCACCTTCCGCGTTATGCAGTTCTTTTCCGCCTCGCTCTATTCGCTCGGCCATGGCGGCAACGACGCGCAGAAGACCATGGGCATCATCGCCGTGCTGCTCTATTCGCAAGGCATGCTCGGCGCGAATTTTTACGTGCCGCTGTGGGTCGTCATCACCTGTCAGTCGGCGCTGGCGCTGGGCACGTTGCTCGGCGGCTGGCGCATCGTCCACACCATGGGCTCGAAGATCACCCGGCTGAACCCGATGCAGGGTTTCTGCGCCGAGACCGGCGGAGCGATCACCCTGTTCGCCGCCACCTGGCTCGGTATTCCTGTATCGACCACGCACACGATCACCGGCGCCATCATCGGCGTCGGCGCCGCCCGCCGCGTCTCCGCCGTTCGCTGGGGCATTGCCGGCAACATCGTGGTGGCATGGATCGTCACCCTGCCGGCAACCGCGGCGATCGCGGCTCTCACCTACTTCGCGGTCGGTCTGGCAAGGTGATGTGAGCATCATGGCGCCTGGAGCCGCCTCTGGCGCGGCGACTACCGGTCCACAAGATTCAGGATGTTGCCGTCCGGGTCCCTGAACCATGCGACCTTCATGCCGTGACCGACATGGATGTCACCCTCAAGCGTCAGCCCGGGCATGTCGTAATGCTCGAAGGTCACGCCCTTCGATTTCAATGCCTCAACGATCTTGCCGAGTTCGTCGCCGACCGTCCATGTCACAGCCGTCGCCTTGTTGGTCCCAGCGAAGTTCGAACGGTAGACGTTGATGCTGGTGTCGCCGCTTTTATAGACGATCAGTTCGCCACCTTCATTGTGCACCTCTTTCAGGCCAAGGACCCCTTCGTAGAATGCCCTGGCCTTGGCCAGGTCCTTCACGGCGAGATTGGCCGTCGCGTTGCTGTTTGCGAGCATGATTCGTCTCCTTCCCTGGCTGTCATTCCATGCTCATGAAATAGGCTGCGCTGACGATTTGGCGACGGCTGCTCCCACTGGAAATGCCGTCATATGCTCGCTGCCTCCCCGATACGCCGCTGCAATTGGTGGTCCATCGCTTGGTTCTGTTCCGGAACTGCATTATCTGGAGCGGAAAAGTAGAGGAAAAACTCATGCCCGCCGCCAATGAAAACGTGACCAAGGAAATCGTTATCGAGCGCCTGAAGACGGTCAATGGGCCGGATTTCACCGGCAATATCGTCGACCTCGGCCTGGTTTCCGAGATTTTCATTGCCGATGCCAAGGTGTTCTTTTCGATCACCGTTCCCGCTGCCCGTGCCCAGGAGATGGAACCGCTGCGTGCGGCGGCCGAACGTGTCGTCAAGGCGATCCCCGGTGTTGCCGGCGCCGTGGTCGCGTTGACGGCGGAAAAGAAGGGCGGCGGCATGGAGGCGCCGGTTCCGCAAAGACCGGCTCAGAGGCCCGCTCCGCCGGCCGCACCTGCGCGTCCCGCGCCGCAGGCGCCCGCCTCGCACAGCCAGGGCAAGCGCGGCGTACCCGGCATCGAAGCGATCATCGCCGTCGCTTCCGGCAAGGGCGGCGTCGGCAAGTCGACTACCGCCGTCAATATCGCCCTTGGGCTTGCCGCCAACGGGCTGCGGGTCGGGGTGCTCGATGCCGACATTTATGGCCCTTCCATGCCGCGTCTGCTCAACATTCGTGGCAGGCCGCAGACCGTCGACGGCAAGATCCTGAAGCCGATGCAGAATTATGGCCTCAAGGTCATGTCGATGGGCTTCCTCGTCGATGAGGAGACGCCGATGATCTGGCGCGGGCCGATGGTGATGTCGGCATTGACGCAGATGCTGCGCGAGGTCGAATGGGGACCGCTTGATGTGCTCGTCGTCGACATGCCGCCCGGCACCGGCGACGCCCAGCTGACCATGGCCCAACAGGTGCCGCTGGCCGGCGCCGTCATCGTCTCGACGCCACAGGACCTGGCCCTGATCGATGCGCGCAAAGGCCTCAACATGTTCAGAAAGGTCGACGTGCCGCTATTGGGTATCGTCGAAAACATGAGCTATTTTCTCGCCCCCGATACGGGAAAACGCTACGACATCTTCGGCCATGGCGGCGCCCGCCGCGAGGCCGAGCGTCTCGGCGTCACCTTCCTTGGCGAAGTGCCGCTCGAGATGGGCATCCGCGAAAGCTCCGATGCCGGCACGCCGGTGGTGGTCTCCAAGCCGGATGGCGCTGAGGCGAAAATCTATCGCGACATCGCGGCCAAGGTCTGGGACCGCGTCAATGAAGAGCGCGGCGCGGCCGAGGCTGCAGTGCCGAGCATCGTGTTCGAGTGATGCGGATGTGCCTCCCCAAGTGGGCCCCTTGAGGGGGAGGGTGGCCGGAAGGGTCAGGTAGGGTCCGCGGCGACGCGCTCCAACTCTCCGGGATAGCGGGCTGACAAACCACGATCCCGTCTGGCGCGGAGGCAGATGTATGTCTTTCGTACCAAAGAGCGGATTCGGATGGCGCGTGCCCCTTGCCTGCTCCCGCGCGTTGTCATATCGATTTGTCATACAAATACGGAGACCACGATGGCAGGCGCCCCCACCCACAAGAAAAAATTTCGCTCGCAGGAGTGGTTCGACAATCCCGACAATCCGGGCATGACGGCACTCTATCTGGAGCGCTACCTGAATTACGGGCTGACGCGGGCCGAACTGATGTCCGGCAAGCCGCTGATCGGCATCGCCCAGACCGGCTCGGACCTGTCGCCCTGCAACCGCCATCACATCGAACTGGCCAAGCGCGTGCGCGAAGGCATCGTCTCGATGGGTGGCATCCCTTTCGAGTTCCCTTGCCACCCGATCCAGGAGACCGGCAAGCGGCCCACTGCTGCACTTGACCGCAACCTTGCCTATCTCAGCCTGGTAGAGGTGCTCTACGGCTATCCGCTCGACGGCGTGGTCCTCACCATCGGCTGCGACAAGACGACGCCGGCCATGCTGATGGCCGCGGCCACCGTCAACATTCCGGCTATCGCGCTTTCGGTCGGCCCGATGCTCAACGGCTGGCACAAGGGCAAGCGCACCGGCTCCGGCACCATCGTCTGGGAATCGCGCCAGCGCCTGTCGGCCGGCGAGATTGGCTATGACGAGTTCATGGATATCGTTGCCTCCTCGGCGCCGTCGACCGGCTATTGCAACACGATGGGTACCGCCACCACGATGAATTCGCTGGCCGAGGCGCTCGGCATGCAATTGCCGGGCTCGGCCGCTATCCCCGCCCCCTATCGCGAGCGCGGCCAGATCGCCTACGAGACCGGAAAGCGCATCGTCGACATGGTGCATGAGGATCTGAAGCCCTCCGACATCATGACCCGTAAGGCCTTCGAGAACGCCATCGTCGTCAACTCGGCGATCGGCGGCTCGACCAATGCGCCGATCCACCTCAATGCCATCGCCCGCCATCTCGGCGTGCCGCTCGACAATGACGATTGGCAGAAGGTCGGCCTCAACATACCGCTCATCGTCAATCTGCAGCCGACGGGCGAATATCTCGGCGAGGACTATCACCATGCCGGCGGCGTGCCGGCCGTGGTCGCCGAACTGATGAAGGGCGGCCTGCTGCCCTATCCGGAAGCCATGACAGCTAACGGCAAGACCATCGGCGACAATTGCAGGGGCGCCGTCAACGAGAACCTCGACGTCATCCGCACGGTTGCCGAGCCGCTGAAAGCCAATGCCGGCTTCATCAATCTCAAGGGCAATCTGTTCGATTCGGCGATCATGAAGACCAGCGGCATCTCGCCCGAGTTCCGCGAGCGCTATCTGTCGAACCCGAAGGACCCCGAAGCCTTCGAGGGCAACGCCATGGTGTTCGACGGGCCCGAGGATTACCACGCCCGCATCGACGATCCGGCACAAGGCATCGACGAGCACACCATCCTGTTCATGCGCGGCGCCGGCCCGATCGGCTATCCGGGCGGCGCCGAAGTCGTCAACATGCAGCCGCCGGCCTATCTGATCAAAAAGGGCATCCACGCGCTGGCCTGTATCGGCGACGGCCGCCAGTCGGGCACGTCGGGTTCGCCCTCGATCCTCAACGCCTCGCCGGAAGCCGCCATCGGCGGCGGGCTGGCGCTGCTGAAGACCGGTGACCGCGTCCGCGTCGATCTGCGCAAGGGCACCGCCGATATCCTCGTCAGCGACGACGAGATCACGCGGCGGCGCACCGAACTGCAGAACAATGGCGGCTATCACTATCCCAAGCACCAGACGCCGTGGCAGGAGATCCAGCGCGGCATGGTCGACCAGTTTTCCGAAGGCATGGTGCTGAAGCCGGCGGTGAAATACCAGGATGTGGCGCATACAAGCGGGGTGCCGAGGGACAATCACTGACACCAGGATCCGTCGCATGAGCCAGCCGCCGGTGCAGGCAATTTGCCGAGGTCAGCGCCAGGAGGGGTAGGGGTGGGGTCACATCGCAGAGCGAAAGCCTCGGCTTTCCACCTGCGATAGCCTGCCGATAATGGGCAGAAATGCCCGGCACAGGGTTGGACGCGGTCATTTGTCAACAGCGATTGCTCCCGCGAGAACGGCAATGCTTGACAAGCGAGCGCGACAAATCCACGATCATCGCAAGGGGTTAATCGCGACGACCCCGTGAGGCGTCAGCCCAATGTTCGCGTCCAAGCTTCTCTTTCCAGGAGGTGGACGCCATGCCGTCGACAACAACCATCACCGTACCGCAACTATCCCGTCTGATTGGTCTGCCGGGTGCACCCGCGATCATCGATGTCCGCATCGACGATGACTACAACGCCGACCCGCGACTGCTGCCGGCGTCGGATCGGCGTGATTTCAGGACTGTCTCGAACTGGGCTGCCGACTTCGCCGGCTGGCAAGTGACAGTCGTCTGCCAACAGGGAAAAAAGCTCTCGCAAGGCGTGGCCGCATGGCTGCGCCACGAGGGCATTGCCGCCGAATCGCTCGACGGCGGGTTTGAAGACTGGCGCGATGCCAAGGGGCTTCTCGTTGACGCCCGCAAGATACCGCCCCGCGATGCCAAGGGCCGCACCGTTTGGGTGACGCGTACGCGCCCGAAGGTCGACCGCATCGCCTGCCCCTGGCTGATTCGGCGCTTCATCGATCCTCACGCGGTCTTTCTCTTCGTCGAGCCGGCCGAAGTGTCGGCCGTCGCCGATCGCTTTCAGGCCGTGCCTTTCGACATTGAGAACGTGTTCTGGAGCCATCGCGGCGAACGCTGCACCTTCGACACCATGATCGAGGAGTTCGGGCTTAAATCCGAAGCACTCGATCGCTTGGCCACGATCATACGCGCCGCCGATACTGCGAGCCTCGATCTTGTTCCACAGGCGGCCGGGTTCCTGGCCGCCTCGCTTGGCCTGTCACGGATGTTTCGCAACGATCTGGAGCAGCTCGAGGCCGGCATGCTGCTCTATGATATGTTCTTCCGCTGGTGCCGCGATGCCACCGAGGAGACGCATAACTGGCCGGCCGCCGGCGCAGTCAGCGCGGGCAAACCATCGTGAGCGCCGTCCTATCGAAAAAGCCGGCGGAGATTCAGGAGCCCGCTGTGCCGAGCTTCCGGCAGGCCGTGAAGGTCTGGGCGAAAATCGGCGTGCTCAGCTTTGGCGGGCCGGCCGGGCAGATCGCGCTCATGCACAAGGAACTGGTCGAGGAACGGCGCTGGATCGGCGAACAGCGCTTCCTGCATGCGTTGAACTACTGCATGTTGCTGCCTGGCCCCGAGGCCCAGCAGCTCGCCATCTATATCGGCTGGTTGCTTCACAAAACGGCCGGCGGCCTTGTTGCCGGCATTCTCTTCGTCGTGCCGGGCGCGCTTGTCATGCTCGTCCTGAGCAGCCTCTATGCGCTCTATGGCGATGTACCACTCGTTGCGGCGCTGTTTTTCGGGGTCAAGGCGACCGTGCTCGCCATTGTCATCGAGGCGGTGATCCGGATCGGCAGACGCGCGCTGAAAAACCCGATCATGGTGTCGATCGCACTCGCCGCCTTCATCGCCATCTACGCGTTGAACGTGCCGTTTCCGCTGATCGTCCTGCTTGCCGGCCTGACAGGCTGGATCGGCAACCGTAGTGCGCCGGCATTTTTTTCAGCCGCATCGCAGGGCAAGGGCGATGTTCCCGACATCAAGGGCGCGGTGGATCTGATGTTCGAGCGCGGTGAACTGACCCACGTCAGGCCGACGCGATGGCACGCGCCGCGCACTTTGGCGATCTGGCTGCCGATCTGGCTGGGGCCTGTTCTGCTGGTCTGGGCTTTCGCCGGCCCTGCCAGCGTTTGGACTCAAATCGGTGGCTTCTTCAGTATCATGGCGGTCGTCACCTTCGGCGGCGCCTACGCAGCCCTTGCCTATGTCGCGCAGGCAGCGGTCGAGTACTTCGGCTGGCTGGCACCCGGTGAAATGGTCGACGGCCTTGGACTTGCCGAAACCACGCCGGGTCCGCTCATCCTGGTCTTGCAGTTCGTCGGCTTCGTTGCCGCGTTCCGCCAGCCGGGCTTGCTGGCGCCGCTGGTTGCCGGACTGTTTGGCGGGCTGTTCACGCTGTGGGCGACGTTTACCCCATGTTTCCTATGGATATTCCTTGGCGCGCCTTACATCGAAGCGCTGCGCGGCAACAAGGCGCTGTCGGCGGCGCTCGGTGCGATCACCGCCGCCGTCGTCGGCGTCATCATGAATCTCGCTCTATGGTTCGGCTTGCACGTCATCTTCGGCGAAGTGCGCAATGTCGGGCTTGGAATGGACGTGCCGGTGCTTTCATCGATAGACTGGCGCGCGGCGCTGCTTTCCTGTGCCTCGATGATCGCCATTCTGAAGCTGAAGATCGGTATGCTGCCGACGCTTGCCGGATCGGCGCTGGCCGGTGTCTTGTTGCTGGCGGTAAGTAGCTGATGCCTGCAAGGACTTGAAGCGCATCGCCTGAATCTACTTAAACGCGACGCTTTGGATGCCGCTGCTTTTGTATTCCGCTTGTGAACCACCTAACTGGTTGGGAACGGTTGGACCATTATGGCGCAACGGCGTTCTTCCCTCGGCTTCCTTGGAATGTTCGGTCGCTCGGGCGACTTGAGGCAGCTCGACGATGCATTGCGCGGCGCCGATCTGCATCCCGCCCTTGTGCCGGAGGGGGTAAAACTCACGATCGTCAATCTGATGAAGGATCACTGGCCCGACGAGCCGCCGCCGGGCATCTATGCGTCGGTGGCACAATTGTGCAGCTATTGCATCGCGGGTCCCGAAACCTTCGAGCAAGCCAATGGCCATCAACGGACGCTGGAAGCCGAGCGCCGCATCGAGGCGGCACTTGAGGCCGGCGACAGCTTCGACGCACAGATCGTGCTGATGACGCTGCATGCCAAGCTGATCAACGCCGAAGTCGTCGACCGATACGGGCTCAGCGCGGAATGACGCGACAGGCAAGATCTGCCGGATCCCCCCGCGGCAGCCGAGTCGATCAAGCCCGGCTGATCTCCTCAAGATACCAGCCGATGTAGCGCAGTTCGTTGTATTCCATCGGCGCGATCGGCCCCGGCACGAAATAGTGCGAGCGCACGCCACGCGCTGTGTGCTCGATGATCTTCTTGTCCTCTTGGGTGGTGACCTTCCACAGCCAGGTCAGCTTCTCCAGATCGTAGTCCTGGCCCTCGACCGCGTCGCCGCGCACCAGCCAGATCAGCTCCATCTCGCAGGTACCCGCGGTTTTCGGGATGAAGCGGTAGATCATGCCGTGATCGGGATAGCACACGAGGAAGGTCGTGCCGCCGAGATGGATGGAGGTGACGCCACCGTCATAGTCGGTGAAGCGGCCCATCAGCGGGGCCACCGGCGAGCCATCCTGGCTGCCGCTCGAAACGCCATCATAGAGCGCATAGCGGAAGGTATGGATTGCTTCCTGACCGGCCGCCGAGTTCTGCCAGCGGTTGGCGCTGCCGATCTCGATGCCAAATGCGCAGGTGCGCTGCTCCATCGCCGCGTTGAGCTGCTCGATCATCTCGGCCGGCTTTTCCAGCGCATGCGTCTGCGAATATTCCGGATGCGCCGGCCCGCAATGGTAGCATTCGACATAGTTCTCGACGGCGAGCTTCCAGTTGGCGTCGAGCGGATAGGACTGGCGATACGCCACCTTGGCGTCGCCCCAGCCATACTGGCCGCAGCTTGTGCGCAGCGACTGTTCGATTGGATCGAAATCGAGCGGCGTCTCCGCGAAGGAAATGAAAACCAGCCCGGAGGCAACGCGGACATGAAGCTTCTTCAGCCCGTGCGCCGTGCGGTCGAAATCCTTCGGCATCAGGCGGGCAGCGCGCAACGACCCGTCATTGGAATAGGTCCAGGCGTGGTAGGGACACACGAACATCTTCGCGTTGCCCTTCTCCTTGGTGCAGACCTCGGCGCCGCGGTGGCGGCAGACATTGAGCATGGCATGCACCGTGCCATCCATGCCGCGCGTCAGGATGACCGCCTCGTCGCCCAGTTTGAACAGCTCGAAATCGCCGGGGTTCGGGATAACGCTGGCATGGGCCAGGCAATGCCAGTGGCGGCGAAAGACACGTTCCATGTCGCGCTCGAAGATCGCCGGGTCATGATAGAAGGCACGCACCAGGCCGTGGCCGGGCCGGTGAGACGCCACCAGCCGATCGATCGCGTCGCCGTCGGTGTGGGCTTGCAGGATAGGATGCGCAGTCATTTGTCGTTCTGCCCGATGGTTGGTCCTGGGGCAATTCCAGGAAAACTGTGAAGCGGTTTTCCGTCCGGAATTGGCTCTGGGTGGTGGCTGTATGGCTGCACGAACTCGTCTCCGGTCAGCCGCCCATATGCGTGCGCGGCAGGTGGATCAGGCTGCCGAAGCGGGCACGCAATCTGTCGTCGACCTGTTTTGGCACGTGGCGCGGAAATCGTTCGGCAAGAATGCGTTTCTTCTCGGTGATCGCACGCAGCAATATATCAGGTCGGCCTTTTTCGTTCCATTCCTTCGGTGAGGAACGATCGGCGAAGGCGGGATAGAGATGATCGGTCTGCATCAGCTTGAGCGTTTGTTCGCTGTCGAGATAGTGGCCTGGGCCTTTGAGGCAGACCTCGGTGATGCTGTCGATCGACAGGGCCTCGTCGGTCACGTCGATGCCACGTGCGCAGCCCAGGCAATGACCGAGCATGTCGTTGTCGATGACCAGGCTCTCCAGGCAGAAGCCGAGCAGCGAGGCATGCATGCCGGCCGCCTCGTAGACGAGGTTGAGGCCGGAGAGGCCGGCCATCACATTGGTGATGCCCTTTTCGTAGCCGGATTGAATGTCGGGCAGTTTCGAATCCGTCATGCCAGCGGCCGAGCCGCCGGGCAGATCGTAGAATTGCGCCATCTGGGCGCAGGCCGCCGTTGCCACCGACTGCTCGGCCGACCCGCCGGCCATGGCGCCGGTACGCAGGTCCGACATGAACGGCCAGGCGCCGAAGATCGCCGGATGGCCCGGCTTGAGCGCATTGACATAGACCAGGCCGGCCAGTACTTCGGCCACCGCTTGCACGACGGCGCCGGCCATCGCCGCGGGTGCTGTGGTGCCGGACTGGCCGGTCGAGAGCAGCAGGATCGGGATGCCGCCTTCAACGCAAGCCTCGAGCACGCCGCAGGCATCCTCGGCGAACTTCATCGGCGGCACGACGAATGAGTTAGAGTTAGAAACGAATGGCCGGGCGCGGAAATTCTCCTCGCCGCCGGCGATGGCGTACAGCATTTCAAGCGCCGGCTTCACGTTCTCACGCACGGTGAAGGATGTTCCGACGTGCTTCGATGTCCCCATCACACAGGCATAGAGCGTGTTGAAATCCATCTCGAGCGGATCGGCGATGTCGCGCGCCACCATCGGCCGCTGGAAGAAATGGATGTTGTCCAACCCATCGACGATGCGGGCAGCATCATAAATGTCCTGCAGCTTGGATTCGCGGTACTCGCGCTTCTCCAGATCCACCAGGTGCACGGCGATACCTGCCGTGCCGTAGTGCACGCGCTTGCCCTGGACCACCATGTCGTGCCTGGCGTCCTGGCCATGAAGTGTGAAATGTCGTGCCGCCCGCTTGATGGTGTCGAGCACTAGCGCGCGCGGAAAGCGCACACGGTCGTCGTCGCCATGGACCGCCCCCGCCTTGGTCAGCACCTTTATGCAGGAAGGGATGGCATTGGCGAAACCCACCGTCTCCAGGAGCGTCAGCACGCCCTCGTGGATGCGCTCGCAGTCATCCCCGCGCAGCGGCCCGTAGCTGCCGCTCTCGATGGCCTGGTGTCGTGGTCCGGTGTCCTCCATCAGAGGAGCTGATCGCATGGCATGTCCTGTTTCGCGAAGACCGGAGCGCTGTGGACGACGGTTCGCCGACGTGTCCTGCTGTTCGACAGCCACTGGCATGGAAGCACTCCACCTTCATCGGCAGGAACTCGCGGCGGTTGGTCCACCATCGGCCTGCTTCGTCCCTCTACACAGCGACTATGCCGCCGGCATTGGCACAGCCTATGTGCCAGCCGGTCCCGTCGAATATGCCAAGGAGCTAAAGAACCGGAGCCGCACCACATGCGCCAGGCTCCGGTCGGGGAAGGGAGATCAGGCCGCTGCCGGCCTGCGTCCAGCTGCCGTCGCCAGTTCGCGGATGCCGGGTTCGATGTGCTGCAACGCGATCGAGGAAATGCCCAAGCGCATGAAACGCGATGGCTTTTCGGTGCGGTCGAAGAAGCGGTCGCCAGGCTCGATGATGACGCTGCGCGAGGCCGCGGCCTCCGCCAGTCCGCGCGAATCGGTGCCGCGCGGCCCCTCGAGCCAGAGCGACGTGCCGCCGGCCGAATCGGTCGAGCGCCACTCCGGCAGGAAGGCGGAAATCGCATGGACCAGACGCTTGCGCCTCTCGTCGAAGGCGCTCGACAGCCGCCGCACCAGCGCCTCGTGATGGCCGAGCGACAGGAAGAGCGCCACGGCGCGCTGGTTGTTCGCCGGCGGATGGCGCAGCATGAAGCGGCGTAGCGCCCGAAGCTCGGAGATCAGCCCGGCCGAGGCGACGATGTAGCCGAGCCTGAGGCCGGGAGCCAGAGTCTTCGACATCGAGCCGACATAGACGACGCGGCCGGAGCGATCGAGGCTCTTCAGCGCCTGCTGCGGCGCCTCGTCCAGGAGCTGGCTGTCATATCCGTCCTCGATGATGATCTGGTTGTGCCGGTTGGCGCGCGCCAAAAGCTCCTGCCGCCGCTCCGCCGACAGCGGCACCATGGTCGGGCAATGGTGGCTGGGCGTGACGAAGACGAAGCCGGAATCATTGGGAATGGCCGAGGTTACGATGCCGGAGTGGTCGACCGGAACCGGCTGGATCTCGGCGCCGGCCAGCCGGAAGATCGAACGTGCATCGGGATAGCCCGGGTCCTCCATCGCCACCTTGGAGCCCTTGGTCATCAACAGCGTCGCCAGCATATAAAGCGCGTTCTGCGCGCCCAACGTCACGATGATCTCGTCCGGATTGGCGAAGATGCCGCGTCGCGGCAGCAGCCGTGCCTGGATCTGCTCGATCAGGAGCGGATCGTCGCGGTCGACCATGTCGGATGCCCAGTTGCGGATTTCGAGCACCGCCAACGCCATGCGGTTGCACTCGCGCCATTCGGCGGTCGGGAACAGCGCCGGGTCGAATTGGCCATAGACGAAGGGGTATGACGACTTGATCCAGTTGTCGTGCTTGGCCGGCGGCGGCATGTCGCTCGCCGCGATCTGCCGACGCGCCTTCCAGTCGATCTCGTTGGCCTGGTCGGGCGCCTTCTGATGCGGCTTGGCCGGCGTCGCCAGCACTTCGGGATTGACGAAATGGCCGCGGCGCTCGCGCGCCACCAGGAAGCCCTGGTCGACCAGTTGCTGGAAGGCCAGCACCACGGTGCCGCGCGCCACGCCGAGTTTTTCGGCAAGAATCCGGCAGGACGGAAGCGGCATGGAAGCCGCGATCTGCCGGTCGAGGATGGCGGCGACGATCGCCTGGCGGATCTGCGCCTGCAGGGTCTGACCGGATTCCGCCGAAATCCGGAACAGGCCGGACCAAATGGCCGTGTCGTTTCGCTGTGGCATGGGAGATGTTCCTCGATGGCCAGCTTTTTTCACATGGCTGGACCAGTCGAATGTACCGGTGGCACAAGGTGTTGCGCCAATCAATTTTTCTGATCGCTGGGATTTATGCCAGTGATCCTTTGAGCCGGCCCACGCTGCGCTGCGGCATCGCTGCGCATTGAAACAGATGGGATTCGACCCGATAGTTTGCCGCGACGACACGCGCCGGAAACATCCGGCCTGATAAGATGCATCTCAAGAGACCGGAGCGAAGCAGTGGATCAATCGTCCTTTCAAAAGCAGCTCGACGCATTGCGCGATCACCGTGCGGCCAAATCGGGCTCGATGCGCGAGGCTTTCGCTGCCGATCCGCAGCGCTTCGAGAAATTCTCCGCCAGTGACGGCGACCTGCTGCTCGACTGGTCGAAATGCGCGGTCGATGCGCGGACTATGGAGTTGCTGGAGAAACTGGCTGAGGCCGCTGACCTCGAAGGCCGGCGCGACGCGATGTTTGCCGGCAAGAAGATCAACGTCACTGAAGGCCGCGCCGTGCTGCACACGGCGCTGCGCAACCTGACCGGCAAGGGCATCGTGCTCGACGGCCAGGACGTGAAGGCGGAAGTCCTTGCCGTGCTCGACGCGATGGGTGCCTTCGCCGACGCGGTGCGTTCCGGCAAGGCGGCCGGCGCGACCGGCAAGAAGATCACCGACATCGTCAACATCGGCATCGGCGGCTCCGATCTCGGCCCGGCCATGGCGACGCTGGCGCTGGCGCCCTATCATGACGGGCCGCGCGCGCATTACGTATCCAATATCGACGGTGCCCATATCCACGACACGCTGAAGGGTCTTTCCGCCGAAACCACCCTGTTCATCATCGCCTCCAAGACCTTCACCACGGTCGAGACGATGACCAATGCCGAAACCGCGCGCAGATGGGTCGAGAAGGCGCTCGGCAAGGAAGCGGTCGGCAAGCATTTCGCCGCCGTCTCGACGGCGCTCGACCTGGTCGCCAAATTCGGCATCGCGCCCGATCGCGTCTTCGGCTTCTGGGACTGGGTCGGCGGGCGCTATTCCGTCTGGGGTGCGATCGGTCTGCCGGTGATGATCGCCATCGGCCCGAAGGATTTTCGCGCCTTTCTCGACGGCGCCCATGAGATGGACGAGCATTTCCGCACCGCCCCGCTGGCGAAGAACCTGCCGGCGCTGATGGGGCTGATTGGCTGGTGGCACCGCGTGATCTGCAAATACCCCGCTCGCGCCGTCATCCCCTACGATCAGCGTCTGTCCAGGCTGCCGGCCTATCTGCAGCAGCTCGACATGGAATCGAACGGCAAGAGCGTCACCCTGGACGGCGGCGCTGTAACGACGCCGACCGGCCCGCTGGTCTGGGGCGAGCCCGGCACCAATGGCCAGCATGCCTTCTTCCAACTTCTGCATCAGGGCACCGATTTCATTCCGGTCGAATTCCTCGCCGCTGCCGTCGGCCACGAGCCGGAACTGAAGCATCACCACGACCTTCTGCTTGCCAATTGCCTGGCGCAGTCGGAAGCCTTCATGAAGGGCCGCACGCTTGAGGAAGCCCGAGCGCAGATGCTGGCGAAAGGCATGAAGCCGGCCGATGTCGACAGGATTGCTCCGCACCGCGTCTTCTCCGGCGACCGCCCCTCAGTGACGATCCTCTACAGGAAACTCGACCCCCACACGTTCGGACGGCTGATTGCGCTTTACGAACACCGCGTCTTCGTCGAAGGCACGCTGTTCAACATCAACTCCTTCGACCAGTGGGGCGTCGAGCTCGGCAAGGAACTGGCGACCGGGCTGCTGCCCGTCGTTGAAGGCAAGGAGAACGCCGCAAAGCGGGACGCCTCGACTGCCGGACTGGTGGAATACATCCACCGCTTGCGCGGCCCGGAGTGAAAAGCTTGGCGGACATCAAGGGAATATTGTTCGACAAGGACGGGACGCTCGTAGATTTCAACGCGACATGGCTGGGCATCGCCGACTTCATGGCGATGGATGCGGCCGAAGGCGATCGCTGGAAAGCAGACAGGCTGCTTGCGGCGGCGGGTTTCGACTTCGCCACCAAGCGCTTCAAGCCGGATTCGATTTTTGCCTCCGGCACCAACATGGACGTCGTCGAGCTGTGGTTTCCACGGCTGTCCGACGAGGACCAGATGCTTGCCGTCGCCCGCTTCAACGCCATCACCTCGGCGCAAGGATCGGCAATGGCGGTGGCGCTGCCGGGCGTGGTCGAGACGCTTGGCCTGCTTCACAGAAAATCCTACCGGCTTGGTGTCGCCACCAACGACTCGACCAGCGGCGCGGAAAAGACCCTGGTCACGCTGGGCGTCGCGCAGCTTTTCGACGCCGCCTATGGTTACGACGCGGTGGCCAATCCAAAACCGGCGCCGGATACGATCCTTGCCTTCTCTGATCTGACGGGGCTCAGGCCCTCGGCAATCGCCATGGTCGGCGACAACCGTCACGATCTTGAAATGGCGCGGGCGGGCGGCTGCGGTCTGGCGGTCGGCGTGCTGTCCGGCACCGGCACACGTGAATCGCTGTCCCAGATAGCCGACGTCATTCTGGATTCGGTGGCCGACCTGCCTGATTTTCTTTCGGCGCGGGTCAGCGAGACAGTCTAGACTCGCAGCTAGCTAGTCCGAACGAGAACACGCCGCTCGGTTTCATCGCCGCATTCCTGCCTTCGCCGACATCCGGCACCTCGTATTCGGCCAGCAGGCGAAGCCGCGAGCGGGGCAGATAGGCGCGGCCCGGATCGCCGATCAGCACGGCGATGCCGGCTGCAAGGCAGCGGTCGAGGAAGGGGACGACCCGGCCGGCGAGATCATGGGCGTAGAACAGGTCGCCGACCACCACGACATCCACCGGTGGCGGCGGACCGCTGGTGATGTCTTCGCCAATGATCATGATAGCGACGCCGTTCGCAGTCGCGTTGAGGCCGAGCGCAACCACACCGTTGTGATCGATCTCGGCCGCGATCACCGCGCTGGCTCCGGCCTTCGCCGCCGCGATGCCGACGAGGCCGGAGCCGGCGCCGAGGTCGAGCACGCGACGGCCGGCCACGGTCTCCGGCCGGTCGAATATGTAGCGGGCGAGCACCGCGCCGCCGGCCCAGACATAGGCCCAGTACGGTGGCTCCGGTTCAGGTCCGTCTTCTTCGGTCGCATGTTGGTTCCATTCGAGAAGCCGCCTGAGCCCGCTTCCCGGATGGGCGGTGTAAAGCCGAATTTCGGGAAGCGCGGGCACGGGGGCGATCCGCATGTTCGCCCGGATGAACTGTGCCGGGTCCGGGCGCGAACCTATGCTCACGGCGTTGGCGCCGGCGATGCAATCGCTCAAGCTGCGCCTAGCCCCGCAACGCCCGGCGCAGGATCTTGCCGACCGGTGTCTTCGGCAGCTCGGTGCGGAACTCAATATACCTGGGACGCTTGTAGCCGGTCAGGTTCTCACGGCAATAAGCCGTCAGCATGTCGGCGGTCAGTGCCGGGTCCTTCTTGACGACGAACAGCTTCGGCACTTCACCCGAATGCTCGTCCGGCACGCCGATCGCGGCAACTTCGAGTACGCCTGGATGCTGCGCCACCACTTCCTCGAGTTCGTTCGGATAGACGTTGAAGCCGGAAACCAGGATCATGTCCTTCTTGCGGTCGACGATCTTGGTGTAGCCAAGCTCGTCCATGAAGCCCATGTCGCCCGATTTGAAGAAGCCGTCCTCGGTCATCACCTTGGCGGTCTCGTCCGGCCGGTTCCAGTAGCCGGCCATCACCTGCGGTCCGCGGATGCAGATTTCGCCGACTTCGCCGAGCGGCAAATTGTTGCCGTCGTCGTCGCGGATCGCGATCTCGGTCGAGGGCAGCGGCAGGCCGATCGTGCCGGTGTAAACGCCGTCGCTGAATTTGTTGATCGTTGCTCCCGGCGAGGTCTCGGTGAGCCCGTAGGCCTCGCTGATCGGGCAGCCGGTCAGCACCTTCCAGCGTTCGGCGATGGCCCTCTGCACCGGCATGCCGCCACCCAGCGTCAGGATCAGCGGCTTGAAATCGAGCTTGCGAAAATCCTCATTATTGAGCAGCGCATTGAACAGCGTGTTGAGGCCCGGAAAGATGTGGATCGGGTATTTCTGCAGCTCCTTGACGAAGCCGGGAATGTCGCGCGGATTGGGGATGAGGACATTCTGCGCGCCTTGCTGCATGCCTACCAGCACGTTCGCCGTCAGCGCAAAAATGTGATAGAGCGGCAGCGCGCAGAGGAAGTTCAGATGCGCCGGCTTCGGCTTGACGGTAAAAGCGTCTTCGGCCCACAGCGCGTTCTGCGCGACGTTCGCCAAAATGTTGCTGTGCAAAAGCATCGCGCCCTTGGAGATGCCGGTCGTGCCGCCCGTGTATTGCAGGAAGGCGATGTCGTCGGCCGTGACCCTTGCGGGCCTGAAGGCCTTGCCTGTGCCCGCCTTCAGCGCGGCGTTGAACTTGACATGGCCGGGCAGCGACCATGCCGGCACCATCTTCTTGACGCGGCGTACAACGAAGTTGACGATCGTTCCCTTGAGCCCGCCGAGCATGTCGCCCATCGAGGCGACCACGACATGCTTGACCGCGGTCCTGGCGATCACCGCTTGCAGGGTGCAGGCAAAATTTTCGAGGATGACAATGGCTTGAGCGCCGGAATCCTTGAGCTGGTGCTCCAGCTCGCGCGGCGTGTAGAGCGGATTGATGTTTACCACGACATAGCCGGCGCGAAGCACTGCCATCATCGCCACCGGATATTGCAGCACATTCGGCATCATCAGCGCGACGCGCGCGCCCTTCTGCAGCTCCGTTGATTGCAGATAGGCGCCGAAGGCGGCCGACTGTCGCTCGAGATCGGCATAGGTGATCGATTTACCCATGCAGACGAAGGCCGGCCGGCTTGCAAACTGCTTGCACACGGCGACGAGAAAGTCGCCGATCGAGCTGGAGGGCAGGGCGCCGATCTCGGCCGGCACGATCTTTGGGTAACTCTTGAGCCACGGTTTTTCCGGCAGGCCGGCGGCCAGCGACGTGATCGCCTTTGGTAATCTCTTGGCCGGACCTGCCGGCGGTCGGCGCGCTGTCGGCACTGCCTTCGCCGCCGGCTTGGCGGCAGACTTTGCAGCAGGCGCCGTCTTGCCGGGTGCCGGTTTAGCAGCCGCTCCAGCCGTGGTCTTCGCCGCCGGCTTCGCGGTTGCCTTCGCGGTAGCCGTCGGCTTGGCGGCGGCCGCTTTTGACTTGACTGCTTTCGATGTTGCCTCGGCCTTTGCTTTCGCCGCGTTGGTTGTCTTTGCCGGTTTTGCCACCTGTCGCTCCCTCAATCGTTCTTATTGTTTCGGCATGCTTGCGCGCCACCACCGCCCTGATCACAACGATATCCCACGCTTGCCGCAATGTCCGGAACGTGGGAAAATCCGGCACGCTGCCCACCTGTCTATGTATTGCCACAAGCGACGGCCGTGCAAGCCTCGCCACCTGGAGTGCGGTAAGACTTGCCGTCAAACCTCTCGGCCGCGACCGGTTTTCGGATGCGCATCTCTTGAACCGAACGGCTCGATTCCCACAATTGGCGGCATCGCCGATCAACAAAAAATTGAAGTCGCTAATAATGTCGTGATCTGCGGATTCGGCTCGTTTTTTCCACAATTTGCCGCGTGCCGGAATTTTTTTCTGCTTCCCGTGGGTTAGGCAAACAAGCAGTTCCAAAGCTAGAAAAACGGTGCTTATATGCGGCCTTCGCGAGCCTGATAGAGGGGCTTGGAAGAACATCAGGGAGTGCTCAATGAAAAAGAAACTGACTTTTGCAGCCGCGTTGCTGGCTGCAAGCGTCCTCGGCGGCATGGCCAATGCAAAACAACTGGTCTATTGCTCGGAGGCTTCGCCGGCCGGCTTCGACCCGTCGCCATGGAGCGGCGGCAACGACTTCGACGCCTCGTCGCGCACCATCTATTCGCGCCTGGTCGAGTTCGAGCATGGCAAGACCACCATCTCGCCCGGCCTGGCCGAGAGCTGGACGGTTTCCGACGACGGTCTCGAATACACCTTCAAGCTTCGCCCGGGTGTGAAATTCCAGACGACCGATTATTTCACGCCGACGCGCGACCTCAACGCAGACGACGTGATCTTTTCCTTCGAACGCCAGTGGAAGAAAGAAAGCCCGTGGTACAGCTATCTGGAAGGCACCGGCTGGGAATATTTCACCGGCATGGGCTTTCCCGATCTCCTGAAGGAAATCGTCAAGGTCGACGACCTGACGGTGAAATTCGTGCTGAACAAGCCTGAAGTCGCGTTCCTGCCGGACCTCGGCATGGATTTCGCCTCGATCGTCTCCAAGGAATATGCCGACCAACTCGACAAGGCCGGCACCAGGCAGCAGTTCACCCAGAAGCCGGTCGGCACTGGTCCGTTCCAGTTCGTCGACTATCAGGTCGATGCGGTCGTGCGCTATGCAGCATGGGACGGCTACTATGGCGGGCGACAGAAGATCGACGATCTGATCTTCGCCATCACGCCCGATCCGGCCGTACGCGCGCAGAAGCTGAAGGCAGGCGAGTGCGATATCATGTCATACCCGGCGCCGGCCGACATTGCCGGACTGCAGGCTGACGCGAACCTCAAGGTCGACGAGCAGGAAGGCCTGAACATCGGCTACATGGCTTACAACACGACGCAGCCGCCCTTCGACAAGGTCGAGGTCCGCAAGGCCCTCAACATGGCGGTAAACAAGAAGGCGATCATCGACGCGGTCTATCAGGGCGCCGGCGCGCCGGCCATCAACCCGATCCCGCCGACCATGTGGTCCTATAACAAGGACATCAAGGACGATCCCTATGATCCGGAGGCGGCCAAGAAGATGCTGGCCGATGCAGGCGTCAAGGATCTGTCGATGAAGATCTGGGCTATGCCGGTCAGCCGCCCCTACAACCCGAACGCCCAGCGCGTCGCCGAGTTGATCCAGGCCGACTATGCCGCCGTCGGCGTCAAGGCGGAGATCGTCAGTTACGAATGGACCGAGTATCGCCAGCGCGGCAAGGCTAAGGATCGCGACGGCGCCTTCCAACTGGGCTGGACCGGTGACAATGGCGATCCGGACAACTTCTTTTTCCTGCTCGGTTGCGATGCCATCGGCCAGTCCAATTATGCGATCTGGTGCAACCAGGAATTCGAAGCCCTGCTGAAAAAAGGCAAGGCGACGACGGACGTCGCCGAGCGCACCAAGATCTACGAGGAAGCTCAGGTGGTGTTCAAGCGTGAGGCTCCGTGGCTGACCATCGCCCACTCCAAGGTCTTCATGCCGATGAACAAGAAGGTGTCGGGCTTCGTTATGGACCCGCTCGGCATTCATCGGTTTGACGGCGTCGACGTCACCGAATAAGTCCTGAGAAATTGAGCGGCGGCGCTGGACTTCCCGCGCCGCCGTTCTATGAAGCAAGATGCTCCGTTATCTCCTCCACAAGCTCGCTTTGATCATCCCGACCGTGTTCGGCATATCGCTGGCGGCGTTTGCTTTCGTCCGGCTTCTGCCCGGCGATCCTATCCTGGCCCTGGCGGGCGAGCGCGGCGTCAGCCCCGAGCGCTACGCCCAGCTCATCGAGCAGTTTGGCTACAACCGGCCCTATGTCATCCAATACCTGGAATATATCGGCAGGGTCCTGACCGGCGATTTCGGCATATCTATTGCCACCAAGCGGCCAGTGCTCGGCGAATTCCAGGCGCTGTTTCCAGCCACGCTGGAACTGGCGACAGTGGCGTTGATCATCGCCGTCCTGCTCGGCATTCCTGCCGGTATCTTCGCCGCGGTCAAGCGCGGCTCGTGGTTCGACCAGGCTACGATGGGTGTCGCGCTGACCGGCTATTCGATGCCGATCTTCTGGTGGGGGTTGCTGCTCATTATCTTCTTCTCCGGCTATCTCGGCTGGACGCCGGTTTCCGGCCGCATCGGCCTGCAGTATTTCTTCAGGCCGACGACCGGGTTCATGCTCATCGACAGCCTGATCTCCGGCAGGAGCGGCGCTTTCAAATCTGCCGTCAGCCATTTGATCCTGCCGTCGATCGTGCTGGCGACGATCCCGCTTGCCGTCATAGCGCGCCAGACGCGCTCGGCGATGCTCGAGGTGCTGGGCGAGGACTATGTCCGCACCGCGCGCGCTAAGGGCCTGGCGCCTCGCCGCGTCATCGGTCTGCACGCTTTTCGCAACGCGCTGATCCCGGTAGTCACCACCATTGGACTGCAGGTCGGCACCTTGATGGCGGGCGCCATTCTGACCGAGACCATTTTTTCCTGGCCGGGCATCGGCAAATGGATGATCGATGCCATCGGCAAGCGCGACTATGTCGTCGTCCAGAGCGGATTGCTGATCATCGCGCTGATCGTCATGGCGGTGAACCTGATCGTCGACGTGCTCTACGCCGTCATCAATCCGCGCATCCGGGTGCAGTGAGATGACCGACGAATCCGCCGCCGAAGCTACCGCCGCCTCCATCCCGACAGGCGGCAGGCAACGGGCTTTCGCCGAGTTCTGGCACTACTTCTCGATGAACACCGGCGCGGTCATCGGCCTTGTCGCGTTTTCGGCGCTGGTGCTGGTGGCGATCTTTGCGCCGTTCGTCGCCCCACATTCGCCCGACGAGCAGTTTCGCGATGCGCTGCTGGCACCCCCTGCCTGGCAGGAAGGCGGCAAATCGATGTTCCTGCTCGGCACCGACGCGGTCGGCCGCGACATGCTTTCACGGTTGATCTTCGGGGCGCGTTTCTCGCTGTTCATCGGTCTGGTGGTCGTTGTCTTCTCGCTCACCAGCGGCATCGTGCTTGGCGTGCTCGCCGGCTATTTCCGTGGCTGGGTCGACACTCTGATCATGCGCATCATGGATATCATCCTGGCCTTCCCGTCGCTGCTTCTGGCGCTGGTGCTGGTGGCGATCCTCGGCCCGGGCCTGTTCAATGCCATGCTGGCGATCGCGCTGGTGCTGCAGCCGCATTTCGCGCGCCTCACCCGCGCCGCCGTGATGGCCGAAAAGAACCGCGAATATGTCATCTCCGCCAAGGTGGCTGGTGCCGGTCATCTTCGCTTGATGGTGAGGACGATCCTGCCGAACTGCCTGGCACCGCTGATCGTGCAGGCGACGTTGTCCTTCTCCAACGCTATTCTCGAGGCTGCGGCGCTCGGCTTCCTCGGTGTCGGTGCGCAGCCGCCGACGCCGGAATGGGGCACGATGCTCGCCTCGGCGCGCGAGTTCATCCTGCGCGCGCCTTGGGTGGTGACCTTCCCCGGCCTTGCCATCCTGATCACTGTGCTTGCCATCAATCTGATCGGCGACGGCTTGCGCGATGCCTTCGATCCCAAGCTGAAGAGGTCATAATCCAATGCCTCTTCTCGAGATCAAGAACCTGACCGTTTCCTTCGACACCGCCGCTGGACCATTCATGGCGGTACAAGGCATCGACCTGTCGGTCGAACCGCGCGAGGTGCTGGCGATCGTCGGCGAATCCGGTTCGGGCAAGTCGGTGGCGATGCTGGCGGTGATGGGGCTTTTGCCCAACACCGCGACGGTGAGGGCCGACCGCATGGCCTTCGACGGCATCGACCTGCTCAAGCTCGGCCCATCCGAGCGGCGCAAGATCGTCGGCAAGGACATTTCGATGATCTTCCAGGAGCCGGTCGCCAGCCTCAACCCGTGCTTCACCGTCGGCTTCCAGATCGAGGAGGTGCTGCGCTTCCATATGGGCATGGACCGCGCCCAGCGCCGGGCGCGTGCCATCGAATTGATGAAGTTGGTCGGCATCGCCGACCCCGAGGAACGGCTGGGCTCCTTCCCGCACCAGATGTCGGGTGGTCAGTGTCAGCGCGTCATGATCGCCATCGCCATCGCCTGCAATCCCAAGCTTTTGATCGCCGACGAGCCAACCACGGCGCTCGATGTCACCATCCAGAAGCAGATCCTCGATCTGCTGGTCGGCCTGCAGGCCAAATATGGCATGGGCCTGATCATGATCACCCACAATATGGGGGTGGTTGCCGAGACCGCCGACCGTGTCATCGTCCAGTACAAGGGCCGCAAGATGGAAGAGGCCGACGTGCTGTCGCTGTTCGAGTCCCCCAAGAGCAACTACACGCGCGCGCTCCTGTCGGCGCTGCCCGAAAACGCCGTCGGCGACCGGTTGCCTACTGTTTCCGACATGCTGTTTGAGCCGGCCCCATCTGTAGTCGCAGCCCGGTCCGCAGGAGGAACCGCCTCATGAGCGTGACGGTAGTCGAAGGCAAGAACATCGTGCGCGACTATCATGTCGGTGGCGGGCTTTTCCGCCCCTCCCGTACGGTTCATGCGGTCAAGGGTGTTTCGTTCAGCGTCGACAAGGGCAAGACGCTGGCCATCGTCGGCGAGAGCGGCTGCGGCAAGTCAACACTCGCCCGCATCATCACCCTGATCGACCCGGCGACCTCCGGCGAGCTTTTCATCGACGGCAAGAAGGTAGACATCGGCAGGAACGGCCTGTCGAAGGAAATGCGCCGCAAGGTCCAGATCGTCTTCCAAAACCCTTATGGTTCGCTCAATCCACGCCAGAAGATCGGCGACGTGCTTGCCGAGCCGCTGCTCATCAACACCGACAGCACGGCCGACGAGCGGCGCGATCTTGCCATGAAGATGCTAAAGAAGGTCGGTCTCGGCCCCGAGCACTTTAATCGCTACCCGCATATGTTTTCGGGCGGCCAGCGCCAGCGGATCGCCATCGCCCGCGCGCTGATGCTCAACCCCAGCCTTCTGGTGCTGGATGAGCCGGTCTCGGCACTTGATCTTTCGGTGCAGGCGCAGGTGCTGAACCTGCTCGCCGACCTGCAGGACGAGTTTCAGCTAACCTATGTTTTCATCAGCCACGACCTGTCGGTGGTGCGCTACATCGCCGACGACGTGATGGTAATGTATTTCGGCGAAGCGGTCGAATACGGCTCGCGCGACGAGGTCTTCGCCGACCCCAAACACAGCTACACCAGGACGCTGTTCGCTGCGACGCCACGTGCCGACGTTGCCAGCATCAAGGCACGTTTGGCGAAGAAGAAGGCCGCCTGATCCGGCGAGGTTTGCCGGCCGGCTACCGCTTCTCGATCCCCGGAATGCCGGAGATCTGCTCGGCGAGAAAGTCGACCAGCAGTCGCACCCGGGCAATGCCCGCACGCTCCGGAACGATCAGCATGCTCAGCGGGACGGGAGGCGGAAAATAGCCCGGCAGGACCACTTCCAGCCGGCCGGCCGCCAGGAGATCGTCGACAAGCCAATGGTGGGCGGGTGCGATACCGCGTCCGGCGACAAGGGCTTCGCGCGCGGCAAGCCCATGGTCGACCCGAAATCGACCGCCAAAGGGCACCGCAAAGCGTTTGCCGCCCGGCCCCTGCAGGGCGAGTGTGTCGCTTCCCGCGATGTTCGACATCCGGATGCCTTCATGGCCAGGCAGATCCTGCGGGACAGCCGGTCTGCCCCGCGCCGCCAGATAGGCCGGCGCCGCCACCAGCAGACGCCGGGATTGCCCGAGCGCCCGCAGTTTCATTGAGCTGTCGGTGAGCGGACCCAGGCGAAGCGCAATGTCGACGCCCTCCCGCACAAGATCGATGCGCTCGTCGGTGAGGCTAAGATCGATGCCGATATCGGGATAGCGGTCCTGAAAGGCGAAGATCAGCCGGCTGACGTGCAAGACCCCGAGCGCCGCTGTGCAGGATATCCGGATCGTGCCGGCCGACGCGCCGCGCGTGCCCCGCGCCTCATCGCCGGCCTGCTCAACGAGGCGCAGGACCTGGACGCTGTCGGCATAGTAACGGCTGCCTTCATCAGTCATCGTCACACGCCGGGTGGTCCTGCTGAGCAAGGGCACTCCGACGGCCTCCTCGAGTTCTCGCAAATGCCGTGTGACCGTCGACTGCCCAATTCCGAGCTCGCGCGCCACCGCCGAGAGGCTGCCGCGCTCGGCGACGCGAACGAAGGTGCGCATGCGCTCGAGAGTGACGTCCGATCTATCCATTATTCGGCATTATCTTATACATTTCCTACATATAGTGGATCATTCCGCGGCTGGCTACCTTTGGTGTCTATCGTCCTTCTTCGGAGTAGACCCATGAAAGTCCTGCTTGTTTTTGCTCATCCTGAACCGCGTTCGCTCAACGGCGCGCTGCGCGACGTCGCCATCAGGGAACTCGAGGCCCAAGGCCACGAGGTGCGGGTGTCGGACCTCTATGCCGACGGCTGGAAAGCCGAGGTGGACCGTGCCGACTTTCCGTCGTGGCCGCCCGAAGCACGCTTCCTGCCGGCCGGCGCCTCCAAAAAGGCTTTTGCGACCAACACTCTGACCGATGACGTCAAAGCCGAGATCGACAAGCTGCTATGGGCCGACACCCTGATCCTCCAGTTCCCGCTGTGGTGGTACGCCATGCCGGCGATCCTCAAGGGCTGGGTCGATCGCGTGTACGCCTACGGCTTCGCCTATGGCGTTGGCGAGCACAGCGACAAGCGGTGGGGTGACCGCTTTGGTGAGGGAACGCTCGCCGGCAAGCGCGCAATGCTGATCGTGACCGCAGGCGGCTGGGAAGAGCATTACTCCGCCCGCGGCGTCAACGGCCCGATCGACGACCTGCTGTTCCCGATCAATCACGGGATTCTATACTATCCGGGCTACGACGTGCTTCCGCCGTTCGTGGTTTACAGGGTGGACCGTTTCGGGGAGGCGGATTTCGAGCCTGTCGCGGAGCGACTGCGCGAAAGGATGCGAACGCTCGAGACAATCCGGCCCATTCGTTATCGGCAGCAGAATGGCGGCGATTACTTGATCCCAAGCATGCAATTGCGCCCCGGCTTGGAGAACCCGGGTGCGACCGCCTTTGCGCTTCACGAGGATCGCGCCGGCGCCGCCGCCCACTCCGATCAGGACAGCCGGGCGATGATGGTGCGCAGCGCCTCGCCGAAGCGCCGGACTTCCTCGATCGTATTGTAATGCACCAGCGAGGCGCGCACGGCGCCGCTGTCCATGCCGAGGTTGAGCCGCTTCATCAGACGCGGCGCATACATGTGGCCGTCGCGAATGCCGATCTGCATCTCGGCCATTTCCTCGACGATCCTCTGCGGCGATAGCGTGCCGACATTGAAGCAGAAGGTCGGCACGCGCTCACTGAGGCGTGCCTCGTCGGCCACGCCGTAGATCGTCGCGCCGCAATCTTTGAGCACCGCCAGCATTTCGCGCGCCAGCACCTGTTCGTAGTCGCGGATGGCATTCATGCCGGCGACGATGTTGTCGCGGCGCGACCGGTTATTCTCGGACAAGAAATTGCGGCCGACCGATTCGAGGTAGCGCACCGCGGCATCCATGCCGGAGACGTTCTCGTAGATGAACGTGCCGGCTTCGATTTTGTGGGGCGGCTCGTCGGGGATGAAATCCTCGCGGAAGGTCGGCAGGCGCTTCAGTGTTTCGAAGCGGCCCCACAGGAAGCCCATATGCGGCGAGAAATTCTTGTAGCCGGAGCAGACGAGATAGTCGCAATCCCAGGCCTGCACATCGATCAGCCCGTGCGGCCCGTAATGCACGCAGTCGAGGAACACTTCGGCGCCTGCCGCATGCGCAATCGCAGCCACGGAGGCAACGTCGACAATCGAGCCGATCGAATGGGCCGTGACCGTGCAGGCGACGAGCCGGGTGCGCTCTGAGACCAGCGGGCGCAAATCGTCGACATGCAGATTGCCGTCGTCGCGCATCCGCCACCATTTGAACTTGGCCCCGGCGGGCGCCAGCGCCAGCCACGTCGCGATATTGGCGTCGTGATCCATGTCGGTGATGACGATCTCGTCACGCTCCCCGTTTGGGCGCTCGGAAAGCATCTGGCCGATGCCGAGGCTGACCAGGCGGATGAACGAAGTGGCGTTCATGCCGAAACAGATCTCCGCCGGGTTGGTGGCGTTGATCAGCAAGGCCACGCTTTCGCGAGCGCCGGCGACGGCTTGGTCGACGGTGACGCTGCGGCCATAGCGGCCGCCGCGCTGCACATTATGCGCGACCAAATGGTTGGTGACCGCATCGAGCACGCTTTGCGGGATCTGCGCGCCGGCTGCATTGTCCATGAAGACGAAGTCCCCGGCTTGCTGCAAGGCGGGAAACATGGCGCGGATCGTCTCGACTGGGAAAGCTGCGGCATCGCCGGTTTTCGAAATCTGATGCTGGTTCAAGGTCGTCTCCTGCGAAGTGCGCTGACAGATTAGCGGGTCTTTTCGGTTTGAAAGCGGCGTTCAAGGAGGCTGACGAAACGGACCATCGGCCAGAGAAAGATGAGGTAGACCAGCGCCGCGCCGATCAGCGGTGAAGGATTGGCATAGAGCGATTGCGCGTTGGTCGCTTCTTTCAGCAGTTCGGGCAGCGCCACGGTGGAAGCGAGCGAAGTATCCTTGAACATCGAAACGCAATTGCTGGTCATTGGCGGAATGACGATGCGGATCGCCTGCGGCAGCACTACCTTGCGCAAGGTCAGCAAGAACGGCAGGCCGAGCGCCTGCGCCGCCTCGAACTGGCCGCGCGGAATGCTCTCTATACCGGAGCGGAACACCTCGGCCGAATAGGCCGCCATGATGATGGCGAAGGCCATCACCGCGGACGTCCACGATGACAGGCGAATGCCGAGGAACGGCAGCGCATAGTAGATCAGGATCAGCACGACCAGCACCGGCATCGCCCGGAAAATGTCAATGTAGCCGACAGCCAGCAGCCGAAGCGGCTTTGGCGCATAGAGCCGCACCAGGCTGATCGCGAGGCCGACGGGAATACCGATGCCGATGCTCATGATTCCGAGCAGCAGGGTGTTCAGGAAGCCGCGCAACAGCGCCGGCAGGCTGGAGACCATGACGTCGGCGTTGAAGAAGGTGTCCAGCAGCGACATCGCAGCATTTCCGAAACGTTTGGCGTCCCGCGACGCTCGAGCCCGAGCCCGAAATCCGAAATCGTGCCGGCATCGAAAGCCGGCACGACATTTAAGCGTGAACTGCCGCTCAGGCCTTCGGCATAGGAGTTTCCTTGACGGTCGAGGAATCGGCAGGTGCGTCGCTGCCGAACCACTTCTTGTGGATCGCGGCCAGCGTGCCGTCCTTCTTCATCGCGGTCAGCGCGTCGTTCAGCTTGCCGAGCAGCGGGTGGTCCTTGGTCATCATCAGACCGTACTGCTCGCCGGTCTTGATGCGCTCTTTTACGGCGAGATCCTTCATCCTGGTGAAAGAATATTCCAGGCCCGGAATATCGCTGACCGCCGCATCGACGCGGCCGGAGCTGAGATCGAGCAGCAAGTTCTGCTGCGTGTCGTAGCCCTTGACGTCACTGAACCCGTCCGCTTCCTGGTGGGCCTTGACCCAGGCTTCGCCGGTCGAGCCGGACAGCACGCCGACGATCTTGCCCTTGAGGTCGGCCTCGGCCTTGATCGGGCTGTCGGCCTTCGCGGCGATGCCCATGTCGGAATCATAGTAGGGCTGCGTGAACGACTGAGACTTCAGCCGCTCCGGCGTGATGGTGATCGACGAGATGGCGACGTCGATGCGCTTCGAGGTGGTGGCGGCGAACAGCGCCTGGAAACCGAGATCGGCGATATCAGTGGTCATGCCGATACGCTTTGCCGCCTCATTGATGATGTCGACTTCGAAACCCTCGAACGTGCCGCTCTCGTTCTTGTATTCAAAAGGCGGATTGGTCGGATAGGCGCCGACATTCAGCGTGCCTTCGGCGTAGGCCGGGCCGCCGGCGATGCCGATGGCAGCAGCAAGAAGCAGCAGGTTGCGACGGGTGAAGTTCATTTTCGTTCCCTCTGGTTGTGATCGGACGGGTTTGGCCCCGCACGGTTTTGATGCGTCAAGTGACGGGACTGCCGGAAAGCCCTCCCGGCACGGCAGTCGCAAGACATCGAATGCTATCCAAAGTACCGCGCTTTTCAAGGCGAAAGTTTTAAGCTTAAAAAATTGCCGCGTGTTGCCGTCACTCCGGAATAACCGCTGTGGCCTGGATCTCAACCTTGGCGCGATCCTCGACCAGCGCCATCACCTGCATGGCGGCCATCGCCGGAAAATGCCGGCCGATCACCTCGCGATAGGCCTCTCCGATCCCCTTGAGATTGGCCAAATATTCCGCCTTGTCGGTAAAGTACCAGGTCATCGAGGTGATATGTTCCGGCTTGGCGTCGGCCTCGGCGAGCACAGCAACAATATTGGCCAGCGTCTGCCGCACCTGGCCGACAAGATCATCGGTCTCGAAGCGGCCCTGTCCGTTCCAGCCGACCTGCCCGCCGACGAAGACAAGCTGCCCACGCGCGGCGACGCCATTGGCATAGCCGACGGGTTTCGCCCAGCCTTCCGGCTGCAGGATGGTGTGCATGTCAAAACCTCCCAATGCTCAAATCCGGTCGCTCAAAACTCGAAGACAATAATTTTCACGCAAACTCCTGTCTCAGGCCGCTCCCATCACTTGCCGTGCAATCACCACCTTCTGCACGTCGGACGCTCCCTCGTAGATGCGCAGCGCCCGGATCTCGCGATACAGCCTTTCGACGATATGGCCCTTGCGGACGCCGTCGCCGCCATGCAGCTGCACAGCCTTGTCGATCACCTCCTGCGCTTTGTCGGTAGCGAACAGCTTGGCCATGGCGGCTTCGCGGGTAACCCGAGCCGCGCCCATGTCCTTGGTCCAGGCGGCACGATAGACCAGCAACGCGGCGGCATCGACATCCAACGCCATCTCGGCGATGTGGCCCTGCACCATCTGCAGCTCGGCCATCGGCGCATCGAACAGCCTGCGCTCGGCCACTCTTGTGATGCTTTCGTCCAGCGCGCGCCGGGCAAAGCCGAGCGCCGCTGCGCCGACGGTCGAACGGAACACGTCGAGCACGGACATGGCGATGCGAAAACCGTCACCGGGTTTGCCGATCAGCGCCGAGGCTGGAATGCGTGCATTGTCGAAGGACAGCCGGGCGAGCGGGTGCGGCGCAATCACCTCCAGCCGCTCGGCAACGATCAGCCTTTCGGTTTCGGAAGGCACGATAAAGGCGGAAAGCCCCTTGGCGCCGGGCGCCTCGCCGGTACGGGCAAAGACAACATAAAAGTCAGCGATACCGCCGTTGGAGATCCAGGTCTTTTCGCCGGATAGGAGATAGCTGTCGCCGTCACGCGCGGCGGTCATTTCCATATTGGCAACGTCCGAGCCCGAGCGTGGCTCCGACAGCGCGAAAGCCGAAATCGCCTTGCCGGCCCGTGTCTTCGCCAGCCAGTGCTGCTGGTCGGGCGAGCCGAACAGGCTGAGCGCGCCAGTGCCGAGCCCTTGCATCGCGAAGGCGAAATCGGCCAGCCCATCATGCCGGGCCAGCGTCTCGCGCGTGAGGCAGAGCGTGCGCACGTCGAGCGGCGAGGGGTTTTCGGTGTCGAGCGCCGTCGGCTTCAGCCAGCCGTCCTGGCCGAGCTTGGCCACCAGCTCGCGGCAGGCCGCGTCGACATCGTGATGCGCGACCGGCAGGTTCTTGGCGCACCATGCCTCCAGCCGCTCCGCCAGATCGCGGTGGCGATCCTCGAAGAACGGCCAGGAGAGGAAGGAACGGTCAGGCATTGCTGCCTCCACAATTCTCCGGCCCTGGCGCTCCACGGCGCCCCCCTCTGTCCTGCTGGACATCTCTAGGGGGGAGATTGGCGGCTTCGCTGCCACGGCTCTCCCTGCGATGTTGGAGATTGGCGAAAGCGGGCCTGATATCCAATCTCCCCCCTTGAGGGGGAGATGGCCGGCAGGCCAGAGGGGGGCGCTGTCCCGCCAACATCTCTATTGAATGGGTCATCCTAATTTCCCTCGAACACCGGCTTCTCCTTAGCCACGAAAGCCTCGTACGCCCGCTCGAAATCGCGGGTCTGCATGCAGATCGCCTGCGCCTGCGCTTCCGCTTCGATCGCCTGGTCGAGACCCATCGACCATTCCTGGTTCAGCTGCGTCTTGGTCATGCCATGGGCGAAGGTCGGGCCGGAAAGGATGCGCGCGGCCATGTCGAGCGCGTCGGCCTCAAGCGTTGCGGTATCGACCAGCCGGTTGTAGAAGCCCCAGCGCTCGCCTTCCTCGGCACTCATCGTGCGGCCGGTATAGAGCAGCTCGGCGGCGCGGCCCTGGCCAATGATGCGCGGCAGGATCGCGCAGGCCCCCATGTCGCAGCCGGCAAGGCCGACGCGGGTGAACAGGAATGCTGTCTTGGCCTGGGGCGTTGCGATGCGGATATCGGAGGCCATGGCGATAATGGCGCCGGCGCCGACCGCCACGCCATCGACCGCCGCAATAATCGGCTTGCCGCAATTCAGCATCGCCTTGACGAAATCGCCCGTCATGCGGGTGAAGGCGAGCAGCGCCTTCATGTCCATCTTGACCAGTGGGCCGATGATTTCGTGGACATCGCCGCCCGAGCAGAAATTGCCGCCATTGGGCAGGAACACCACAGCATCGACATCATCGGCGTAGACAAGGTCGCGAAATATGTCGCGCAATTCGGCATAGCTGTCGAAGGTCAGCGGGTTCTTGCGCTCCGGTCGATCGAGCCGGATCTTTGCGATCTTGCCTTCGACCTGCCAGAGGAAATGCTTCGGCTTGCGGCCGGCCAGCTTCGTCATTCCCGTCCCTCCCAATTGCTGCGGAAGGAGGTCAGCATGCCGGTCAGCCGGCGCGCCTCATCCTCGCTCACATTGCCCAGCAACTCGCCGACCCATTTTTCATGCGCGGCGGCGATCACGGCGAAAATCTTCGATCCCTCTTCCGTCAGCCGCACCATCGAGGTGCGGCGGTCGCCATTGCGTCGGGCCCGCATCACCAACCCTTCCGAGACCAGCCGGTCGATGATGCCGGTAACATTGCCGTTGGACACCAGCAGGAAGCGCGAAAGATCGCTCATCAGCATGCCCTCCGGCGCGCGGTAGAGCGCGGCCATCACGTCGAAGCGTGGCAGCGTCGTGTTGAACTCTTGCCGCAGTCGTTCGCGCAGCTCGGCCTCGATGGTGCGCGAGGCGCGCAGCAGGCGTATCCACAGCCGCAGGCGGTCCTTGCCGGGTCCGGACGGGGCGGGCAGGGGACCGGCTACCATGTCTCACCTCCGGAGATCGAAATCGTCTGCCCGGTAATCGACCGGGCGGCGTCGCCACACAGATAAAGTACCGCGGCCGCAATTTCTTCCGGCTGGATGAAGCGGCCTTGCGGGTTGGTCGCGGCTAGGCTCGTCCGTGCCTGCTCGGACGAACGGCCGGTCGTTTGGACGATGCGTTGGACGGTGCTCTCCAGCATCTCGGTTTCGACAAACCCTGGGCACACGGCATTCACTGTTATGCCGGACTTGGCGGTCTCGACGGCGAGTGCCCGCATCAGGCCGACGACGCCATGCTTGGCGGCAACGTAAGCTGCGACATAGGGATAACCTTTCAGTCCGGCGGTGGAAGCGACGAAGATGATACGGCCAGTCTTGCGCACTGCCATGCCGGCCAACGCCGGCTTCACCGTCAGGAACGCACCGGTCAAGTTGACGTCGAGCGTGCGCTGCCAGTCTGCCAGCGAGGTCCGCTGCGCCGGGGCACTGCCGGACATGCCGGCATTGGCAACGACGATGTCGAACGCTCCGCGTGCCGCTTCCGCTGCCTCGTAGAGCGACGCCATCGACGTCTCGTCGGTGACGTCGGCGGCAATGGCGAAGATGGACTTGTTCTCCGCGGCGACCTCGGCAAGCGGCTCCACGCGCCGGCCGCAGATGGTCACGTCAATGCCCCCGCCGGCCAGCGCCAGCGCGATCGCGCGGCCGACGCCGGAGCCGCCGCCGGTGACCAGCGCATGACGCCCCGAAATCGTCGCCGCGGCACTCATACTTTCAACCCCGCTGCCGCTTCGCGTTCGGCCAGCCGGTAGAGCTGGTCGCGGCCGGGCAGATAGGGATCCGGCCATTTGACGCCGCGATCGCCAAGCGTTACGGCCGCGTGCAGCGTCCAATACGGATCGGCAAGATGCGGCCTAGCCAGTGCGACGAGATCGGCGCGGCCCGCCATCAGGATCGAGTTGACGTGGTCCGGCTCATAGATATTGCCGACCGCCATCGTCGCCATGCCGACCTCGTTGCGGATGCGATCGGAAAACGGCGTCTGGAACATGCGGCCATAGACCGGTGTTGCCACGGCCGAAGTCTGGCCGGCCGATACGTCGCAGATGTCTACGCCGGCCTCATGCAGCAGCCGCGCGATCTCTACGGCATCGGCCGGCGTCACGCCTTCGATGCCCAGCCAGTCATTGGCGGAGATGCGCATCGAGATCGGCTTCTCGGCCGGCCACGCGGCGCGCACCGCATGAAAGATTTCCAAGGGGTAGCGCATGCGGTTTTCCAGCGAGCCGCCATAGGAGTCGGTGCGCCGGTTGGTCAAGGGCGTGATGAAGGAGGACAGGAGATAGCCGTGCGCGGCGTGGATTTCGAGCATGTCGAAGCCGCAGCGCGCCGCCATCTCGGCCGAAGCGACAAACTGGTCGCGCACCATATCCATGTCGGCGCGGTCCATCGCCTTCGGCACCTGGTTTTCCCGCGACCACGGCACGGAAGACGCTGCCATGACGGGCCAATTGCCTGAGGGCAGCGGCACGTCGGTTCCCTGCCAGCCGAGCCTGGTCGACCCCTTGGCACCGGAATGGCCGATCTGGGCGCAGATCTTGGCCTCGGTTTCGGCATGGACGAACTCGACCAGCCGCTTCCAGGCGACCTCATGCTCGGGCGCATAGAAACCAGGGCAGCCAGGCGTGATGCGGCCCTCCGCGCTGACGCACGTCATCTCGATGTAGAGGAGACCGGCGCCGCCCTTGGCCCGTTCGGCGTAATGGGCGAAATGCCAATCGGTCGGACAGCCGTCGACCGCCTTGTACTGCGCCATCGGCGAGACGACGACGCGGTTCTGCAGCGCCATGCCGCGCAGCCGGAACGGCGCGAACATCGGCGCGCGACGCAGATTGTTGCCCCCGGCGCCGGCCTGGCGCTGGAACCACTCCTCGGCGCCGGCCAGCCATTCGGCATCGCGCAGCCGCAAATTCTCGTGACTGATGCGTTGCGAACGCGTCAGCAGCGAATAGTTGAACTGCACCGGATCGAGGCCGAGATAGCGCTCGACCTCCTCGAACCATTCGAGCGAATTGCGCGCCGCCGACTGCAGCTTCAGCACTTCGGTGCGGCGGGCGTCCTCGTATTTGCTAAAGGCGGCCTCGAGGTCTGGCTCGGACTCGACATAGTCGGCCAGCGCCACCGCGCTTTCCAGCGCCAGCTTGGTGCCGGAACCGATCGAGAAATGCGCGCTCGCCGCCGCGTCGCCCATCAGCGCCAGGTTCTTGTAGGACCAGCGTTCGCACAAGACGCGCGGGAAATTGATCCACGCCGAGCCGCGGATATGATTGGCGTTGGTCATCAGCGCGTGGCCGCCGAGATGGCGGGCAAAGATGCGCTCGCAGACGGCAATCGATTCCTGCTGCGACATCGCGCCGAAGCCGAAGCGCTGCCAGGTCTGCTCGCTGCATTCGACGATGAAGGTCGCGGTATCGCTGTCGAACTGGTAGGCATGCGCCCACACCCAGCCATGCTCGGTCTTTTCGAAGATGAAGGTGAAGGCGTCGTCGAATTTCTGGTGGGTGCCGAGCCAGACGAACTTGCATCTACGAATGTCGATATCGGGCTTGAACACGTCGACGAAGGCGCTCCGCGCTTTCGAGTTCAACCCGTCGGCGGCGACAACCAGGTCGTGCGTCTCCATATATGGCTTGGGATCGGCGATGTCGGTTTCGAAGACCAGCTTGACGCCGAGTTCGCGCGCCCGCCGCTGCAGCAACGTGAGCAGCCGCTTGCGGCCAATGCCGCAAAAGCCGTGACCGGTCGAGACCGTGCGCACGCCGTCATGGATGACGGCGATATCGTCCCAATAGGCGAAATGCTTGCGGATCCAGACGGCGCTGACCGGGTCGTTTTTGGTCAGGTTCTCCAGCGTTTCGGCCGACAGCACGACGCCCCAGCCAAACGTATCATCGGCACGGTTGCGCTCGAACACCGTGACCTCATGCGCGGCATCCCTGAGCTTCAGCGAGATTGCAAAGTAGAGCCCGGCTGGTCCGCCGCCGAGAACCGCAACTTTCATCGTGCGATCTCCTCTTCGCTTCTGTTTGTCGAGTTTACGCCTGAGACGGATTAATTCAAGCTTGAAGTTTCAGGATTGAAACAATCCGCCCCAGAAATCCAGCTTGCCGGCAGTCGGCTTGCGCAGGCCAGGGACGCCCCGGGGCTATTTTTCCGGGTTCTTCGGGCTCCACAGCACCGTCTCCGCATCTTTTTCATAGGCCATGCCATTGGGATAGCTGATCGCTTCCAACTGCAAGCCCCAGGGCGCCTGGAAGTAGAGGATGGTCTGGCCGGCGGCCGGGCCTTCGGTAACCGGCAGCGGTCCCATCCGCGTCTTGACGCCCTTGCCGTCAAGATAGGCTTTTGCGGCGGCGATGTCGTCGACATAGAAGGCGATATGGAAGCCGCCTATGTCGCTGTTGCGAGGCCTCAGGTCCTTCTGGTCCGGCGCGGTGTATTTGAACAACTCGATGTTCGACCCGTGTCCGCAGCGGACCAGGGTGATCTCCTCAATCACCGCCTTGGGATCGACGCCCAGCAGATCCTGCATGAATGTGCCCTTGTCGTCGGCGAACGGGCCGAACGACATCGCCTTCTTGCAGCCAACCACCTCGGTGAAGAAATCGACCGCCTGCTCCATGTCGGGGACGGTGACGCCGGTGTGGTCGTGGCCACGCATGCCGGGAATGGAACTGGCGTAAGCCGTGCCGATGCCTCCCAGCACGGTGGCGGTGAGCACTGCGTAGCGGATTGCATTCTTCATGTCAGTCATCCTCAATCGCGGGACATTTTGCCGGGTGCACGCCCGAGGCCCGCTCTTTAGCGTGCGAATAGGATTGTGTTTCATGCCGGCGCCTTTGCGGCGGGAAGTAGCCAGGCATCATCGATCTCGGGCAGCGGAATGGCGGCGAGCAGATCGCGCGTGTAGCCCTGCTGCGGCTGCTCGAACAAAGTATCCGTCGCACTGGCTTCGACGATCGCGCCTTCGCGCATGACGATCACTTGCCGGCAGAGCCGCCGGATCACCGACAGGTCATGGCTGATGAAGGCAACGGTCAGGCCCATCTCCGCTGCGAGTTTTTCCAGCAGCGTCAGGATCTGTGCCTGCGTCGACACGTCGAGGCCTGAGACGATTTCGTCGGCCAGCACGAATTTCGGCGACAGCGCCAGCGCGCGGGCAATGCCGACGCGCTGGCGCTGGCCGCCCGACAATTCATGACGATAGCGGCTGGCGAAGCCTTGCGGCAGGCCGACGCGCTGCAATGCCTCCGCGACACGCCCCTTGAGATTGTCGCCAAGCCCGTTCTGCTTGAGCGGTGCTGCGATGATGCTGAAGATGGTGCGGCGCGGGTTGAGCGACGACATCGGATCCTGGAAGATCATCTGCAGATTGCGGCGCAGCGGCCTGAGTTCCGCCTCCGGCAGATGGGTGATGTCGCGGCCGTCGAAGATGACCTTGCCGGCGCTCGGCTCAAGAAGCCGCACTAAGGCGCGGCCAAGCGTCGATTTGCCGGAGCCGGATTCGCCGACGATGCCGGTCACCGATCCCTTTGGCAGGTCGAAATCCAGCCCTTTCAGGATCTCGGCCAAGGGCGCGCGGCCGATCAGCGGCTTGCGCGTCATGTCGGGCAGCGCGACCTTCAGCCCACGCACGGAAAACAGCGGCTCAGCCATGCGGGCGCCTCCAGGCCTGATCGGCGGCGGCGATCTCCGAAGCAAGCCCGGCCAGCACCGCCTCGTCCACCGGCTTCAGCGAAGCGAAGGGGTCGGTGTAGCGTGGCGTCGCGGCCATCAGCGCTCGCGTGTAGGGGTGCTGCGGAGCGGCGAAGAGAGCGGCCGTTTCGGCCTCCTCGACCACCTTGCCGGCATAGAGCACCGAGACCTTCTGGCTGATCTTGGCGACGACGCCGAGATCATGGGTGACGAACAGGATCGCCGTGCCGTGCTCGCGCTGCAGCTGCGCGATCAGCCGCAGGATCTGCTTCTGCACGGTCACGTCGAGCGCCGTGGTCGGCTCGTCGGCGACGATCAGCCTTGGTTCGGCCGCAAACGCCGCGGCGATCAGCACGCGCTGGCGCATGCCGCCGGACAGCTCGTGCGGATAGCATTTGAGGACACGCTCGGGGTCGCGGATCTGCACCTCGTCCAGCAATTGGCGAATGCGTGTATCGGCCTTCTCACCGCTCCAGCCGAGGATGCGCACCAGCCGGTCGGTCATCTGCGGGCCGATGCGGCGTGACGGGTTGAGCGCGGTCAGCGGGTCTTGCGGGATCAGCGCGGTGCGCGCGCCGATCAGCGTGCGCCTTGCCTTGGGCTGAAGCTTGCCGAGGTCCTCGCCCTCCAGCAGCATGTCGCCTTCGACGATGTGCACGCTCGAGGGCAGCACGCCAAGCACCGCCTTGCCGATCATCGTCTTGCCGGCGCCGCTCTCGCCGACCAGCGCGCGCACCTCGCCGGGCTCGACGGCGAGCGACACCGAGCGCAGCACGCGCAAGCCATTAGGCAGCACCGCGCTAAGGCTGCGTATGTCAAGGCAGGGTTTCGCCAGCGCGTTCATCGCAGCACCGGATCGAAACGTGCCCTGAGACCTTCGCCGAACTGGCTGAACGACAGCACTGTCAGGATCAGCGTGACCAGCGGGAACACCAGCACCCACCAGGCCTGATGGATCGACAGGCGGCCCTCGGCGATGATGCCGCCCCAGGTTGGGTCGTCGGTCGAGATCGACAGATTGACGAAGGACAGGATCGCCTCGACGATGACGGCAATGCCCATCTCCAGCGACAGCAGCGCGACGATCGACGGCACCACATTGGGCAGCACTTCGCGCAGCATGATGCCGATGCGGCCGTAGCCGGCGATGCGGGCGTTCTCGACATAGTCCATGCGCGACTGGCCCAACGTCTCGGCGCGGATCACCCGGCAGAAGCGCGTCCAGTCGATGACGGCAATGGCAATGATAACCGAGCTCAAGCCGGTGCCGAGCACGGCGACCAAAAGGATGGCAAACAGCACCGGCGGAAACGCCATCCAGACATCGACGATGCGCGAGATGATGCGGTCGGCCCAGCCGCCGAAATAGCCGGCGATCAGCCCCAGCGTCGAGCCGACCAGGCAGGCGGCAAGGGCTGCCGCGAAGGCGACGATGAAGGCGATGCGGGCACCGAAGATCAGCCGTGACAGAAGATCGCGGCCGAGGCTGTCGGTGCCGAGCCAGTAGCCGGGCTCAGCACCGCTCAGCCAGAACGGCGGCAGCCGCTCCAGCATCAAATCCTGCGCCAGTGGGTCCTGCGGCGCGACCAACGGCGCAAAAATCGCGGCCAGCAGCGCAATCAGCAGCCAGCCGCCGGCCAGCCACAGGCGTGCCCGCGAGCCATGTCTCGAAATGCGGGCCTCATCCATGGCGCAGCCTCGGATTGAGCAGGGCGTACATCATGTCGACGGCAAGGTTGATCAGCACGAACAGCAGCGCGAAGACCAGCACGATGCCCTGGATCAGCGGCAGGTCGCGGTTGATGACGGCATCGATCGCCATGTTGCCGAGACCTTCATAGGAAAACAGCCGTTCGACGATGACCGTGCCGCCGATGAGGAAGGTGAACTGCACGCCGACCAGCGTCAGCGTCGGCAGGGCCGCGTTCTTCAGCGCCTCGCGCAGGATGACCTGCGTTTCCGAAAAGCCCTTTACCCGCGCCAGCACGACGTAGTCGAGGTCGAGCACTTCCTTCAGCGACTGTTTCAGCAGCTGCGAGATGATCGCGGCCAGTGGCAGCGCCAGCGCAATCGCCGGCATCAGCATGTGTGCCAGCAGGTCCCTGGTCAGGTCGAAGCGCAGCCGTACGATGCTTTCGAACAGATAGAATTGCGTGACGAAGGGCAGATCGAGTTGCGGCGACACCCGGCCGGAAATGTCGAAAACCGGCACCAGCACGCCGAACAAAAGGATCAGCACCAAACCCCACAGGAAATCGGGAATCGAGAGCGCCGCACCGCTGGCGATGTCGATGCCAGCTTCGACCGCGGTGCCGCGTTCGCGCGCGCCGAGGATCGCCGTCGTGCCGCCGATCGCCAGCGCCATCACAAGCGCGACGATCGCGAGTTCCAGCGTCGCCGGCAGGCGGTTGAAGACCAGGCCCAGAACATCCTGCCGGAGCGAAATCGAAGTGCCGAAATCGCCCCTGACGACACCTGCCAGCCAGATGAAAAATTGCTGGACGATGGTCTTGTCCAGCCCGTAAAGCGCGCGCAGACGCGTGATGTCGGCATCGGTTGCACCGGGCGGCAGCATCATCGCGATCGGATCGCCTGGCGCGACACGGATGACGACGAAGACGACGACGGCCACGCCGAACAGCGTGATCGCCATCGTCAGAAGACGGATCAGGAATCTTTGCAGCAGCATGGTCGCCCGTGGCGGAAAATGCGCGCCGTCATTCCGGACGGCGCGCGACAAGCCGAAGACTGTCTCAGGCCGGGCTCATCAGCGCCGGCAGAAGTGCGCCCGACACATGCTGCACGACATTGACGCCCTTGGCATGCACGATCGGCTGCGCATACTGGATCAGCGGCAGCACATAGGCCTGTTCGGCGATGTATTTGTCGACGGCCTTCCAGCCGGCAATGCGCTTGGCCTCGTCCTTCTCGCCCCATAGTGGATTGATCATGTCGATCAGATCCTGACTGTCCCACACCGAATGCGGGCTCGGGCCATACATGGCAAAACCGGTCGAGGTGGTCGGGTCGCCGATGGCGTTGCCCCAATTGTAGAAGGCCGCCGGCGCCAGCTTGTCGGCGGCGCGCAGCTCGTAGTGCTTGGCGATCTCGTAGACCTCGATCGTCGCCTCGATGCCGACCTTGCGCCACATGCCGACGATCGCCTGGATCATCTCGTAGTCCTTGGGCTTGAAGCCCTTGGTCGTCTGTATCGTGAACTTGACCGGCTTTTCCGGCGAATAGCCGGAGGCGGCCAGCAGTTCCTTGGCCTTGTCCGGATTGTGCTCCACCTTGATCGACGCATCGTAGGCCGCGTATTCCGGCGTCTCCAGCGTATCGATGGGCTGGCCGTAACCGCGCAGCAGCCGGTCGACCAAAAGCTTTTTGTCGACGGCCATCACCGCTGCCTGGCGCACGTTCTTGTCCAGCATCACGTCGATGTCGTTGAAGAAGATCATGCCGATGTCGGAAACGTTCTTGCACGAGCCGGCAAGTCCATCCTTGGCGATCAGGCGGTCATATTCCTCATAGGGGATTTCCAGCGTCACCTGCGAGGAACCGGACTCGATCTCGGCGACGCGGCTCGCCGCATCGGTGACGAACTTGATGGTTACGTTTTCGAAGGCCGGCTTGCCGCCCCAGTAGTTCGGGTTGGCCTTGAGCCGCAGGAAGGCGTTGCGCTCGAATTTGTCGACCATATAGGGCCCGGTGCCGATCGGGGCTTTCTCAAAACCCTCGGCGCCGACCTTTTCGTAATAGGTCTTCGGCATGATGTAGCCGGTCAGGAACGACATCCACTTGAAATACACCGGGTCGAATTGCACGACGTCGCCGGTGATCTTGTTGCCGTCGATCTTGAAGTTGTTGACGTTCTTCCAGACGAACTGGATCGGGTTGCCGGTCTTTTCATCGCCCGCCCGCTGCAGAGACCAGACCACGTCTTCGGCCGTGAATGGCGAGCCGTCATGCCAGGTGACGCCCTCGCGCACCGTCATCATGATCTTGCTGCGACCCTCGTTCCAGCCCCATTCGGTGAGCAGGCCGGGCGCGAAAGAAAGATCGGGCTTCTGCGGGATGAACTGGTCGAACACCGACTGGTACAGACCCTGGATGGTCGGGTTGACCGCCGAAGGCCCGGTGGTCGGGTCCCAGGACGGCAAATTGACATTGTAGGCGATGGTCAGTTCGCCGGCAGCCTTGGCGATTTGCGGCAGGCCGAGCGCCGTGGCGCCAAGTGCGGCCGCGCCATATCCGAGCAATTCTCGTCTGTTGATTGTCATGGTCGTTCCCCTGTTGCTTTTATGCGCGGTGTCGTTGTCAATCGGTGGGTTCAGGCTCCTTGGGCAACCGCGCCTTGTCCTCCTTCACCCTAGATGAAAAATGGAGCCTACCTCCCGCCAAGTTGTTGCGCGAGCATGAAGCCCGACGCCGCCCCGGTGCCGGCGCCGGGCCATGTTGCCGCCCCGGTCAGATGCAGATTGCCGACCGGCGTGTTCCAGCCAGCGTAACCGCGCACCGGCCGGAACAGGAAATTCTGCGCCAGATGATGGCTGCCGCAGATCTGGTCGCCGCCGACAAGGTTCGGGTTCTCGCGTTCGAGGTCGATGGGCGAGAACACGGCGCGGCCGAGGATCTTCCGACGAAGGCCGGGCGCATAGCGCTCGATAATGTCGAGGACGCGCTCGGCGTAGTGCTCCCTAGCCTCGTCCCAGTGAGCCACCGCGATCGTGCCCGCCGCATCGCCTGCAATCTCGGCTGGCAGCATGCGCACCTGCACCCAAAGTACGTGCTTGCCGTCCGGCGCGCGCGAGGGATCGACGGCCGTCGGCTGGCCGACGACCAGCACCGGTTCGTCCGGCAGCACCCCTGACATCGCCTGCTGATAGGTCCAGGACATGGCATCGAGCGACGGCGACAGATGCACATAGGCGAACTGCCGAAGCTCGGCACCGGCGCGCCAGTCCGGCAGGTCGTCGAGCGCCAGATGGATCATCAACGTCCCCGGCGCGTGGCGGAATTTTTTCACGGCCGTGTCGAAGCCGGTGTCGCCGGATCCGTTAGGCAACAGTTTCCCGGTCAGCGCCTTGGGCGCGACACCGGCGATGACGGCCTTGGTGGCGGTGTGGGTCTCGCCGGAAGTGAGCCGCACGCCGGTCGCCTTGCCGGCCGAAACCGTGATCTCGGCGACATCAGCCCCAGTGACGATCTTGCCGCCGGCGGCCGTGAGCATGCCCGACAAAGCGCGGATAATCGTGTCGGCGCCGCCTCTGCCGAGCACCATGCCGAAGCACTGGTTGGCCATGGATTCGAGGTAAGGGAACACCGCGCCGCCGGCGATGTCAGGCGCGAAATCGAGATGCATGCCCCAGGTGGCCAGCGTCGCCCTGACATGCGGTGACTCGAAAGTCTCCTCGAGCCAGGCGCGGGGTGACGAAAGCAGCAACCGACCTGTATCGAGCGCGCCGGCAAAACCCTTCTTGCGCCAGAGGTTCCAGGCGGTGCCGGCGAGCGCACGGCCGCTCATCGGCGAGCCCAGCAGCCGGAACAGATGCTCGGCCTCCGCCGGGAATGCCGCAACCAGACGGCGCCATGTCTGTGCGTCGGCGTCGGAAAAAGCGGCCATGCGCGAGGCGGTCACTTCCAGGTCGCTGCTGACGCCGAACCAGCGACCGTCGGGGAAGGCGCTGGCAAAACAGTCGGCCACCGGCACGAATTCCAGCCCGTGGGTTTTCAATTCATTTGCATATTTCTTGTGAAAGGCCGAGCCGGCGAACAGGCTGAGATTCATCGCGCCGAAATCGTGCCGGAAGCCCGGAAGCGTCAATTCGCGCGTCTGAACGGCGCCGCCGATCGTTGCATTACGCTCGAAAACTGCGGTTTTCCAGCCTTTGAGCGCCAGATGCGCGGCGCATGCCAGACTGTTGTGGCCTGCCCCGACAAATATGGCGTCGAACTCGCTCACGCCCCGTCCCATTTCCTTTATGCTTAAAGATAATTGCAGATGCATATGTTTTCGTCTAGTAGGATATTAAGGGCCGCGAGAGCCTTCAGCACCATCGAGAAAGAGGGAACAGAGACCATGGACACACAACAACTTTTAGGCGAAGTCGCCGGCCAGCTGCTTTCAGGCGCCATTCAGGTGGTCGACCTGACGGCGCCGCTCGGGCCCGACACACCGCTGATCAAGCTGCCGCCGGAACTGGCGGTCGACACGCCGAAGATCGAGATCCACGCCATCTCCGCCTATGACAAGAACGGTCCGTGGTGGGCCTGGAACTGGCTCAAGCTCGGGGAGCATTCGGGCACGCATTTCGACGCGCCCAACCACTGGATCACCGGCAAGGATTATCCGGACGGCGCCACCGACACCATTCCGGCGCAGAACTTCGTCGGACCCGTCAACGTCATCGACTGTTCCAAGCAAGCGGCAGCCGATCACGATTTCCTGCTCACCGTCGATCACATCAAGGCATGGGAAGCCGAACATGGCGCTATCAACCCCGGCGAGTGGGTGGTGATGCGCACCGACTGGTATAAGCGCAACGGCTCGGAAGCCGAGTTCCTCAACGCCAATGAGACCGGACCGCACACGCCTGGCCCGACCGCCGAAGCCATCCAGTATCTGATTAGCAAGGACATCAAGGGCTGGGGCAGCGAGACGATCGGCACGGATGCTGGAAAAGCAGGGGGAATGGAGCCGCCGTTCCCGGCGCATAGCCTGATGCACAAGGCTAACCGCTACGGTCTCGCCAGCCTTTGCAACCTCGACCGGCTGCCGCCGAAAGGCGCGATCCTGATCGCGGCGCCGCTCAAGATCGAGCACGGCACCGGCAGCCCGATCCGCGCGTTGGCGTTGGTGCCAAGGCAATAGGGTAGCTGCGGTCTTCGTAGCTGCGGTCTTCGGGAGAAGATCATGTGCGGAAGTGGCACTGTGGTGACGGAGTGGGAGCGGCAGCCTTGCAAAGCTGCGGCTCTACGGCGCCGTAGAGCGCCAATCTCTGCTAGGAGCACGCATCGATGAGCGCTCCCGATCACATCGTCGTCGGCAGCGGCATCAACGCGCTGGTCTGCTCGGCGATGCTTGGCGGCAAGGGGGCGAAGGTGCTGGTGCTCGAGCGCAACGACCGCATCGGCGGCTGCATGCGCACCGAAGAAATCACCGCGCCCGGCTTCATCCACGACGTGATGGCGACGACCTTTGTCCTGTTCATCACCTCGCCGGCCTATGCGGCGCTGGGCAAGGATCTGGCGCGGCACGGCCTGGAGTTTTGCAACACCTCCACGCCGACCGGTGTGCTGCGCCCGGACGGCAGCCATGCCGTCCTGCGCACCGATCGTACCGCCAATGTAGCGGCGATCAATGCGCTTGCCGCGGGCGACGGCGACCGGCACGCAAACGATGTCGGCGAGATCGAGCGCAACGCCGGTCTGCTGTTCGGACTGCTCGGTGGCAGCCTGTGGTCCTACCCGACGGCCAGGCTGCTGGCGGGTGAAGCCTGGCGGCGCGGCCCGCGTGGCCTTGCCGCCTTTCTCGGCAGCGCGCTGGTGCCGGCGCGCGGTTGGCTGGAAAGCACCTACCAGTCGGAAACGATGCGCGCGCTGTGGGCGCCCTGGGTGCTGCATGCCGGCCTCGGGCCTGAGGACGCGTTCTCCGGCCAGATCGCCAAGGTCATCGCCTTCGCGCTTGAGGCGGCCGGCGCGCCGATCGTCAAGGGCGGTGCCAGGAATCTGCTGGCCGCCTTCGAGGCCCTGATCAGGGAACGTGGCGGCGAAATCCGCACCGGCGCCGACGTCGCGGCTATTGTCCAAAGCGGAGGCCGCGCCGCCGGCGTGCGGCTGGCTTCGGGCGAAACGATCAACGTGAACAAGAGCGTCATCTGCTCGGTCACGCCGACCCAGCTCTACGAGCGGCTGCTCGGCGACGCGGCGCCGAAAGCAGACGTCGAGGCAGCGCAAAAATACCGCTACGGCAAGGGCAATTTCCAGATCCACTATGCCTTGGACAAGCCGCCGGCATGGCGCGGCGAGGGCCTGGACAAGGTCGCGCTGCTGCATCTGACGCCGGGGCTCGACGGCGTCTCGAAGGCCTGCAACGAAGCCGTGCGCGGCATGCTGCCGGAGGTGCCGACCATGTGCATCGGCCAGCCGCACGCGCTAGACCCATCGCGCTGCCCGGACGGCAAGGCGGTCCTGTGGCTGCAACTGCCCGAGGCGCCACGGCATATCAAGGGCGATGCCGCCGGCAAACTGCAAACACCGGCAGACGGTCGCTGGACCGAGGCGCTGCGCGAAGCCTATGCCGACCGTGCCGAAGCGATCCTTGCCAGCCATATCGATGGGTTCAAGGACAGCGTCATCGCACGCCGCGCCTGTTCGCCGGCCGACCTGGAAGCGATGAACATCAATCTGGTCGGCGGCGACCCCTATGGCGGTTCCTCGGCTATCGACCAGTCGTTTCTGTGGCGGCCGTTCAAGACGAGCCGCAATCACGCCACCGGGGTCAGGGGTCTCTACCACATCGGTGCCTCGACCCATCCGGGTGCTGGCTTGGGCGGCGGCTCCGGCTTTCTCCTGGCGGGGAGGCTGTGATGGAACAGAAGGTTGAAAAGCGCCAGCGCATCTCGACTTTGGGCCAGATCGGCCTGCAGCAATTCGCGCCCTATCTGATGAACCGTATCATGGGCCGCTACAACGCCACCTTGCGTGACAATTTCCGCAAGCAGGGTCTGACCATTCCGCAGGTGCGCACGCTGGCTGTGTTGTCGGTCACCGATGGCGTCACCGTCAACGATCTCTCGGTCTATACCGTCATCGAGCAGTCGACCTTGAGCCGCACGCTCGACACGCTGGAGGCGCAAGGGTTTGTGCGGCGCGAGCAGGGGGTCACCGACAGCCGTATCCGCCATGTGTTCCTGACCGACGATGGCCGCGCCGAGTTCGCGCGCGCCTGGCCGGCCATGCACAACGCTTTCGAGGCAATGTTCGACAATGTCGACGATGCCGAATACGCGGCGCTGATCGCGACATTGCAGAAGATGCTGAAGAACATTCGCAAGCACGACATCTGATCTTACGCGCCGCCATCGGGGCGGTAACGGAAGGAGCCCAAAATGGCCGAACGGTCTTTTGCCAAGGAAGTCGAAAAGCTCAGGCTCGGCGCCGGCGAGGAGTTTTCCGGCGAAGGCATTCTCGCCATCACCAAGGCGCTGCTGCAATGCGGCGTCGGCTATGTCGGCGGCTATCAGGGCGCGCCGATCAGCCATTTGATGGACGTGCTGGCCGACGCGCAGGATATCCTAGGCGAGCTCGGCGTGCATTTCGAGGCGAGCGCCTCGGAAGCGACCGCCACCGCCATGCTGGCGGCATCCGTGCACTATCCGATCCGTGGCGCGGCGACCTTCAAGTCGACGGTCGGCACCAATGTCGCCTCCGACGCGCTCGCCAATCTCGCTTCCGGCGGCGTCACCGGCGGTGCATTGATCATCGTCGGCGAGGATTACGGCGAAGGCTCCTCGATCATGCAGGAGCGCAGCCACGCCTTTGCCATGAAGAGCCAGGTCTGGCTGCTCGACCCGCGACCGAACCTGCCGTCGATCGTCAAGGCGGTGGAGGACGGCTTCGAGCTGTCCGAGGTTTCCAACACGCCGGTCATGCTGCAGGTCCGTATTCGCTGCTGCCATGTCCACGGCCATTTCATCGCCAAGGACAACAAGCGCCCGGCAATGACTGTGGCCGATGCGCTCGAGGCGCCGCGCCGCGACACCGGCCGCATCGTGCTGCCGCCCGCGTCCTTCCTGCACGAGAAGGAAAAGGTGCAGAAACGCTGGCCGGCGGCGGTGGATTTCATCCGCGCCAACAAGATCAACGAGTTTTTCGGCCCGGAGCATGGCTCGGTCGGCATCGTCATGCAGGGCGGCATGTACAATTCGGTCATCCGGGCGCTGCAGCGGCTCGGCCTCGCCGACACTTATGGCGACACCGACGTGCCGCTCTATGTGCTGAACGCCGTATACCCGCTGGTCGATGACGAGTTCCTGTCCTTCTGCGAAGGCAAGGACGCCGTTCTCGTCGTCGAGGAAGGCCAGCCCAACTACATCGAACAGGCCTTTGCCGCGATGCTGCACAAGGCCGGCCGCGGCACCAGGCTCGTCGGCAAGGAACATCTGCCTATGGCCGGCGAATATACCGGCCAGGTGATGCTCGACGGCATCGGATCGTTCCTGCGTGGCACCATCCCGCATCTGCTGCCAAGCGAGGTCCGCGCGCCGAACAAGATCGGCGACGGGCTCGACACCGCCGACCTGATCAACGTCGTCCCGGGCCGGCCGCCCGGCTTCTGCGTCGGCTGCCCGGAGCGGCCGATCTTCGCCGCCACCAAGCTGGTCGAGCAGGAGCTGGGCAAGCACCACATCGCCTCCGACATTGGCTGCCATCTGTTCTCGATCATGCCGCCTTTCGAGCTAGGTGCCACTACCATGGGCTACGGGCTGGGGCCGGCCTCGGCTTCGGCGTTCAATTCGCCCGATGCCAAGCGCCGCTCGATCTCCTTCGTCGGCGACGGCGGCTTCTGGCACAACGGCCTGACCTCCTCGGTCGGCAATGCCGTGTTCAACAAGAATGACGGCGTCATCGTCATCGTCGACAATTTCTATTCGGCCGCGACCGGAGGGCAGGACATCCTGTCGTCCCGCGCCGGCAACAAGACCAAGTCGACCAAGCACCCGATCACCGAGGCGGTGAAGGGCATGGGCGTCAAATGGCTGCGCCACATCGACCGCACCTACGACGTAACCAGAATGCAAGACACGCTGCGCGAGGCGCTGACGACGGACGAGAAGGGCCCGAAAGTCATTGTCGCGTCGTCCGAATGCATGCTCAACCGGCAGCGCCGCGAAAAGCCGCTGGTCGACAAGGCGATCAAGGGCGGGACGCGCATAGTCAAGCCGAAATTCGGTGTCGACGAAGATATCTGCACCGGCGACCATGCCTGCATGCGGCTGTCCGGCTGTCCGTCGCTTTCGGTGAAGTCGCTCGACGATCCGTTGCGCGACGATCCGGTGGCGCATATCGACCAAAGCTGCGTCGGTTGCGGCAATTGCGGCGAGGTCGCCGATGCGGCGGTGCTCTGCCCGTCCTTCTACCGCGCCGATGTCGTGCACAATCCGAGCCGCTGGGACCGTTTCCTTGAAGCCGCGCGTCGCGCCATGATCGGTCTCTTGCAGCGGCGCCGTGAAAACCGGCGCCTGACATTCGCCGATGCTTGACGCCGTGCCCTCATCGCGCTCGAAAGCCGGCGCCCCCGAAGACGAGCGCGTCATCAAGCTTGCCGTGCTGGCGGTCGGCGGCCAGGGCGGTGGCGTGCTGGCCGACTGGATCACCGACGTCGCCGAGCGCAACGGCTACGTCGCGCAATCGACCTCGGTCGCCGGCGTCGCCCAGCGCACCGGCGCCACCATCTATTATGTCGAAATGTGCCGCGACACCGGCCGCCTGCCGGTCTTCGCGCTGTCGCCGTCGCAGGGCGACGTCGACATCCTGATTGCGGCCGAACTGATGGAGGCCGGCCGCGCCATCATCCGCGGCTTCGTCACGCCCGAGCGCACGACGCTGATCGCCTCGTCGCACCGCATCGCCGCGGTCTCGGAGAAGATCGAGCCCGGCGATGGCCGCGCCTCGTCCTCGAAGGTGCATGCCACGGCGGAAGCCGCGGCCAAGCGCTTCATCGCCTTCGATATGGAGAAGATCGCCGCCGACAATGGCTCGATGATCTCGGCCAGCCTGCTCGGCGCGCTGGCCGGCTCCGACGCCTTGCCGTTTACACGCGAGAGCTACGAGCAGGCGATCGGCGCCGGCGGCCGCGGCGTCAAGGCCAGCCTCGCCGCATTCGGCGTCGCCTACGATCGGGCGCGCGGCTTCGCGAGTGCGCCTTCGGGCGACAAGACTGCAGGGCCGGCGGCCGCTGAAACCGCCTCGGGCGCCGCGACAGAAGTCAGCGGCCCGGAAAGCCTGTTAAAAGGCTGGCAATCGCTGGCCGCCCGGGTCGATGCTTTGCCGGCTCCTGTCCGCGACATGGCGCTTCGCGGCCTGAAAAAAGTGGTCGACTATCAGGACGTTGCTTATGGCGGCGAGTATCTCGATAGGCTCGACCAGGCAGTCGCGCTGGACGATGCCGAACACGCCTACGCTGTGTCGATCGCCGCCGCCAAGCATCTGGCCAACGCCATGTGCTACGACGACATGATCCGCGTCGCCGACCTGAAGACGCGCTCGAGCCGCGACCGACGCGTACGCCGTGAGGTCGGCGTCAAGGACGGCTCGGTCCTGCAGGTGACCGAATATTTGCACCCGCGCATCGAGGAATTCTGCGGCACGCTGCCGGCCGGGCTCGGCAGCTACATCGAAAGCCGGCCGAAGCTCGCCGCCTTTCTCGACCGCCGCATCAATCGCGGCCGCCGCATCCGCACCGACAGTTTCGCCGGCTTTGCCGCATTGTGGTTCATCGGCGGCCTGCGCCGCTGGCGCCGCCGACTGCTGCGCCACAAGGTCGAGACCGCGCATATCGAGCGCTGGTATGCGCTGGCGCTGGGCCAAGTCGGCCAGGACTACGCGCTTGGCACGGAGATCCTCAACTGCCGCCGGCTGATCAAGGGCTACAGCGACACCCACGCCCGCGCCCAGTCGAAATTCGACCGGGTGCTGTCGGCGCTCGACCAGCTCAAGGGCCGCCCGGACGCCGCAGACTGGATCCGGCGCCTGCGCGAAGCGGCGCTGAAGGACGAGAAGGGCGACATGCTCGACGGCGCGCTGAAGACTGTGGCGTCGCTGGGCGACAATCCGGTGAGCTGAGGCGCTCGTTCAACCCCGGCTGCAACTCAGTCTGGCGCCCATTTCGCCTTCGACGCGGCAGTCTGCACGGTGATTCTGAGGCCGATGATCTCGGCGATCGCGGCTTCCAGCACCAGAATGATCGTTTCCTTTCCCACATCGTCGAAATTTTCGGCGACATAGCTCAGGTCGCTCAGGATGTCGTCTTCCTCTTCCATGATTTTCTCCCCTGTTGAACGTCAGGCCGGAACAGCCGACGATGAGATGGGCTTGGGGCTGGATCTATGGAACGCGTTTCTTTCGCCACTGTCACCAAGGAAGTGAAGGCTATCCTGTCCGCTTCGCCAGGTCTTGCCGACGGCTTGCAGCCGTGGCGGCCTGCCTGTTCTGTGGTCTTCGTGCCTATGGCAGCGGCAAACATATCTGCTCCAAGACAAATGACGCCCGGTTCCGAGCGGCGATTTGCCAACATCCCCGGCCATGTGAAACGACTGTGTTGCACTCATTGCCTGCTGTTGTACCTTCAATATTCTGGAGGCGCGGGCTTGATGCTGCTTGAGCGAGAGGACCCACTTGGAGCTTTGTTGGCCGCGGCCGAGAGAGCTGCTGCCGGACATGGTGGGACCGTGCTGGTGCACGGCGAGGCGGGCCTGGGCAAGACCTCTCTGCTGCGCGAATTCGCGGAAAACGCCGACCGGGACTGCCGGGTGCTGTGGGGCTGGTGCGAGGCGCTCTTCACGCCACGCCCATTGGGCCCTCTCCAGGACATGGCCCACTTGCTCGACCCGCGCGTGGCGGCGCTGCTTGAGGAGACCGCTGCGCCGGAGCGGCTTTTCCCGGCATTGCTGAATGCGCTGCAGCGCGCCAAGGGCACGACCGTGCTCATCTTCGAGGACATGCATTGGGCGGACAATGCGACGCTCGACCTCGTAAGATATCTCGGGCGCCGCGTCTCTCTGCTCCGCACCATGCTGGTGCTGAGCATGCGCAGAGAGGATTTGAACGCCGATCACCCGCTGACCCACGTGCTCGGCGATCTTCCCGCCGCCTCCGTACGCCGCGTGACGCTTAGACCGCTGTCTCCCCAGGCGGTGACAATGCTGGCCGAACAGGCCGGCCGTTCCGCCGACGGGCTTTATCGCATTACCGAGGGCAATCCCTTCTTCGTTACCGAGCTCCTGTCCAGCAGCGAGACCGAATCGGCGCGAGTGCCCGATTCCATACGCGACGCGGTGTGGTCGCGCCTGTCGCGCCTGACGCCTGGAGAGCGCGACGTCCTGGAGGTCATGAGCATCATGCCGGGCAGCGTTGAGCCGTGGCTGATCCGGGCCCTTCTCGGGGCCGAGGCCGAAGTGCTCGTCGATCGATGTGTCGTGCGCGGATTGCTGCGGCGGGACGACCAGGGCGCGCTGACATTTCGTCACGAGCTTGCCAGGGAAGCGACGCTCGACCGGCTCTCCCCCTCTGTGCAACGCTCGCTCCATGCGAAGGTCGAAGCGGCACTCTCGGAAGTTCCGGCCTCGCAGGCAAGCGCTCTGCTTTCGCGCCGCGTGCACCACGCCGGCGGCGCCGACAATGGCGAACGCGTGCTCGAACTTGCGCCGCTCGCCGCCAGCCAAGCCGCGCGCCTGGGGGCGCATCGGGAGGCGGCCTCGCATCTGGCGACCGCACTCAGATATGTCGACCAGGCCCCGCCGGAGCTGGCCGTGCAGCTCCATGAGGACTGGGCATACGAGGCCGGGTTGGCGCTGCTTGTCTATGACGCCATCATCGAGGCCCGGCATCGCGCCATCGCTATCTGGCGGCAGCTGGGCCGGATCGACAAGGTAGGCCTTAATCTACGCTGGCTGTCGCGGCTGCACTGGCGGCGCGGCGAAGGCCCGCAGGCGGAGGAATATGCGGACCAGGCCGTGCGTGAGGTGGAAAGCCTGCCGCCCGGTCCCGAGGTGGCAATGGCCTACAGCACGCGCTCGCAGCTCCACATGCTGCACTATCGTTTCGATGAGGCGATCGAATGGGGCGAGCGCGCGATCAGTCTGGCCGATCGGCTGGGCGAGGTCGAGACGCGTGTTCACGCCCTCAACAATGTCGGAACCGCGCTCATGTTTGCCAACCGCCCCGGCGGCGTTGAGCGGCTGGAGGAAAGCCTTGCCCTGGCGCTCGAGCACGGGCTCCACGACCATGCGGCGCGGGCCTATACGAACTTTGCGGAATGCGCGGTGGTGGCCAAGGACTTCGAGCTGGCGGAGCGGCTGCTGGCCGAAGGCATCGCATTCTGCACCAGGCACGACCTCGATTCGGCGGCGCAATACCTGCTCGGCCGGCAGGCGCAGCTTTGCATGGAACAGGGCCGGTTTCGCGAGGCCGCAACCATCGCTCAGGGCGTCATGAATGTGGAACGCCTGCCGATGGTGATGCACTTGCCGGCGCTCACCGTGCTTGGCACGGTCCGCGTAAGGCTGGGCGAGACCGACGGCGTCGACCTTTTGCAGCGCGCGCTTGTGGAGGGCCAGACGACCGGCGAGCCGCAGCGTATCGTCCCGGTTCGCCTGGCGCTGGCGGAGGCGGCCTGGCTTGCCGAGGATGTCGGCGCCAGCCACGCGCAGCTTACCGAGCTGGCGGCTATGAACCTCGACAATTTCCGCCCCCGGGACCTTGGCGAATTGTCGGTCTGGTGGCGTCGATGCGGAATGCCCGGGTCGCTGCCGGCGCAATCGGCGCCGATTCCCTCGCCCTGGTCCGCCGAGCTTCTCGGCGATCCGCAGACCGCCGCGGCGGAGTGGACGCGTTTGTCGCTGCCCTATGAGGCAGCGCTTTCCCTCATGCAGGTTCGTGGGGCGGATGCGGGGGCGGCGCTCGCTCGCGCCGTGGCGATGCTCGACCAGATCGACGCGCCCGCGGCCGCGGCGCTCGCGCGCAAGCTTGCGCAGCGTCAGGGCCTGTCAGGCCTGCTGCCGAAGGTGCAGCGCGGACCCTATGCGGCAGCTCGCCGCCATCCACTCGGCCTGACACGGCACGAGCAGAAGGTGCTCGCCCTGATCGCCCAGGGCATCAGCAACAAGGAGGTCGCGCGACATCTGTCGCGCTCGCCCCGCACGATCGAGCATCACGTCTCCTCGCTGCTCGGCAAGCTCAATGCCGCAAACCGCATGGAAATCCTCCTGCGCCTGCGAGGCGAGCCGTGGCTGTTGACGGGCACCCATCCGCTGGAACCGCACCAGACTGGATCATGATCCCAGCCGATTCTGTCGAGATGGAACAGGCTCTGGGTAGTTCCCACAGCAAAATTTCCGCGAAAACTGGGAAATCGACCGCCTAAAAATGGGTGGCGGTACCGATTTGCACGCCCGCCGCTCCGCGTAGGCTTCTGCTCGCAGCGTGGATGGACCTCCCAACACCACGACGCCTTCACGATCCGGGGGAAGAAGGCGGGCAACGGCGGCGGAACGGGGGCCGCCGCCGGCGTCCGTCGCTGGGGCGGATCGTACCAGGAGCAGGGGCGATGTCGGCAAGCGAAAAAGCGGATGCCCAGCGGCGCTGGCCAGGACAACGATTGGCACAAGCGGTCGCGGTGCGGCTTTCAGGACCCGGAGGCTGTTATATTGCCGGCAATGTGCTGGGCCTCGGCATGGCCATGTTCATGCAGATTCGGCTGGCGCTAACCGAGGCGAGCAGCACTTTCGCCGCGCCTCTAATGTTCGGCCACGACCTCGCCGGCGGCTGGAACTCACTGGCGCTGCTGGTGGCGAGCGCCATCTTCTTGCGCAGCGGCGAGGAGTATCATCGCGCCCTCAGCAACGGACATCTCGACCCGTCGGCAATACAGCGCGCAGATTTTCTGTCCGGCACCGGGTCATTGGTGCTCGGGTCAAGTCTGCTGCTCGTCGGCAATCCAATCCTGGTCGTGACATCGGGGTTGCTCCATGCCGTGGGCAAGTTCGGCAGCGCCTTCAGGCTCGGCGCGCATGGCGTGGTGCTCTTCGGCCTTAAAGTGCCGGAGCTCTTCCGCCTTTCGGTACTGCTCAGCCGCTTTCCGGCAATCATCGTCACGGCGACCGAAGTCGCCCGCGTCATTGCTGACGCTCGCACCGATCAGATCCAGGCTCTCGCAATGCCTGCGACGCTTCTCGTCTGTTACCTGCTTTGGGCACGCGGGGATATTCTTCTATTTGGAAAGTAAATCTGGAAACATCTAAGCATTTTAGCGTCGCATGGTGAGAAATAGGGAGTGGGAGCGCGACGGTGATTCTTCTCTAATCTGTAACCGGCGCAGCAAACGGGAGACTGGCATGTCAAGTTCGCTTATTCTGTCGACGGCGATGCTGCAATTCCTGGCGGCATATACGGTGATCATGATCACGCCAGGCCCTATTGGCCTCGCGACCGGCAGCCTTGCCTCCTTGCACGGCTTTGGCAGGACGATCCCGCTGGTGACCGGGATCGGCGCCGGTACCGCCGTGCTGGCGGTCCTGGTGGCGTTTGGCGCCGTTCATCTTTCCGGGTCGCTGTCGGTGCCGGCGGTCAAGATCGCCGGTGCGGCCGTCCTGGGCTGGATGGCCCTGCGCATCGCCAGAACGGCGCCGCCGGCCATCGGCGAAGCGCCTCGGCAGGCCGGATTGTTTGCCGGCGGGTTTCTCATCAGCATTCTCTCGCCTGAAACCGCCACTTTCTTCGCCGTCGCCTTCATGGGGCTGATGCTGCCGATCCGGACCTCGAACGAGATGCTGATGGTCGCGGCCATCGTCGCCATCATCGACATAGGCTGGTACGGATTCCTGGCCGTAGCGCTTTCGCGTCCTCTCGTGCGCGCTGCCGCGGTGCGGCATCATCGCGTCATCTGTCGGGCGGCGGGGATCGTGCTGGCAATGCTCGCCCTCGTCTCGGTGGCGTCAGCTTTTCCACTCGGCTGAGCGCTGGTTGAAGCAGGCGCGCTGCGCGGCCTGAGACATAGGTGACGTTTTGTACCGGACACATGGGTAACACTTTTGGCTTTTGGCCGGAGGTGTTGATGCCGTGGAGAGAGTGTTCGGTGATGGAGGAACGTCTACATTTCGTTGCCCGCCTTCTCGAGGGAGAAGGCATGAGCGATGTGTGCCGGGATTTCGGGATTTCGCGCAAGACTGGCTACAAGATCTTCAACCGCTATAGGGAGGAAGGGCTGGAGGCGCTTTGCGACCGCTCGCGGCGGCCGGTGAGGTACGCCAACCAGTTGCCCGAGCAGATCGAGCGGCTGATCGTCGAGACCAAGCGCGAGAAGCCGCATTGGGGCGCTCGCAAGATCAGGGAGTTGCTGGTCAGGAAGCTCGCCGATGATGTGCGTATCCCGGCCAAAAGCACCGTGCATGCCGTGCTCGACCGTCACGGCCTTGTGAGCCAGGCCCGCAAGAGGAACCGGGCGAGCAAGGCCGTGGGCACGCCATTGTCGCAAGCCGCCGCCCCTAACGATCTGTGGTGCACCGACTTCAAGGGGGAGTTCAGGCTCGGCAACGGTAGCTACTGTTACCCCCTGACGGTCACCGACCAGATCTCGCGCTATGTGCTCGCCTGCGAAGCGCTTGAATCGACAAAGGAGACGCCGGTCATCGAGGCCTTCGTGCGGCTGTTCAGGGAGCGCGGCCTGCCCGCCGCCATCCGCTCCGA